>NZ_JBILOS010000102.1:0-6911 GCF_044374345.1 Sphingorhabdus sp. | reverse complement strand
AAATATCAGGACCTGATCGACGGCAAGACGCTGACCGAGCAAACCGACGAAGCAACGGGTATCGCCCAGCGCGTCGTTATCGAAGATCGTGCCGGCAGCCGCACCAAGAAGGAAGACCTTCGCCCACGCATTACCTTGCTGGATGACGACAGCGGTGAAGCTGCGCGCTATCTGCTCGGCGTTGGCACGATGCTCTCGGTTGAAGACGGTGCCATGGTTCAGGCAGGCGATGTTATCGCGCGTGTGACCCGTGAATCTGCCAAGACCCGCGACATCACCGGTGGTCTGCCACGCGTTGCCGAATTGTTCGAAGCACGTATTCCGAAGGATAACGCAATCATTGCGAAGATTTCGGGCCGCGTTGAATTCGTCCGCGACTATAAGGCGAAGCGCAAGATCGCGATTGTTCCGGAAGAAGGCGAACGTATTGAGTATCTGATCCAAAAGTCGAAGGTACTTGATGTTCAGGAAGGCGATTTCGTCCGTAAGGGCGACAACCTGATTGCTGGTTCGCCGAACCCGCATGACATCCTTGAAGTCATGGGCATTGAAGCACTGGCTGAATATCTGGTTGCGGAAATTCAGGAAGTGTATCGTTTGCAGGGCGTGAAGATCAACGACAAGCACATCGAAACGATCGTTCGTCAGATGTTGCAGAAGGTTGAAATCACATTCGGTGGCGACACAACCTTGCTTCCCGGTGAACAGGTTGACCGCGAAGAAATGGACGCAATCAATGCGAAGCTGTCCAAGGGTCAGGCACCTGCAACCGGTAACCCCGTATTGCTCGGCATCACCAAGGCTTCGTTGCAGACACGTTCGTTCATCTCGGCAGCGTCCTTCCAAGAAACCACACGCGTCCTCACACAGGCCGCTGTGGAAGGTAAGAAGGACATCCTGACCGGTCTGAAGGAAAACGTCATCGTTGGTCGTCTGATCCCTGCGGGTACTGGTTCTGCCATGAACCGCATGCGGATTGCCGCGACAAGCCGCGACGTTGCGCTTCGTGCCAGCTACAAGAAGCTTCAGGAAAGCCTGATTGCGCCTGAGACAGCAGCTGAAGAGCATGCTGCCGAATTGGCACAGGGTTCTGAAGCAGCCATCGGTGACGATGTGTTGGCAAAGGTGATTTCAGATGATCTGACCACCACTGACGCCGCCATCGATGATGTTGTAGATAGCAGCGAAGAAGAATAAGCTTCGCTTCCTTCAACGAATAACAAAAGCCCGCTGGAAGCAATTCCGGCGGGCTTTTTGCTGTGTTACATGAATAAATCACTGGCCTAATCTGTGCGCGCTACATATATAGTGACGGGAGACAATTGAGGGCAGGTCGGATGTTTGGAACAATACGGGCTTGGGTGAAACGGCACCCCAAATGGTCAGCGTTTATTGCGCTTGTCCTGCTATTCATTCTCTACCGCATCGTGCGCCCTACCCCGCATGACTATGAATATGTCAGCGAGACCGTCACGCGCGGCGAAGTTCTGCGCAAGGTTTCGGCCAGCGGCAAAATTCGCGCGCTGAATACAATCAAGGTCGGCACCGAGGTATCGGGACAAGTGACCAAGGTCTATGTCGATTTCAATTCGCCGGTTAAGGCGGGCCAAGTCCTCGCCGAGATCGATTCAACCCGCGTGCGTGCGCGCGTGCAGCAATCCGAAGCGCAAGTCGCGCTCGCCCGCGCCAGTTTGCAGCAAACGGTTGCCAATGTCGCCCGTGCGCGGTCGGAGCTTGAGATACAGGAACGGGATTTTGCGCGGCAACGCGCGCTGGCGGAACGCGGCTTTGTGTCAAAAGCGGGCCTAGACATCGCGCAAAGCAAGCTTAACAGCGCGCGCAACGCCTTGCAGGTTGCACTGGCGCAAACGCAAAGCGGCAATGCGCAGATCAGCCAAGGCACTGCGGAGCTTTCGTCAGCACGGCTCGACCTGAACCGCACCGTGATTGTGGCGCCCGCCAGCGGGGTCATCATCAATAAACTTGTTGAACCGGGCACCACCGTCGCCGCCAGTTTCCAGACGCCAAACCTGTTCGAAATCGCGGCCGACACCACCAAGATGCAGGTCGAAGCATCGGTTGACGAAGCAGACATTGGCCAAATTGTCGAAGGCCAAGATGTGACCTTCACCGTCGACAGTTACCCCAATGATATATTCCGCGCCAAAGTGCGGCAGGTCCGCCAAGCGCCCGTCGAAACGCAGAATGTGGTCAGCTATCTCGTCATCATCGACGTGGACAATAAAGATGGCAAATTGCTGCCAGGAATGACCGCGAATGTAGAAATCATCACTGGCGCAAAGGCCAATGTGCTGCGCGTGCCAACCAACGCGCTTCGCTTCCGTCCCAAATTGGCGGACCGGGGCGAACCGAAAGAAGAAAAGCCAGCGGCGCCCGCAAAAAAGGGAACACCTAAGCCGACATTGTATCTGGCAGGAAGCGATCCGTATCGCCCCGTCCGGATACAGGTTCAGATCGGCCTACAAGGTGACGATTATACGGAAGTGACTTCGGGCATCAAAGCGGGCGACAAAGTTCTCATCCGGACAAAATCCCTGAAGCCGAAGACCCAAACCGACGACAATGCGGACGAAGATGACAGCGCCGCTTCTTGAAACGCATGATCTGGTCAAAGATTATGTGATCGGCGGCGAGGTTCTGCACGCAGTCAACGGCGTTTCGCTGACCGTAAAGCGCGGCGAGTTCGTCGCAATTATGGGTGCCAGCGGTTCGGGCAAATCGACGTTTATGAATATGATCGGTTGTCTGGACGTCCCAACGTCTGGAACCTTGTTACTCGACGGCATTGATACAAAAACGCTCGACAGCGATGCATTGGCTGAAATTCGGAACCGCAAAATTGGCTTTGTGTTTCAACAGTTCAACCTGCTCGCCCGCACGAGCGCGTTGGACAATGTGGCGGTGCCGCTCATTTACGCTGGCCTTGGCTATACCGAACGCCGGGAGCGTGCGCAGGCGAAGCTTGAGGCGATGGGGCTTGGTAACCGTTTGCAGAACACCCCTGCCAAGCTGTCCGGCGGCCAGCAACAGCGCGTTGCCATCGCCCGTGCACTGGTCACTGATCCGCTCATGCTGCTCGCCGACGAACCCACAGGCGCGCTGGATACACAGACATCGCTCGATATCATGGGCATTTTCCAAAAGTTGAATGACGAAGGCATCACGCTCATCGTCGTCACGCATGAGCCCGATATTGCCGAATATGCCGAACGGCGCATTGTCTTTCGCGACGGGCGCGTCATCGAAGACGCTGCGGTCAAATCGCGACGCCGCGCGGTTGCCGGATGAGTAAGCTGCTAAACTCCATCGCTGGCTGGGGCGTCAATATTGCAATTGCGATGACGGCGCTGCGCACCAATTTGATGCGCTCCATACTCACCACGCTTGGCGTGATGATCGGGGTATTCTCGGTCATCTTGGCGGTAGCGGTGGGCAATGGCGCACAGGTTTCGGTGACGCAGCAGATCGCGACTTTAGGTTCAAATATGGCCATCGTCGTGCCGCAGCCCGATAGCGGCAGCGGCCCGCCGCGTTCCACAGACCGCGGCCGCTTAACCGAGCGCGATGGCCGTGCCATTTTGCGGCAGGTATCGGGCGTGAGCGCTGTTGCACCCCAGATCCGCAGCAGCGTCCAACTGGTCACACCGGGCCGCAGCGCCACCACACAAGCGACTGGTGCCACACCTGAATATGGCATTGTGTCCAACGTCACCGCGTCCGAAGGCCGTTTTCTGACCGATGGCGATGTCGGTGCGGCGGCACGTGTTGTTGTGATCGGACAGACGGTTGCCGACAAGCTGTTCGCAGATGCAAATCCTGTGGGCGAAACCGTGCGCATCAATCGCGTTCCCTTTAAGGTCATCGGTTTGCTCGAAAGCAAGGGCAGCAATTTGGGTAATGACAATGACGACCAAATTGTCGTGCCCATCACGACGCTGCGTCAGCGGCTGCAGACCACGGCGATGCAGGGGCCTGACGATGTGACACTGCTGTTTGTCGGTTTCGAGGACGAAGATTCGCTGCTCGCGGGGCAGCAGGAAATCAAACGTATGTTACGCGACCGCTACCGCGTACCCAAAGGAAGAATTAGCCCGTTCACTGTGCGCACAACAACGGAAATCGCCGAGACGACCGGTCAAGTAACCCAGATTTTTCAGGCCGTTTTGGTCGCGATAGCATCCATATCGTTGCTGGTGGGCGGCATCGGTATCATGAACATCATGCTGGTCAGCGTTACCGAACGCACGCGCGAAATCGGCCTTCGCATGGCGCTAGGCGCAAAGCGCAGCGACATCCGTAACCAGTTCCTCGTTGAAGCCGCTGTGCTATGCGTCATTGGCGGCGCTATCGGCCTGACATTGGCGGTCCTCGCTGCAGCCGTTTTTCAGCAAGTGGCCGACTTTCCAGCCCCCGTCGGGTTGGACACGGCATTAATGTCTGTCGCGTTTTCCGCAATCATCGGCATCCTATTCGGCGGCTACCCCGCCATCAGGGCATCGCGTCTTTCGCCGATTGAAGCGTTGCGCAGCGAATAATCAGAATTTACCTGACAACGTCAATTGAAGCAGCGGATCGAGGGTGCGTTTCCGGTTCACGATCTGATCGAGCCCTCCCGACGCCCGCGATCCCGCATAAATAAACCGGTCACGATGGAAACCCGCCATGTCGGTCACTTGGAAACGCAGTGTCCCTAGGCTGAACTTGCTATATTCGATAAATAGCGTCGATTGTGTGCCCTCATGCTGGCGCCTGATCTCGTTGAAGAAATAGGCGAAATTCGGTTCCTGAACGCTGAAGGATGCACCGAAGACAAGGCCAAGGTCGGCCATATCATAACGGATATCCCATTGTTGGTGCCACAATGGACGGTGGGACATGCGGCGGTTCAGGCCAGTGACGGGGTCGGTCACTTTGCTACCGTGATAATGGCCAATATATTTCGCTTCGATGCCCGCGAACCCAATGGGGTGCGTCAGCCAATCCAGCGGTAATGTTATCTCCAGCTCGGCATTCCATCGCTCGCTTTTGCCGATGTTCCCGGTGCCATCAAATTGCGCAGTAATCGCTCCATTGCTGTCACGGATAGTGATGGGCACAAGATCCTGGGTATCGCTGACCAGCTGATAATCACCACGGAACTGAATGCTGCCGCGTTCCAGAAACTTGTGACGGATGAGGCCGGAGAAAGTCGTTGTTTTTTCAGGCACAAGGTCTGCATTTCCAGCATCCACCTGATTGCCGACAGTCACATCGACCGAGGTCGCAAACTCATTGAAGTTCAGCTGGGCAACCTGACGCTCGGCGCGCAATTCCAAGGTGGTTTGCGGATTGATTGTCCACGTCGCAATGGCGCGGGGCTTGATAAATTGAAAGCGCCGCTCCGCTATACTGTCGCCTGACAATGTCAGTTTGGAAAATTCGGCAATGGCACCGGCTTCGACTTTCCAAGAGGAGCCAAGCGTCCATACGTCGCTGACAAATGGTTCAAACCGCGTTTCTTGAACAAGGACATCTGATGCCGGGAAACTGGTCACCGCACCTGCAACCGAATTGGCGACACTGAAACGGGCGTCAAGGCGATTATAAGCGATCTCAGCGCCGAATTGGATGGCGTGCCTACCAACCCCGCTCCAGTCATTCTGGATGCGTACAACAGCCTCTGTGGGCGTGTTGCGGCTGCGCGTTTCAAACAAAGTCACCGGCTGCCCCATGCGGGCGATTTCGATGCTACTATAGGCGCTTTCGTGCCCTGATCGATAGAGTGCGACAATTTTGGCATTCGTCTTCGGTACGGCGGAAAATTCAATGTCACCGCCGACTTCATAACTGATGTCGCTAACGGGGCCGCCGCGCAGTAACAGCTCGTCAGCGGCATCCACGCCGGAGCCATTGAAATAGTCCGCCTCCCGAATGTCGAAACTGTCATCCCAGCGCACTTGGCCATTGAGGTTGACCTTGCTGTCGCCCAATCTGGTTTTGATGGCGCCGCCAAGGGCCACTTGGTCATTCCCGCCTTTGCCATTGTAAAAGCGCCGTTCCAGCAAGACAGATGAGCCTGTCTTAAAATCTTCAGGGCCAAATCCGTAGACCCGTTCAGAATAAGATGACAGGTTCAATTCATAGCTTGTTTCGCCCCGCCGGAGCGTTGCCGACGCGTTCAATGATGGCTGGAAACCGTAGCGTGTTCCAGCGATGATCGTCCCTTCATAGGTGCCGCCGATCTTTGCAGTCCGCTTACGGACGATATTTATGACTTGCCCTTGCCCCTGCGCTTCGGTGTCCGCGCCGGCCTGCTCTGACAACGCAATATATTCGACCTGACTTGCCGGAATCCGGGACAGCATCGTCCACACGTCATCGGACTTTGTGGATGGCCGATCTCCATCGATCAGAACATTGCCGGCATTTTCGCCAAAGCCACGACGCCCTTCGCCTTCACTGATGGAAAATCCCGGGATGCGCTTCACCATGTCGAGCGCGGTGACGGGAGCGTAGGTGGTGAAAAAATCGGGTGTGAATTGCCGACTGCCGGCCCGAACTGAAGATGCCTCGGCATTTGCGCCGCTGTCATTGGCAACAGCTTGAGACGGTACGCTCATCGCAGCCATAGCCGACGTCAACAGTGCGACACGTAGTTCAAAAACGCGCATAACCCTCCACGAGACCCGCGGGCATCTTCCCCGTCGGTCTTTGCCGATGCCTTAACGGACCGCAGGCCTTGGGCGAAAGCTGCGTTCGACCAAAAAGCGTAGCAATCGACGAGATACAAAGTTTTGATGCAAATTGGCTGTTGGTCGACAGCCATTACCGGTTGGCAGACAAACGCGTTTACCGTGCGCGATTCTTTTCCCGCTCAATCTGTTCGCTCAGGTCCGCTGCCTTTTTGCAGG
>NZ_JBILOS010000101.1:0-6914 GCF_044374345.1 Sphingorhabdus sp. | reverse complement strand
GAAACAAGTTCAGGGTGACTTTGAGAGATTGGAGGTGGGTTGACCTACGCACCCATTTCCAGCATCGCCAATCCATGTCCGAGCTTAAACTCTTCAACAGCCTGACCCGGCAACTGGAAACCTTCACCCCCGTCCATGATGGCGAGGCACGCGTCTATACCTGCGGCCCGACGGTCTATAATTACCCGCACATCGGCAACATGCGCGCCTATGTTTTTGCCGACACGCTTGGCCGGGTGCTGTCATATAAGGGCTATAAACTCACCCATGTCATCAACATCACCGATGTCGGCCATTTGACCGACGACGCCGATGCCGGCGAAGACAAGATGGAGAAGATGGCGGCGGAAAAAGCGCAGTCGATCTGGGACATCGCGCGGCATTATACGCAAGCTTATTGGGACGACATTAAGGCGCTGAACATCCGTCAGCCCGCGCATTGGTCGATTGCGACCGAATATGTGCCCGCGATGATCGCCTATGCGACCAGCATTGCCGACAAGCATTGCTACGAATTGGAATCGGGCCTGTATTTCGACACCTCAACCGTTGCCAATTATGGCGCATTGGCGCGCGCCAAGACCGAGGACGGAGAAGGCCGCATCGAAGAGGTCGAAGGCAAACGCCACGCCGCCGACTTTGCCATTTGGCGCAAGACGCCCGCGGGCGAAACACGGCAAATGGAATGGGACAGCCCATGGGGCAAAGGCGCACCGGGTTGGCATCTGGAATGCTCGGTCATGTCAGAGGCGCTGCTTGGCCTGCCGTTTGACATCCACACCGGCGGCATCGACCATCGCGAAATCCACCACCCCAATGAAATCGCGCAAAATCAGGCGCGCTGCGGCGGTGACCACAGCGGCGCACAATTTTGGATGCACAACAATTTTCTGATCGAACGCAGCGGCAAGATGAGCAAATCATCGGGCGAGTTCCTGCGCGTGCAATTGCTGATCGACAAGGGCTTCCACCCCCTCGCTTACCGCCTGATGTGCCTGCAAGCGCATTACCGCAGCGAGCTGGAGTTTAGCTGGGAGGGATTACAGGCCGCGTTTGTAAGACTGAAGCGGATGGTGATGGCTGTCGCAAACCTCAAGGCCCGTCATGCTGAACTTGGTTCACCTTCGGTGACTGACGTTCCAGCATCCATCGTGCCCAACGAACCGGCGGTTGAAGCTGATAAATGGACCCTGAAACAAGTTCAGGGTGACGTTGCTCCGGTAATTTCGGCGGCACTTAACGATTTTGCGGCGGCTGTTTCAGATGACCTCAACACGGCTGTCGCAATAACATCGCTAGAAACGCTCATCGGCTTGAAGAAGGTCGACGCTGCACAGCATCTTGCTGCGATTGCAGAGATGGACGCAGTTCTGGGTCTGAACCTCCAAAGTCTAAGCCGCACCGACCTGCGCATCCGGCCCAAAGCCGCCGTCATCACCGAAGCCGAAATCGAAACCGCCCTCACCGCACGCAAAGACGCGCGCGCCGAAAAAGACTTCGCCAAGTCTGACGCCATCCGCGACGACCTCATCGCCAAAGGCGTTGAAGTCATGGACGGCGACCCGCTTGGCTGGGATTGGAAGTTGGATATATGATGCTCAAAATTGCTTGGCTCATCCTTGCGGCTATCCACGCGTTGCCCGCGCTGGCGCTGTTCCGTCCGGCGATGATTGGGCAGCTTTACCGCGTCGCTAGCGATAACCCGTTGTTTCTGTTGCTGCATCATCGCGCTGCGCTGTTCCTCGTTATCTTTCTGCTTGCTGTCTGGGCGGCTTTTGACCCTGCGAGCCGCCGCATTGCCAGCGTTGGCGTCGGCGTCAGCATGTTGTCATTCTTGGTTCTCTATTGGTCTGCAGGCTCACCGCCCGCGCTGAAAACCATTGCGATGACCGATCTTGTCGGCATCCCGTTCTTAATCTTTGTAACTTGGAAGGCTTTTGCCGCATGACCAAAACGAAACTCGTGATGTCGGGCCTTGTGCGCCCCCTCATTGAACCGCGCTTGCCCGATTGGATCGAGCCGCATTTCTTCATGTCGAAGGAAGAGGCGCTCGCGCTCGCGCCGCAGGCGGAGATTGGCTGGTTCGACATGTATGACAAGGGCGATATGGCCACGGTCATCAATGCCGCCACCAACATGAAATGGCTGAACAGCATCTATGCCGGCGTCGACGGCATGCCGCTGGCGCAGTTGAAGGCGCAGGGCTGCGTTGTCACCAATGGCGCAGGCATTAACGCGATTACCATCGCCGAATATGTCGTCATGGGCATGCTGACCGTCGCGAAGAACTATCGCGAAGTTGTCCGTGCGCAGGAACGCCGCGAATGGCTGCTCGATTCGCCCGGCAAGGTTGAACTGTTCGGTTCCAAGGCCTTGTTGCTCGGCTATGGCGCGATTGGAAAGCTGATTGAAGAACGTCTGAAGCCCTTTGGCGTCGATGTCACCATTGTGCGCCGCTCGGCAGGCCCAAACACGCTGACGCCCGATCAATGGCGCGCGCAATTGGGCGATTTTGACTGGGTCATCCTTGCCGTTCCCGCGACTGCGGAAACCGACGGCATGATTGGCGCAGACGAACTTGCCGCGATGAAGAATAGCGCAACGCTCATCAACATCGCGCGCGGTTCCGTCATTGATCAGGACGCGTTGGTCACTGCGTTGCAGGACAAGCACATCGCCAATGCGTTTCTGGATGTGACGACGCCCGAACCTTTGCCCGCCGATCACCCGTTATGGAGCCTCGACAACGCGCATGTCACCATGCACTTGTCGGGCCGCGCGCAGGACAAGATGTTCGTGCGTTCCGCAACACGCTTCTTCGAAAATCTGGAGCGCTACCGCCAAGGCGCGCCGCTTGAGCCAATGGTAAACCTCGATCTGGGATATTGAACATGCCCCATAACCCCGCCGAAATCTGGCACAAAGTTGCCCTGTCACGCGATGTTGATGCGATATCCGCCGTCCTGCACGACGATTGTGTGTTTGAAAGCCCGGTTGTCCACTCGCCGCAAGTGGGCAAGGCCATAACGGCCAAATATCTCGCCGCAGCTGGCCACACGCTCGGCAATGCCGAATTTGCCTATGTCGGCGAATGGCACCGCGAAAACAGCGCCATTCTTGAATTCAAGACCGTGATCGACGGTATCGCGATCAACGGCATCGACATGATTAGCTGCGATGATGATGGCCTCATCACCCATTTCAAGGTCATGGTTCGGCCGTTGAAGGGCATGAATATGCTCCACCAAAAAATGGGCGAGATGCTGCAGCATATGAGCGCCTAAGCGGGTGGCAACCGGAGACACATCGCGCCGGTGGCACCTGTTCGTACCGAAACTTGCCGGCACAAGCTTGCATGACCGGTTGATCGCATGTGCAGGCGCTGGCCTTGGCGTCCTTGTCGCGGCGCTGGCGGGGCTTGGTGTTCAGGACATATTCCCCGCTTTGCCGTTCCTGATAGCGCCCATTGGCGCATCGGCGGTGCTGGTATTCGTGGTGCCATCCAGCCCATTGGCGCAGCCATGGCCCGTGTTCGGCGGCAATGTCATTTCCGCGTTGGTCGGCGTGACGGTGCTGCATATGGTACCCGTCACTTTTGCCGCCATCGCCATTGCCGTGGCCGCGTCGATATTGTTGATGTCGTTGCTGCGTTGCCTGCATCCACCCAGCGGCGCTGTTGCAATCACGACCATCTTGGGCGGCCAAGCCATTGTCGATGCGGGCTATATATACCCAATGTCGATCGTCGCCGCCAATTCCGCGGCATTGCTTGCGGCAGGCTGGCTATTCCACCGCTTCAGCGGCCATAGCTATCCGCATCGCGCGGCGGCCACACCTGCCCTGCCCGTGGGCCTCTTGCGCGCCGATATCGATCAAGCGGTTCAGGAAACCCATGAGACCTTCGACATCGACTTGGCTGACCTAGAAGCCTTGCTCCTCACCGCCGAACGCATCGCCGAACAACGCCGCGCCACCCGCTAATCCAGATTAGGGTCCTGCCCCTAGATGACCACCTGCCCGCCCAAGGCGACAATGCGGTTGGACGGAATGCCGAAAAATTCAGCCGGGTTATAGGCGTTACGCTGCAGAAAGATCAGGATGATATCCTGCCACAACGGAAGGCCTTCGTTTTTTGACGCGGCCAAAACGCTTTTGCCCATGAAATAGCTGGTTATCATAGAATCCAACGGCGCATCTTTTGCGGGAATTGCCAAGGCCAAGTCATTCGGCACGTCAGGTGTTTCCATAAAGCCGTATTTTAGAATGACCCGCGCGAAATTCTTATCGACTTCGACATAGGTCGCCCTCTCTTCGCTGGGTACATGCGGGACACTGGCGGTGCGGATGGACAGCACGATATTGCGCGCGTGCAACACGCGGTTGTGCTTCAGATTGTGCAATATCGTTCCGGGAACACCCTCTGGGTTGGCGGTCAGGTACACCGCCGTTCCGTCGACGCGCGCGACTTTGCTTTTCGTCAGTGACTTGCCAAGTTCCGCAAGTGTCATGGCGCGGTCATTTTCTCTGATGTCGATCAACGGCTTTCCGCGCACCCAGATCCAGATAATCAGGCAGATCAGCGCACCAACGGCCAACGGCACCCAACCGCCATCAACCACGCGCAAGATGTTCGCGCCGAAGAAGATGAAGTCGATGACAAGAAACGGCAACATCACCGCTAAGGATTTGGCGAGGCTCCATTGCCAAAGCTTGTGCACGACAACGAACGCAAGGCATGTGGTCACCACCATCGTTCCAGTAACCGCGATGCCATAAGCCGACGCCATTGCCGACGAATTGCGGAATTGGACGACGAGTAACCAGACACCAAATAACAGCATCCAATTGATCGCCGGAAGGTAGATTTGCCCTGCACTGCCCGAAGAGGTTTGCACAATTTTCATACGGGGCAACAGCCCAAGCTGGATTGCTTGCTGGGTCAGTGAAAAGGCGCCCGTGATGACCGCTTGGCTCGCGATTATCGTGGCAAGGCCCGCCAAGACGATCATCGGCACGCGCACTGCCTCGGGTGACATCAGGAAGAACCAATCCTGCGTTTCAAGTGGAACGCCCGCCGCACGCGCCTGTTCAAGCGCCGCCATGGCAAATGCACCCTGGCCAAAATAATTCAGGCTGAGCGCCGGGAACACCAAGAGGAACCATCCCAAACGGATCGGGAAGCGGCCGAAATGCCCCATGTCCGCCGTCAATGCTTCGGCTCCGGTGACCGTCAAAAATACGGAACCCAGCACGATCAAACCAACGATGCCGTTGCTCGCCAGAAACGAAACCGCATGGTGCGGCGACAGCGCACCAAAAATCGCTGGATAGTCGGATATATGCAACAGGCCAAGACCACCAATGGCCAGAAACCAGACCACGCAGATTGGCCCGAACAGTTTTGATACCAGCGCCGTCCCGCGCGATTGGATGGCAAACAGCGCAACCATGATGACCAAGGTAATGTAAATGATCGTCTGCTGAGAGATATTCTCGCCAATGCCCGGAATGGTTTTCGTCCCTTCCACTGCCGACAGCACGGACAGCGCCGGGGTAATGATCGCATCGCCATAGAATAACGCTGCGCCGACCGCACCAAGCGCAAGCACCGCGCCCTTGCGGCCACCAATGCCGCGTCCGGCAAGCGCAAGCAGTGCCAGCACGCCGCCCTCACCATCATTGTCGGCGCGCATCAGGAAGATGACATATTTGACGGTAACAACGAGGATGAGCGACCAAAGCGCAAGGCTCAGCACCCCAAATATCGCCGCTTCCTGAATGCCGCCCGAAGGCGCACTGTGGTGGAGCGCTTCGCGAAAGGCATAAAGCGGACTGGTGCCGATGTCGCCGAAAACGACCCCGATCGCACCGACCGTCAGTGCCGCGAGCGAATGTTTGTGGATGGATGGAGACTCAACTGAACCCGAATGCGCATTTTGCATCGCCGGAAACCTCTGTTGCTAGGGCGGCGGCAAATACGCTTATTATTTTGCAGTGCAATAGCTATTTTATGGTTAATAAAATGATTATATTTCAATGTTTAAGGCAAAACATCTTCTCTATGGATAGAATTGAGCACACCGCCCCTTCGCATACGCACCCACGCGACTCAACCCCACACAACAAAAAAGGCCGGAAGGTTTCCCCTCCGGCCCATTTTCTGTGCTTCAAAAAGCGTTGGACAATTAGAAGTCCATACCGCCCATGCCGCCCATTCCGCCCATGCCGCCTGGCATGCCGCCGGCGCCAGCAGCCTTATCTTCTGGCGCGTCGGAAATGGCAGCTTCGGTGGTGATCAACAGACCAGCAACCGATGCCGCGTCTTGCAACGCTGTACGGACAACCTTGGTTGGGTCGATAACGCCCGCAGTTACGAGGTTTTCGTAAACGTCGGTCGATGCGTTGAAGCCCATGGTTTCGTCGTTTTCACGAAGCAGGTTGCCCGAGACAACGGCACCGTCAAATCCGGCGTTGGCTGCGATCTGACGCAATGGAGCAACAATCGCCTTGCGGATGATGTCGATACCACGTGTCTGGTCGTCGTTGACGCCCTTGAGGCCTTCGAGAGCCTTTGTACCGTACAGAAGTGCAGTACCGCCGCCTGGGACGATGCCTTCTTCAACGGCTGCGCGGGTTGCGTGCAGCGCGTCATCAACGCGGTCCTTGCGCTCTTTCACTTCAACTTCGGTCGAACCACCGACCTTGATCACGGCAACACCGCCGGCGAGTTTCGCCAAACGCTCTTGCAGCTTTTCACGGTCATAATCGCTGGTCGTGTTTTCGATTTGCGCACGGATCGCTTCTACGCGGCCCTTGATCGCATCGGTTTCGCCAGCACCGTCGACGATGATGGTGTTGTCCTTGTCGATGGTGACGCGCTTGGCTTGGCCGAGCATGCCCAAGGTAACGGTTTC
>NZ_JBILOS010000028.1:0-24197 GCF_044374345.1 Sphingorhabdus sp. | reverse complement strand
AGCGTCGTTGCCAAATCATCAACACAACGATAGACGCGCTGACATTGTTCCCATCACGATTTTACTGGAGCTTTCCATGACTGCGATCCTCGACATACATGCCCGCCAAATTTTGGATAGCCGGGGCAACCCGACAGTCGAAGTTGATGTGTTGTTGGAAGATGGCAGTTTTGGCCGCGCAGCTGTTCCATCGGGCGCATCTACAGGCGCATATGAAGCCGTAGAAAAGCGCGATGGCGACATGTCCAAATATATGGGCAAGGGTGTGTTACAGGCAATCGAGGCGGTTAATGGGCCGATTTATGAAGCGCTCTTGGAACTCGACGCAGAAGATCAGGAAAATGTCGATGCCGTGATGATCGACTTGGACGGTACCGACAACAAGTCGAACCTTGGTGCCAATGCTATTTTGGGCGTCAGTTTGGCAGTCGCAAAGGCCGCTGCGGACGCACGCGGGTTGCCATTATATCGTTATGTTGGCGGCGTGAACGCGCATGTCCTGCCGGTCCCGATGATGAATATCATCAACGGTGGTGAACATGCAGATAACCCCATCGATTTTCAGGAATTCATGGTCATGCCCGTTGGCGCGGGATCTATTTCAGAAGCCGTTCGCTGGGGCTCCGAAATTTTTCACACGCTCAAAAAAGGCCTGCATGAAAAGGGTTTGGCGACGTCGGTTGGCGATGAAGGCGGATTTGCGCCAAATCTTGCCTCTACGCGTGACGCGCTTGATTTCATCATGACGTCAATCGACAAGGCTGGGTTTAAAGCTGGTGAAGACGTTGTGCTTGCCCTGGATTGCGCCGCGACCGAATTTTTCCGCAACGGCAAATATGAAATTTCCGGCGAAAGTCTCTCGCTTTCTCCGCATGAAATGGCGGATTACCTCGCTGCGCTTTGCAAGGATTATCCCATCCGCTCTATTGAGGACGGCATGAGCGAAGACGATTTTGAAGGTTGGAAAGCCATTACCGACAAGATCGGCCACGAGGTTCAGTTGGTCGGCGATGACTTGTTCGTCACCAACCCAGAGCGTCTCGCAATGGGCATTGGCAAAGGTCTTGCCAACTCCTTGTTGGTGAAGGTCAATCAGATTGGTACGCTGACGGAAACGCTGGCTGCTGTATCGATGGCGCACCGGGCTTCTTACACCGCCGTGATGTCACATCGTTCGGGCGAGACGGAAGATGCGACCATCGCCGATTTGGCAGTGGCGACAAATTGCGGCCAGATTAAAACCGGAAGCCTTGCGCGGTCCGACCGGTTGGCAAAATACAACCAGCTTATCCGCATTGAAGAAGAGCTGGGTGCATCGGCGCAATATGCGGGGCAGGGTATATTCCGCTGACCTCTCCTTTCTTGCCATTTGTCCGAAAATATGATTCTGTCTGAATATGGTGCGTTCAAACCGAAAGCCTGAATATGTGAAGTCGGTGATTGGGCCAGCATTGGCGCTTGTCGCTTTGCTGGGTATTGCGTCTTATGCGCTTCTTGGGCCAACCGGTATCATTGCATGGACGGACTATCGGGCGGCGCTGAGTGAGCGTAAAATTGAGCTGGCAAAGCTGCAAAAGGAGCGGGATGCTCTGCGGAATCGGCAGTTGCTTCTGGACCGCGATAATGTCGATCCTGACTTGGCCGGCGAATTAATGCGCAAGGAACTGAACGTTGTTGCCCCGGATGAGGTTGTCGTTCCTTTAAAGTGATACACTCGTCATAGAATGAATAGCTATGCAGTGCATTCCGTTGCGGAAAAGCGCTTTTCACCTTGGTCGATTTTGACTAGGCGACAACGCATGCGCATATAAAAATTCCACCAAAGGAACTTGTTTTGGCAACCACCCCAGCGAAAAAATCTGTGTCGAAGAAGGCCAGTGTGAGCGAAGACGTCGCGCGCGCCAACCGCGAACGTCCGAGCGAACCAAAGCCATATAAAGCGACCAAAGAAGAGCTTCTGAAATTCTATCGCGACATGCTCTTGATCCGCCGTTTTGAAGAAAAAGCGGGGCAGTTATATGGCCTTGGCCTGATCGGTGGGTTTTGCCATTTGTACATCGGCCAAGAAGCCGTCGCCATTGGGCTGCAATCCGCGCTGACGCCCGGCAAGGACAGCGTCATCACGGGATATCGTGACCATGGGCATATGCTGGCATATGGCATTGATCCCAATCTGATCATGGCGGAACTGACTGGCCGTGCGGCGGGCATTTCGCGGGGCAAGGGCGGGTCGATGCATATGTTTTCGACGGAGCATAAATTTTACGGCGGCCATGGCATCGTTGGGGCGCAGGTCTCGCTGGGTGCGGGCCTTGCCTTCGGCCACAAATATTCGAACGATGGCGGGGTGTGCCTCGCATATTTTGGCGACGGTGCGTCCAACCAAGGGCAGGTCTACGAAAGCTTTAACATGGCGGAATTGTGGAAACTTCCGATCATATTCGTCATCGAGAATAACCAATATGCGATGGGCACCAGCGTAAACCGCGCGTCGTCCGAGGACCAATTATACCGCCGCGGCGAAAGCTTCCGCATTCCGGGCATTCAGGTTGACGGTATGGATGTTCTCGCCGTGCGCGGTGCTGCCGAGGTTGCATTGGACTGGGTGCGCAGCGGCAAGGGCCCTGTATTGCTCGAAATGAAGACATACCGTTATCGCGGGCACTCCATGTCCGATCCGGCGAAGTACAGAAGCCGCGATGAAGTGCAGTCGGTACGTGACAACAGCGACCCTATTGAAGGATGCAAGGCGTATCTGGCCGACCTTGGCGTGAGCGACGACGAGTTGAAGGCCATTGAGAAGGAAATCCGGAAAATCGTGAACGAATCTGCTGATTTTGCGGAAGCATCGCCTGAACCGGATTTGTCCGAACTATATACTGACGTGTTGGTGGAGCAATATTGATGGCAATCGAACTGAAAATGCCTGCGCTTTCTCCAACGATGGAAGAAGGCACGCTCGCCAGATGGTTGGTGAAGGAAGGCGATAGCGTCAAGTCTGGCGATATCCTTGCCGAGATCGAAACCGACAAGGCGACAATGGAGTTTGAAGCCGTTGATGAAGGCGTGATTACTTCCATTTCCGTGCCTGAGGGCACCGACGGGGTGAAGGTCGGCACCGTGATTGCGCTGATCTCTAGCGATGACGAGGCTGCTGCTCCAGCAAAAACCACCCCGCCGCCCGCCGTCGCACCGACGCCGGCAGCTGAGGTCGTGGTTGCGGTCGCTCCCGTTGCTCCGAAGGCGGCGCCCGTCGCAATGGATGGCGCTGCGATGCAGTCAGTTACCTTGCGTGAAGCTTTGCGCGACGCAATGGCGGAAGAAATGCGCCGCGATGACCGTGTGTTTGTCATGGGTGAGGAAGTCGCTGAATATCAGGGCGCTTACAAAGTGACGCAGGGCTTGCTCGACGAATTCGGCGCCCGCCGCGTTATCGATACGCCAATTACCGAATATGGCTTTGCAGGTATCGGCACTGGCGCCGCGATGGGCGGGCTTCGCCCTGTCATCGAATTCATGACGTTTAACTTTGCGATGCAGGCGATCGATCACATCATCAATTCGGCGGCAAAGACCAATTATATGTCGGGTGGCCAGATGCGCTGCCCCATCGTGTTCCGTGGTCCAAACGGTGCAGCAGCGCGCGTCGGTGCGCAGCACAGCCAGAATTATGCGCCATGGTATGCCAGCGTGCCCGGGCTGATTGTGATTGCACCCTATGATGCCGCAGACGCCAAAGGCTTGTTGAAGGCCGCGATCCGGTGCGAGGACCCTGTCGTGTTCCTCGAAAACGAACTGCTTTACGGTCGCACGTTTGATGTTCCCACAGGTGACGACCATGTGTTGCCGATTGGCAAGGCACGCATCATGCGCGAAGGCACGGACGTTACGATCGTAAGCTATTCCATTGGCGTGGGGCTGTCGTTGGAGGCCGCTGACATGTTAGCCGCCGAAGGTATCAGCGCGGAGGTTATTGACTTGCGCACCATTCGTCCGCTGGATACGCAAACGGTGCTGGCGAGCCTTGCAAAAACCAATCGCCTGGTGGTGGCCGAAGAGGGCTGGCCGGTGTGTTCGGTCGGCAGCGAAATCCTTGCGGTGTGCATGGAGCAGGGGTTCGATGATCTCGACGCACCCGTCTTGCGCATCACCAACGAAGACGTTCCGATGCCCTATGCGGCTAATCTGGAGAAGGCGACGCTGATCCATTCCGACAAGATTGTTGCTGGAGTTCGCAAAACGTTAGGTCTTTAGAGGAATATCCGCCGTCCCCGCTTTAACAGGTGGAGACGGTGACCTTTTCATCATTGTATATCCCGTCGCTTCCAGTGGGGCCAACTGTGTCGCGGTTTTCGCGGACCACCATAGATGCGACTTGACTGATCGTCCTATCGGTCAGGTTCGAAAAGCCGTTTATGATCATTGGCTTAAAATAATATTGCATTTCGACGAACATTAACACACCTCCAGGGGGAGGGGATGCTTGCCGTCCAACCGGGCCAATTCCGGTGATGCTTCTCGCTGTTGACGTGGTACCGTAGTTTGATTTGTAAAAGGTAGCTGAGCCCGCGCAGCGTTGCCAACGAATGCGGTAGCGCGGCGCAGAAGCGTCAAATGCAGCGACCTCTTCCACACTGGATAAAATGATTCGGGCGTTGCCGCGCGTAGACTTCACTTTGGATGATGGATCGGTGTAGTCGTGATTTCCGCCAAGGTTGATGCGTTTGCCTTCACGCAAAGATCCTTGAAAAACGTCGTTGATTTGCGCTTCAGAAATAGTTTTGTTAGCTGACGGCGTTGTTGTCCCAATGCGCGCTGCCGCATCGGCGGTGTGTAGTGTAATCTGGTTTATCTGCATGATGACAGAGGCATAGTTTGCGGTTTCGACGCCTCCTACGACCAGGCCGAGGAAGAAGGGTAACGACACTGCAAGTTCGACCATCGCCACACCACTTTCGTTACGCTTTAGTTGGCGGAATGTTCTCAGAAATGTGTGTTCCATGTATTACACCGATGGGCAGTTGACTTGGACAGGTTTGCCAAAGCCTGTCTGGTCACCATAAGGCTGGTTTGCGAGAATAGATTCTGATTGCATTTCGACATTGGCCGACCAGCCAAGCAATGCCGCCATTGGGAAAAGGCGGGGGTAGCTGACCTTAAATGTGATGATAACGATATCCCTTGCGCCACCTTGCCCATCGGATCCGCCATCGGCGTCCCAAACGCCGTTTCCGTTTGCATCCATAAAGCTTTCACCGCGATCGCATTTCAAATTACCAGGTGATTGTTCTATAACCTCTTCCGCGCGTGCCAGCGCGGCCGTCGAAAAGGTCTTGTAATAACGTCGGCTTACCGTGACTTTAGCATCTGGGGCGAGTTCGCGGATCGTCGATGCTACGCGTTCATCGATAAGATCTTGCTGCGTTTCGGACGTTGCGCCTTCTAACGACGAACTTCTTGCGGCGTCCTGCACAGCGCCATCTAGGGTCGCACGAACGAAAAGGGAGTGTCCGATATCCAACGTACCCAGCATCATCGCCATGACCACAGGCGCAATAAGGGCGAATTCGAGTATGGACACACCATCTTCGTTTGATGAGAATTTTGTGGTCACCGAGCGCCTCGTCCTTATTGCGTCAGACGCAGTGCTGAAATTTTAGCAGCAATTTCTTTGAAGTTGCTGACCAAGGACGCAACGCTGGTAGCTTGAAAGAATTTACCCGGTGTTGCGCACGCTCTCAACCTGTCGTTGGTTGGACCACTAAGGTCTCCATAGGACACGACCCACAGATTGATATTTTTGTTTTTGATGGCTTTGCAAAGCGCTGCCGTCCGCGCGTCCGTCATATTGACCAGCTGGCTGTTGGACGGTGCAGTACTGATCGGCGTCTGTCGGCGGTCATACCAATGCACACCATAAGCCGAATAGTCATCGTGGACGACGTTGGTCTCACCATCCGTCATAAACACCATATGACGCTCAATGGTCATATTCTTTGGGGCATTTAGCGCTGCAAAAATACCGGTTGGCGACATAATGCGCGCGCCCCAGAGCAGTCCGATGTCGTGATATGTATAGCCATCCGTAGTAAGGCTATTCACATAATTGCGAAAATCGGAAGGCGTCCACGTTTGAAATTTCTTTGCAGCGGTCGGGCAGCTCTCACCAACCGTTGGCATTAAAACCCCGTCGTCTTTTCCCACCGATACATTGGACGTCGTCCGCGTGGACGAACGGCTTTTGTTTCCCGACCCGTCCGTGTTGACCAGATAGCGCTGCCATATGACGCTTGGCAGCATAGGCCCCCATTGAGTTGCAATGTCTGATTTCGTCGGCACCAGATCAATGTCCATGTCCAGCGCGGTTGACGGAATCGGATCCCAATCGTTGGAAGGATCGCTGTCGGGCCCTCGGAAGGTTTGCCGCTCCTCGATGCACCCGCTCCAGTTGACCGTGGCGTTGGCGCCGTCCGTGCCGATTGGCAGTTGCAACGATGAACGCCAAGAATTTGTTCCGTTATCTTTCAAGCCGCTTACGTTGAATGTAACCGGTTTGTAGGCCCAACCCGCAAAATTGGTATTTCGTGTCCAGTTGATAGCCTCGGTGGTTGTCGTCGTGGTGGTGACATTTTGTTGCCCCGTATCACGAGATTGCAACCTGCATATGCCCCTGCCGAACAAGAGGGCACTATACGTATACCGGTAGGATCGCTGGGCTGTGGAACTTACCTGCTGGTAGGTTCGTGTTATAGAGTTATGAGTACCATAAACCGGCGTGGTGGGCGACTGCGAGACAAGTTGGCGTGGCCCGTCTGTCGAGATAAGTTCCGTTTTAGGTGCCCCCCCTGGCGGCGGGCATTCGCTCTCTTTTGTCAAAAGAACCGAAGGGTACTGCCCAATATTTTGTCCGGTATCTTCCCAAGGGGTATCTGCAAGACTTGTTGTTACTGAACCTCCCGAGTTGGGTGAGCCTTCGCCTTGGTATATAGGAATCGCGTTGCTGCCCGTGGTGAACGACGCTTCCCGCGACTGGTAGGTCCATCGGTCCGCCATGTAATCGAGCGGCAATAACCTTCCAACATTTACGTTGACGGCATAAGGCACAAAACCAAATCGCAATTGTACATTGCCGACGTTGGATGGAGTGGGATCAACCGTTTCTCCGCAGTCTGACGGCGTCACGTCCGTGATGTTTTGCTTCGCCAGTGCTTCGTAAAAACATTTCACTGCCTTGCGCAGACCATCGATCTTTCGTTCAGATGACCCTGAATTTTGAATCGACTGGTCCATCGACCCTGTTGTATCCAACACGAACATAACGTCAGTGTTGGGGACACGCAGTTCCGCCTGGCAGTTGACTGAAACAACTTGGGATTTTTGGCCAAGTACCTGCATCAACGTCATGGGAATGGTAACAGATGCCGTCCCTGTAACGTTTCCGTTGGATTCTGCGAAGCTGCGTGTAAGTCCGGCCGTGCCATAAGCGCCGCTTGGGAAGTTCTGGTCGAACAGCCTTTCCGCCTGCGTATTTGCGGCGTTGTTATTGGCGGTCCATGTGCCAAGTCCCATCGTTTTACGCCCGATGAGCGCGCCGGCATCACAAGCACCTTGTAACCGCGTTTGACTTAGATAGATGCGGGTCATGTCAAAACCGCCGCCAACAAGACCGAAGACCGGAATTACCGACGCGGCGAGAAGAGCAATGATATTGCCGTCTTCATTCTTTAGCAAGCGCGACATCACGCCAGACACCTTGTTCGCCTCGACATTCTTCACAGTTGCTGTCCCCTGGTTTCCACAATGGATCCTCGACACCCTCTACGCGCGTCGTAGTAAGTGCTCTTTGAAGGATCAGGGTTACCCAATTGTTAACCATAGAAAATTTATTAACATGAAGCGAATGACGACATGAACGAGACATCATTACATCTTCCGCCTCCGGCCAACCTTGCGGTCGCCTACACGCCGGTTGCATTTCGCGCTGCTTTCTCCGTTCTGCTTCAATTGGATGCGCGTTTTGCCGACATCGTGCGCAAAGCGCGTGAGCCGATGATTGCGCAGATAAAATTGGCATGGTGGCGTGATGCTTTTGCCGCGGAACCTGCGCTTCGACCAAAGGGTGAACCTTTGCTGCAATCCCTGGGCGCGTGTGGAGATGTCATTTCACCGTCAGCGTTGGAGGACTTGGTTTCGGCTTGGGAGTTGCTGCTGGGCGAGGGGGAGTGGGCGGCACAGGATGTTGCAAAACATACCGTTTTACGTGGGCGCGCGATTTTTGGATCTTACGCCGCTTGGATAGGCGAGGGATGTGATGTCAGTTCTGTGTCACATCAATGGGCTCTTGATGCGTTGCGTTTGGAATTCCCGTCAAAATTGAGCGTGCCGAATAACCAGCCACTTCCGGCGTTGCCTAAAGGCCGCAAACTTCGTCCCTTGTCCATTTTGGCGATGTCGGTTCGAAAGGTGACGGGATTGCGTCTTGTTGGCCATGCCTTGACGGGGTGGTAGCTTTGTGGCCCTATTGCCATGATGTCATCATGGGGGGAAGGTCATGCAGCGGATATTGGTGGGCGGTGTAGCGGCATTGTTGCTCGTCGTTGCAGGGCTTTGGTTCTGGCAGACACAGGCGAACCAGCCGAACCTGATCCCCGCTGCGCCGCCGCCTGAGGCGATCTTGGATGCCTTGCCCCAAGCGGGACCCAATGCGCCCGCGTTCGGTCCAGCGCCGCCCGAAGCGCCAAAGGCAAGTCGTGAGGAAATGCGTTTCAACCGCTATGACCGCAACAGGGACGAGCTGATTTCCCGCGTCGAAATGATGGGAAGCCGAACGAAGGCGTTCAAGGCATTGGACCGCGATGGCAATAATTTGCTCACTTTCGAAGAATGGGCGGCGGCGACCGGAGAGCGCTTTGCGGGCGCGGACAGGAACAAGGACCAGTTGCTCACCCGCAAGGAATTTGCGCAGACCCGCTCCAAACAGGCCGAAAAGCCCGGATGCCGCTGTTAAGCCGCAACCTTTTGCGCGCTGATCCAACTGTTTAAGTCCGTCCGCGCACGGCCCGTCATCGCGGCCTTACGCGATTTTTTGTGCACTTTTTCGTCCAGCGGCGCGAACAGCCCGAAATTGATGTTCATGGGTTGATAGTCATCGGCCAGCGCATCCCCCGTGATGTGCCCCAAAAGCGCACCGAGCGCGGTGGTCGGCGGCGGCGCTGTAACGGTTCGGCCGGAAATCTCCGCTGCGGTCATAATCCCGGCCATCAGCCCAACCGCGCTGCTTTCGACATAGCCTTCGCAGCCCGTAATCTGTCCGGCAAAGCGGATATGCGGCGATGATTTTAGGCGCAGCTGACGGTCCAATAGGATCGGCGATCGAATGAATGTATTGCGGTGCAAGCCGCCAAGCCGCGCAAATTCGGCCTTTTCCAGACCGGGGATCGTGCGCAGCAGTTCGACTTGCGCGCCATGTTTCATCTTGGTTTGAAACCCGACCATGTTCCACAATGTGCCTTGCTTATTGTCCTGACGCAGCTGCACCACGGCATGGGCCCAGCGCCCGGTGCGCGGATTATCCAAGCCGACGGGCTTCATCGGGCCAAAACGCAGCGTATCCAATCCGCGCGACGCCATGACCTCAATCGGCATGCATCCTTCGAAATAAGGGGTGTTGGTTTCCCATTCCTTGAATTCGGATTTCTCGGAATCGAGCAATCCCTGATGAAAGGCGCGATATTGCGCTTCATCCATCGGGCAGTTGATATAATCCTTACCTTCGCCCTTGTCCCAGCGTGATGCATACCATGCGATGTCCATGTCGATGCTGTCATGGTACACAATCGGCGCAATTGCGTCGAAAAAGGCAAGGCGATCTTGGCCGGTTTTCGCCATGATGCTTTCGGCAAGGTTGGTCGCGGTCAGTGGTCCCGTGGCGATAATGACAGGGCGGTCGGCCGGAATGATATCCACACGTTCGCGCACGATGTCGATATTTGGATTGTTTTCCAGATGCTTGGTGACGGTTTCTGAGAAAACATCACGGTCAACCGCCAGCGCCGATCCGGCGGGAACCTTCGCGACTTCAGCGGCTTGCATGATCAGCGACCCCAGATCGCGCATTTCCTGATGCAGCAGGCCCACGGCGTTGTTTTCCGCATCATCCGAACGAAAGCTGTTTGAGCATACCAGTTCGGCAAGCCCATCGGTCTGGTGCGCTGGCGTCATGTCGCCGGAACCGCGCATTTCCGAAAGCTTCACCCGCATTCCGCGCTGCGCCAATTGCCAAGCTGCCTCGCACCCTGCCAAGCCGCCACCGATAATTTGAACGTCATATGATTTGGTCATGTGGCGCGGCTATCAAAAATCTTTGGCGCTGCACAGGTAAAAGCGGCAAGATGGACTATGGGATTTACGCTTAACCTTGCCGAAGACGGCACGATCACCCGGCCAACGCTGGTCCCGCCGCCGTCCGACGCGCATAAATATAGCCGCGGCCACGCGATGGTCTGGAGCGGGCCACCGTTGCAGACCGGCGCATCGCGGTTGGCGGCGCAGGCGGCTTTGGCGGTCGGGGCAGGGCTGGTGACCATATTCGGAAACAAGGCCGCGCTTGTGGAACAGGCCGCGCATGTGACCGCGATCATGCTGCGTGAGGCGGATGATGCGTTGGCGTGTATCGACCGGCGTGTGACGGCGCTCGCCATTGGGCCGGGGGCAGGGGCGGACATCGCGGATATTGTCTGTGTGCTGCTGAAGCGCGATATACCGATGGTGCTGGATGCCGATGCTATCACCGCGTTCGCGGGCGGCCCTGCGCGGCTTTTCAAACATCTCGGCGCTGATGACGTCATGACCCCACATGCCGGCGAATTTGCCCGGCTGTTTCCCGATATCGATCTCGCCGATCGCGCGGCGGCAGCATATACTGCGGCGCGGCGGTCGGGGGCGGTGGTCCTGTTGAAAGGTCCGCAAACCCACATCGCCGCGCCCGACGGGCGTGTTGCCGTCAACCGCCATGCGTCGCCATGGCTGGCAACCGCGGGGTCGGGCGATGTGCTGACCGGCCTGATCTGCGGATTGATGGCGCAAGGCACTCCCGCCTTTGAAGCCGCCTGCATAGCTGCGTGGTTGCATGGTGACATCGGCGTGCGTGCGGGGCCAGGGCTGACGGCGGATAAGATGATGGACCATATTCCACTTGTCTTGCGCGGTTGTTTGCACGATGAATCGGCGGATGACACAGGATCTCGCACATAAACGCCCATATCTGTTGGCCAGCCTGATCGCCGGGATAAGTTTTCCGGCAACATGGCTATTTCTGCCGCTTGAGGGCGGATTGATTGCCCTCGTCTGGAAAATGGCGGCCGTCGGCTTGCTGGTGCCCTTTGCGTTGCACCGCCATCATGTGGGGGAATTTGTGCCCTTGGCGATCATTTTGGCCTTTTATGCGCTGGGCGACGGTTTGATTGAATTCAGCATGGTTGCAGGCGCATTGGCCTTTGCCGCCGGTCATCTGGTCGCCATCTGGCTGTATTTCCGGCACAGGCGTGTGGCGCCGACCTTTAGCCAGAAACTGCTCGCAATCGCGATTTTTCTGCTGACGCCGGTGATTGCTTATGGTCTTCCGCCGACCACCGACGAAGCGGTTCAGGTTGCGGCCTATAGCGTCATTTTGGCCGCGATGGCGGCGATGGCGTGGAGCAGCAATTTTCCCCGTTACCGTGTCGGGTTTGGCGCGGTTTTGTTTGTCATTTCGGACTTGCTGATATTCGCGGAGCTTGGCCCGCTCGCAAATTCCAAGGTATCGGGCATCGCGATTTGGTATCTTTATTATTTCGGTGTGTTGATGATTGCGGTTGGCGTGGCGCAAACCTTGGTCAAACGCGGGCATTATCCGGCCGGAGAGGAATGAACGGGCGGTCTGCCGCGGCGGGCCGTCGATTGATTTATATTCCACCGGTGCATCTTCTTCGGCATTGGCATCCGGTTCGCCTTCGCCATCGTTAAAACCCGCGGATTCTTCAGTAAGTAGAAGCGCAGCCCTTACCCTTTCCCGCGCGCCCATGTCGCTATGTGGCAGCGCATCGTCGAAAAGATAATCCCACATTTCCTCCGCGCTGACCCCGTCGTCGACCAGTTGTAAAAACAGGTCAAAGCGCGATGCGACCGCCATAACCTCTTCCAACGTCCGTGCCGGATTGACGCGGTCGAGCAGGGTCAGGGACAGCTTCGTATTTTGCCGTGTATATGTGGTGATGCCTTCTTCGCGCACCCACCGGGCCTCTTCGCCATTGATCGCGGCGGTCATCAGCCGGTCAGCAATGATGCGCCGCGCGATGATTAACGCCGCCTCCCATCCCAGATTGAATACATAGCCGGCGGTGGTACGCCGCAGCGCGTAGCCGCCGCTCACGCTCATCCCCACCGCGCGCGCCGCATCGGCAACCACGCCATTGTCGGCCAGATGCGCCAAAAAAGCCGCCTGCCGCCCCGCGCTCCAGCCATCGGCGCGCGATTGGTAACGCAGATACGCAGCAGCAGGCAGCCGCGCGTCGGCGTCATGCCGGAGCGAGGAGGGGGGAGGGATGTCGTCGGGGCTGTGGTCCATGTCTCTTTCCTTCAAAAGACATGATATAACCTATTTGGTTATTTGTAGGAAAGCGGATGTTGCGGTGTGCGGTCGGGGGTTAAGCCACCGTCACCACGCACACTGTGTCATTCCCGCGAAAGCGGGAATCCATGGTCTGGGAGGGGAGTTCGAACAACGGTCGTTAGTTAAGCGGACATGTCCGGCCATGGATCCCCGCGTTCGCGGGGATGACAATATTGGATGGTGTGGGAAAGCTGTGCGGTGATTGGTCTCGCGCCACGCCATTAGCGGAGAGAGGGCGTTAAGTGCATCGTCACCGTAAATGCTGACATTGCGCACTGCCGAAGTACACGCTATCCTATTTCAAATGAAGGGCATCTCCTTACTTCTGTTACTCGCCACGGGTATCTGCGGATGCAGCAAGCCTCTTTCCGTGACAGATAGCGCGAACTTGGAGGCCGATGGCCTAACATCATCGCTATCAATTAGCGGTGGAGCCATGGCCGCTGTCGAACGGACCTACACCGCGGGAGGTGCCACGGGAGATACGTTACACAAGGCTTGGATTTGTCAGACGGACTTGTCTGATTGCAAGCAAGTCGCCATCATCGACACGCATGACGGGCCTCCACCGGTTTGGAAGGCAACGGCTGCGGGACTGGAACTGGTGGTGGGCCCAAGCGATGTCATATGGGGCTTCAGCAATTTCTCTTATCTGCCGGGACCGAATTATCGGTCAACTAAGATACGCCTTGTGGAGAGGCCTCATTAAAGTCCGCCATTGGCTGGGGAGCGGTCGTTGCGATGAATGGAAATAGTTGTATCAATAAACCGACGAAAATCGTTCCACCAAACAGTGTCGGTCTTGGCGGCGATGGTGACGAGATAGACGCTATAGAAGATGTTGAACGTGTCTTTGGTGTGACGCTGGATAAAGCTGATGCCCCGTACTGGCTAACTGCTGGGGACGTATACGCGTCACTTTGTAGAGCGTTGCCTGCGGAGGTTCCGGTTGACGGTGACACATGGGATCGCTTCACTGAGGCACTGGCCTATCAAACGGGTGTTGACCCCAAGCTGATTGAGAAAGACAGTCCGATGCTGGAGCACCCGTTTTTTTGGGTACAAATCGCAGATGCTTCACTCGCAATTTGGATCACGATAGGCGCAAGCATATTGGTACTGTTGGCATGGTCGGTTCTTTAACCCATGAACGTCTGCAATTGGGTCGTGCCCGGACAGCCTGCTTATGCAAGAGTTTTAAAGCAACGGTCTCACGCCGTGAGACCGCACACCCCTTAAACCTTTAGTCTTGTGCAGGCTGATTTTCGTCCTCAGTTATCAGCGTATCGCCGCTTGTGGCTTCAGCATCCCCCTCATCATCACTCTCGTCAATCTTCGCTGCGCCGACAACATGTTCATTGTCGCCAACGTTGAACAAACGCACGCCTGCGGTGCCGCGGCCAAGGACGCGTAGGCTGTCCAGTGGCATACGGATCAGCTTTGCCTGGTCGGTGACGAGCATCAACTGATCACCCTTGGTTGCGGGGAAGCTGGCGACAACGGGGCCGTTGCGTTCGATATTGTCGATATTGGTGATGCCCTGACCACCACGACCGGTGCGGCGATATCCATAAGCTGACGACAATTTGCCATAGCCATTGGCGCATACGGTCAGGATGAACTGTTCACGCTCCGCCATCTCCGCGATGCGTTCCGCCGACATTGTGGGCTCGCCTTCCTTCTCGGGCTTCCATGGCGCAAAACGCAGATAATCCTCGCGCTCTTCGGGCGAGGTGCCCACGCGCTGAAGGATGGATAGCGAGATAACCTCGTCCCCCTTGGCGAGCTTCATCGCGCGAACACCCGTCGACGCACGGCTTTGGAATTCGCGAATGTCGTCCGCGGCAAAGCGGATGGCCTTGCCATTGCGGCTGGCCAGCAAGACGTCGTCTTCAGCGCTTAACAATTCCACGCCGATCAGCTTGTCATCGGCATCTTCGCCTTCAAACTTCATGGCGATTTTGCCGTTGCTTGGGACATTGGCAAATGCGTCCATGCTGTTGCGACGGGCATAGCCCTTGGCCGTGGCAAATACGACGCTGAGGCCGCCCCATTCGGCTTCGTCCTCAGGCAGCGTCAAAACGTTGGAAATGACTTCGCCTTCGCCCAATGGCAGCAGATTGACCATGGGCCGACCGCGGGTCGATGGGCCGCCTTCGGGCAGCTTCCAGACCTTTAGGCGGTAAACCTTACCAATGTTTGAGAAGAACAATACGGGTGTGTGCGTGCTGGTGACGAACAGTTCGGTGACGGCATCTTCATCCTTCGTCGCCATACCCGCGCGGCCCTTGCCGCCCCGGTTCTGGGCGCGGAAAGCGGCCAGTGCGGTGCGTTTGATGTATCCGCCATGGGTGACGGTGACGACCATTTCCTCACGCTCCATAAGGTCTTCGTCATCAAGACCGTCCCAGCTGGCGGTGATTTCGCACAAGCGTGGCGTCGAAAACTCGGCGTCAATGGCGACCAGCTCTTCACGCAGAACCGCGTACAGCTTTACGCGGTCGCCCAAAATTGCGAGATATTCTGCGATGCTTTCGGCAAGCCCCTGAAGTTCCTTACCAATTTCGTCACGGCCAAGCGCCGTCAGACGATGCAGGCGCAGTTCGAGAATGGCGCGCACCTGAAGCTCCGACAATTGGTAGCTGTCGCCCGAAACTTCGGTTTCAACCGCTTCCACCAATTTGATGTACGACGCGATTTCGGCAATTGGCCATTTGCGCGCGATCAGCGCAGCGCGAGCTTCGGCCGGGCTGGCAGAACCGCGAATGATACGGACGACTTCGTCCAAATTGGTGACGGCAACAACAAGGCCAAGCAACAAATGCGCCCGTTCGCGCGCTTTGTTCAGTTCGAACTTGGTTCTGCGGGTGATAACCTCTTCACGGAAGCGGATGAATGCCTCAATGATGTCACGCAGGTTGAGGACTTCAGGCCGTCCGCCGCGAATGGCGAGCATATTGGCGGGAAAGCTCGATTGCGCCTGTGTGTGGCGCCACAATTGGTTGAGCACCACATCTGTGGTCGCATCACGCTTCAGATCGATGACGATGCGTACGCCCTTGCGGCTGGATTCATCGCGAATGTCGGACACGCCCTCAATGCGCTTGTCCTTCGCGGCTTCGGCGATTTTTTCGACCAAAGCGGATTTGCCGACCTGAAACGGAATGCTGGTCAGGACAATAGAGCGACGATCGCCTTTTCCTTCTTCAATCTCGTGGCGCGCGCGCTGCATGATGGAGCCCTTGCCTTCGCGATAGGCCGCACGTGCGCCGCCGGTGCCAAGGATTAACGGCCCCGTGGGGAAATCAGGGGCAGGGACGATCTCGATCAGCTCATCTATGGAAATGGCCGGATTATCGATATAGGCCAGGCAGGCCTTGATAACTTCGCCAAGATTATGTGGCGGGATGTTGGTGGCCATGCCGACGGCAATACCGCCAGCGCCGTTGACCAACAGGTTGGGGAAACGTGCGGGCAAAACCTGCGGTTCTTCGCGGCTGCCGTCATAATTGGGTTGGAAATCGACGGTGTCTTTATCGAGATCATCCAACAACGCGTTGGCGACCTTGTTCAACCGCGCTTCGGTGTACCGCATCGATGCTGGCGGATCAGGGTCCATCGATCCGAAGTTACCCTGACCATCGATCAGCGGAACGCGCATCGACCAATCTTGCGTCATACGGGCAAGGGCATCGTAAATCGCGCTGTCGCCATGCGGGTGATAATTGCCCATGACGTCGCCGACAATCTTTGCCGATTTGCGATAGGGCCGGCCCGCGACAAAGCCGCCTTCCTGGCTTGCGAACAGTATGCGGCGGTGAACGGGTTTGAGGCCGTCCCGCACGTCCGGCAGGGCGCGGGATACAATGACCGACATCGCATAATCGAGGTAGCTCGACTTCATTTCATCGACGATGTCGACGGGCGAAATGTCCGATGGTTCCATTGTAACTATGTCGTCGCTCACAGCGCGAAAATCCTTATATTTTTTGGGTCACTAAGCCATAGACCCAAGTCGGTCATATGACCACAAGCGACTGTCCAAATAGGGCTGTTGTCTACAGCTTATCCACAGATTCACGCAGTGGTGTGGATTAGGGGGCGATGACGCTGCCGTCATACGCGAAAATCTGGCCGCTTTGCTCGGGGTGCAGCCCTGCAAGCACGGCAAGCATATCCGCAGCTGCGCGGGCAGGGACGAAGCGTTCATGCGCCGGATTACCCTTAAATGGCGCGCTCAGCTGCGTTTCGACGGTGCCGGGGTGCAGGGCGACCACAACCGATTGCGCATTTTTGCGCTGCCATTCGATTGCAATGTTGCGGATGAACATGTTGAGCGCGGATTTCGACGCGCGATAGCTATGCCATCCGCCAAGCCGATTGTCCGAAATGCTGCCCACGCGCGCGGAAAGCGCCGCAAAGCAGACCGGGCCTTGCTTGGCCATGATCGGCAGAAAATGTTTCGCCACCAAAGCGGGGCCAACCGCATTGATGCGGTAATTTTCGATCATCCATTCAGGATCAAGCTCGCGCAGGCTTTTTTCCGGCCCCTTGGCATCTGTGTGCAGCAACCCAGTGGCCACGATGACCAATTGCGGCGTTGTGCCCGCCAAATCGCGCGCTGCGGCGGCTATGCTTGCCTCGTCCAATATGTCGATTGCCGGCGCGCTTGCGCGATGCAGCCGAATGACGCGGTCATATTGATCGCCCGCATCCAAAGCATCGGCCAGCGCGGCACCAATGCCACCCCGTGCGCCAATTATAACTGCGGTGCGTTCTGGCACTTGAATTTTCCTCTGGTTCGTTCAACGGGAATTCATGCGACCGCGCTATGTCAATTGCACTGAAGATGGCAAGGTCCTATACACGACGTTAACCAAAGCCCACGGCAATATATCACTAGTCCCGGAGAGTTACATGAAGCTGGTTTCAAAATTTGCCCTTGCACTGTCATTGGTCGCTATAACCGCAGCGCCTGCTTTTGCGCAGTCCGATGAAAAGCCAAAAAAGGAAAAAAAGGGGAAGGAAGCCACGCCTGCGGCTCCCAAGAGAAATTATTCCAAGCCGTTCATCGCGGCGTACATGCCTGTCGCCAATCTTTTGAACAAAACCAAGGATCCGGTCGCAGCGAAGGCCGAATTTCCGAAGATTCTTGCGGCCATTGCCAATGATGACGACCGTTATGAAGCAGGCATTTTGGCCGTCAACATCGGTGTGATGGCGAAAGATACGGCTTTGCAGGATCAGGGTATTGATCTGTTGCTCGCATCCGCAACCACGCCTGTGGATATGAAACAGGCCTATACGTTCCGCAAGGGCGCGATTGCTTATGACGGCAAAAGATTTGCCGACGCTGAAAAGAATATGATGGATGCGTACAACCTTGGTTATCGCGCCAATAATATCGAATTTCTGATTTCCAACGCCATGTCGCAGCAGAATAAGGATGCTGACGCTATCGTTTGGATCGGCAAGGCGATTGCAGCGAGCAAGGCAGCCGGAGCGGTAAACAAAGCCTATGTCGTTCGTGCCGCCAACCTGTCTGCGAAAGCGAAAGATTATGCCGGTGCTGCCAATTTCTACAAGGATTTGGTGATCGCCGAAAATAACCCCGATTTCTGGCATGATGCCCTTGCGTTCTTCAACCGTTCGCTCAACACGAACCCTGAAGAGTCGCTTGACCTCATGCGCTTGATGCGCGCGACCAATGGATTGCGCTTTCAACAAGAATATGCCGAATATCTCGATAGCTTAAGCTATATCGGCGTGCGTTATCCGGCAGAGGCTGTGTCGGTATTGGACGAAGGCTTTGCAAAGGGCATCATCTCACGCAACAACGTGACCTTCAGTGAGCGTTACAACGAAGCCAAGGCACGTTTGGCGGAAGATACCCGTACATTGGCGGGAACGATTGCCCCAGCAAAAGCGAGCCCCAGAGCGATGCTGGCGACCCTGACAGGCGACTCATTCTTCTCACATAAGGATTATAAGACAGCCAAGGATCTGTACGAGACCGCGTTAAGCAAGGGTCCAGTGCTCGATAAGGATGGCGGAAACCAGACTGACCGCACCCGTTTCCGTCTTGCCATGTCGAAAACCATGCTGGGCGATTATGCTGGCGCGAAAGCCGACTTTGCGCAGATTACCGGAGCAAACCGCAAGGCGATTGCCGAATATTGGCTGATCTTCATCAGCCATTTGGAAAAGTCCGCACCAGCAGCGGCGCCTGCGGCAATACCAGCGATATAAGCTTTGCGATAATTGATTGAAAAGGGCCTGAGCAATCGGGCCCTTTTTTATGCCATCGGTATGGGCACGCCCGGTTCGTCTTTGGCGGTGCGAATAGTCAGCGATGTTTTTACGCTGTTTACATTGGGCGCAGACGTTAACTGCGATGTCAGAAATTCCTGAAATGACTGCAAATCGCGCGCAACGATTTTTAGGATGAAATCAATTTCGCCATTCAGCATATGGCACTCGCGCACATCTGGGAGTGCCCGAACATGCTGCTCAAACGCCTTCAGATCTTCTTCGGCCTGACTTTTTAAGCTGACCATCGCAAATACGGTGATTGTGTAGCCCAAGGCACTTGCGTCCACATCTGCGTGGTAGGATTTAATCGTTCCCGACTGTTCCAACGCGCGCATCCGCCGCAAACATGGCGGGGCGGTCAGCCCAACCTTGGTTGCCAGTTCGACATTGGTGATGCGACCGTCCGCCTGCAATTCCGCCAAAAGCTTCAAATCTATCGCATCTAGGTTCATATTAGCCATGATCTTGTTATTTCCATTTCCATTATGCCCCCGCTTTATAATATAATTATATTATATTGCAATTGTCCCAAAGTGTGACGCACCAATTTTGTCGCTTTCGTACGTCCTGATATCGGTTTATCCCGCGGCCACACCACCGATAACATGCATCAGGATGTGCCGAATTTGCGCTTTGACGATCGCCTTGAAACCACTTTGCGTCAGGCTGGGGATGGTGGCATCGGCTTGGCGGCGAAATGGCAGCAACTGGTTGATCTATTAGGGCAAAATCCTTCGGACTTTGACCCGGCGGTGGTTGCCCTTGGCTTACGAAAAGTGCGGCAGTTTATGGACCTAGTTCCTTTACCTGTCCGCGAACAATGCGTGCGCGCCTTGTCCGGGCGGCTGCGCTCTGCGCCTTTGCTTTTGCTGCTGTCGGGTGATGTTCCGGCGGTGGCCGCAGCGGCGGTCAGTGGCGCACGGCTGAGTGATCATGAATGGGCTGATATCGTGCCCCATATGTCCACCCGAGCGCGCGGGTTCTTGCGCAACCGCGGGGACCTTGGTCCCATGACCCTGCGTGCGCTTCGGTCATGCTCTTCGGCTGATTTCGCGCTGTCTCTCGACAGATCCTTTACCGAGACAGCGGTGCGTGCGCCGCAGGTTGTGCAAATCCGTGACATTGTTGAACGCATCGAAAAATTGCGGATTGAGCGGGAACGTCACGATGCGGCTGAAATACAGGCCGGGGCGTCTGTCGAACCAGTCGTTTCGCTTGGCAAACCGATTGACGAAATAGGCTTTGAAACCGACGAATATGGCACCATCAGCTCGGTTGAAGGCGCACCCGCAGGGGCGGTTGTTGGCGTGGATATTGCGGAGCCCGCATTTGACCAGGGGCCCGGACCAGATGCCTATGGCGCCGCTGCCTTTCGGCAAAAAATGCCACTTGAAAATGCGCGCCTGCGCCTGTGCGGCGCGCCTGCGATTGCCGGGGACTGGCGGATCAACGCGGCACCGTTTTTTGAACCTGCCAGTGGACGGTTCAAAGGCTATCGCGGGATATTGCGTCGCCCCAATATCGCGGAAGTCGCGCACATTCCGGAAGGCGACACGCATGACGCGGAAAATATCCAGCAATTGTTGCACGAACTGCGCACGCCATTGGGTGCCATTATCGGCTTTTCCGAAATTATCGAACAGCAACTCTTTGGTCCTGTCATCGAGGAATATCGCACAATAGCCGCTAGCATCCTGCACGATGCCCGGCGTTTGCTGTCTGGCTTGGATGATCTTTCAACCGCTGCAAAAATTGAAACGGGAACTTATGTTACGGAGGTCGGTTTAACCGATTGCGATTGGCTGTCGCTTCGGTTGGCAGATCGGCTCCGCGAATTGAGCGACGCTTTGCACGTTACCCTGAACTTGGTCCATGCACATCCGGTCCGGCCATTTGCGCTGGATAACCAACTGGCAGAGCGTCTGTTTTCGCGGCTGTTGTCTGCCGTCATCATCGGCTGCGAGCCTGGCGAAGTCCTCGATGGTCGTTTCCGGACGGAGCCCGGGTTGAATGCGGTTAACCGTTTTGTGCTTAGTTTACCGAAAAAGCTTGGCGATATGGATGAGGACGCACTGTTCGGCTCCGGCCCGCTTGATGATTCTCATGACGCGCCATTGCTTGGGCTTGGCTTTTCGTTGCGCCTCGTACGGAGCCTTGCCCGAAATGCTGGCGGGGATTTACGTTGCTACAATCAAGCGCTGATCGTGTCGCTTCCAGCCGTCAATGACGGGCGAGCCGGATTAATGGACGAAGAGCGATAATGATATGGTGGAACAGAAGCGTTCGACCCAAAAGGATGGTGCTTTATGTAAACGTCAGCCGATTTAAATCTTTTTGGTGAGATAAAGGCTTGCAACCTCGCCCAAAGTTCGGCTATCGGCGCGCAGGCAGTTGGCGAGCCGGTCAGGGCCTGTAGCTCAGTTGGTTAGAGCTGGCCGCTCATAACGGCTAGGTCGGGGGTTCGAGTCCCTCCGGGCCCACCAGTTTCACTTTTGTGGAATTTGGCAGGCAGCCAGCCGCGCGGACATTGTTATACCAGTGATCCCATGTCGGGGAGTAGCGCAGCCTGGTAGCGCATCTGGTTTGGGACCAGAGGGTCGCAGGTTCGAATCCTGTCTCCCCGACCATTTTTTTTCGGAAAACTACACAGAACACCGATAGCGGTGCCCCGTCCAGCGGAAGTGTTTACTTACTGGGCAGCGCCGCCACTTGCATTGGCCGCGTCAATTTCAGCCTTTGCATCCGCTTCAATCAGCTTCGTCGCTTCTTCGGCGGCTTGTTCAATGCTCAGCTTTTGCGCGGCCAGTTCCTTTTTCTGCGCGGCCTCTGTTGTGTCCGCGTCACCAGCCTTGTCCGTTTCGGTGGGGGCCGTGTCGCCACAACCCCCAACCATAAGCATGAACGCCAAGACAAAAGCGTGTTTCAACGCGCCGCCTCTGGCTTCAATTCACCGTCATAATTTGCAACGAGCGCTAAGGTTGCAACCCATGCCGCGACGTTTTGGCGCAATTCGGCTTTGTCGATCTTGTCGAGCGTATCGTCGGGCGTGTGGTGCAGGTCGAAATATTTCGTGCCATCTTGCTGCAGGTCGATGATGCCCAATTTTTGCGCGGCGATGATCGCGCCCACATCCGCGCCACCGCCGGCCAATTCCTTGCGCGGAACCACGCCCAGCGGGGCCAATGCGGAGACAATTTGACCGCGAAGTGCCGACGCGCTTTCGGGCAGGCGGAAATCCACGGCCCAGACTTTGCCCGCGCCGAAATCCGATTCCATGGCAAGGGCATGTGGCTCATTGGCGTGTTTCTCGCCATAATCCCGGCCACCCCAAATACCGACTTCTTCCGCGCCAGCCCACAACAGGCGCACGGTGCGCTTGGGTTGGCCCATCGATTGCAAATGCTTGGCTGCTGCCCCGATGATACCGCAACCTGCGGCGTCATCAATGGCGCCGGTCCCAAGGTCCCAGCTATCCAGATGGCAGGCGATAACAATCATGGGCAGTTCGGGGTTCGATCCCTTAACCTCAGCCAAAACATTGCCCGACGTCTGCATCCCGACATTTTTTGGGGTCAGCTTTAGTTTCAACCGCACTGGCTTGCCGCGCGCAATCATACGTTCCAGATTTTCAGCGTCGGGTATCGACAATGCGCCTGCCGGAATGGGCGTGACGCCGGGATCAAAGTTGGTGTTCCCCGTGTGCGGGTTGCGATGATAATCGGTTCCGATTGAACGGATGACGATAGCCGCAGCGCCTTTTTTGGCGGCGATGTTCGGGCCGACAAAGCGGGCAGGGCCAAATGCGCCGTAGCTGCTGCCATCCTGCGTGGCTTTCATATTGTGGCTGACAAAGGCAATCTTGCCTTTCAAGCTGCCATCGGGGGCTGCGCGCAAATGATCAATCGTCGGGAAGTACACGATTTCAGCTTCCAGCCCGGCTTCACCGGTGCTGCCGCTATTGCCCAATGCGGCAATGGCCAGTTTCTGCGGAAAGGGCGCGACGACGGCTGCGGTTTCTTCGCCGCGTACCCATGTGGGCATCTGATATTCTTCGATGCGGACATTTTCAAAACCCAGCGCCTTCAGCTTGTTGACCGACCAGGTCCGTGCGCGCGCTTCGGCTTCGGTTCCGCCCTGCCGCGGGCCGATTTCGGTCGTGAGCCCTTCGACAATGTCATAGGCCAAATTGTCGCTTTGCAATGTTTTGTCGCGGATCGATGCGACGGCAGCACTATCCGGCGACGCAGGTGCGCCCAGTGCAAGTGATGGCGAAAGGAACAGCGTAGAGGCTGCGGCGAGCAATAGGATGTTTTTCTTCATGCTTGGCAGGCTTAATCGCATCGTCGGGATTTGCAATCCCACCTTGCGGCGAAACGCGCAGATAGCTAGGGAAGCGGCCAAATCAAAAGTAATGCAACACAGGAATTAAAGCCCATGGCAGCCCAATATAGCTTCGTAATGAAGGGAATGACGAAAACCTTCCCCGGCGCAAGCAAACCCGTCCTCAACAACATCAATCTGCAATTCTATCCGGATGCAAAGATTGGCATCGTTGGGCCAAATGGCACGGGTAAATCCACGCTGATGAAAATCATGGCCGGAATGGATACAGAGTTTACCGGCGAAGCATGGCCCGGCGAACATATCCGCGTGGGCTATCTGGCGCAGGAGCCAGAGCTTGATCCGACCAAAACGGTCAAGGAAAACGTCATGGACGGAGTGCGTGCGGTTGCCGACCTTGTGGATCGTTTTAACGAGATTTCGACCATCATGGGCGATCCACCCGAAGATGCGGACTTTGACGCGCTCATGGAAGAAATGGGCACGCTTCAGGAAAAGATTGATGCCGTTGATGGCTGGTCGCTCGATAGCCAGCTGGAGCTCGCTATGGACGCGCTGCGTTGCCCTCCCGGCGACAGCCCTGTCACCAGCCTTTCGGGTGGTGAAAAGCGTCGTATCGCGCTCACGCGGCTCTTGCTGGAAAAGCCAGACATATTGCTGCTCGACGAACCGACCAACCACTTGGACGCAGAGTCGGTTGCATGGCTGGAAAAGCATTTGGTCGATTACAAGGGCAACGTCATTCTCGTGACCCACGATCGTTATTTCTTGGATAATGTCGTCAGCTGGATCCTCGAGCTCGATCGCGGACGGTATTTTGTGTATGAAGGCAATTATTCGACCTATCTCGAAAAGAAGGCGAAGCGTTTGGAGCAGGAATCGCGTGAAGACGCCG
>NZ_JBILOS010000026.1:0-24308 GCF_044374345.1 Sphingorhabdus sp. | reverse complement strand
TGATGGTATCGCCAGGTGAAGCTTTGTATGAAGGCATGATCATCGGCGAAAATGCCAAGCCAGACGATTTGGAAGTGAACCCAATGAAGTCGAAACAGCTGACGAACTTCCGTTCGACCGGCAAGGACGACGCCATCCGCCTCACCCCGCCAAAGCGTCTCACGCTTGAGCAAGCCATTGCCTATATCGATGACGATGAAATGGTTGAGGTGACGCCAAAGAACATCCGCTTGCGCAAGCGTTTGCTGGATCCGAACGAGCGGAAAAAAGCATCACGCGCCAAACAGGCTGCATAAACACAAAAGGGCGCCGATTTGGCGCCCTTTTCTTATTCGGAAAGTCCGGTTCGCCTAGAAACGGATTGCCGCATGAGACGGCAAAACTAAACCGCCTCACCCGCAGCGACGCCGCTCGCCCATGCCCATTGGAAGTTATAGCCGCCCAGCCAGCCAGTGACATCCACAGCCTCGCCGATGCAAAACAGCCCCGGCATTTTCTTGGCTTCCATTGTTTGCTGCGACAGGCCGTCGGTGCTGATCCCGCCAAGCGTGACCTCCGCCTTGGCATAGCCCTCACTGCCATTGGGTACGAATGGCCAACAATCGAGCAATGCGCCCGCCTCTGCCAGCTTGACGTCGCTTTGGTCGGCCAGATTCCCGTGCAGCGCAAGCTTATCCGCCAAAGCCTCCGCCAATCGGGCTGAAAGGACCCGATCTAGCGTCGATTTGATGGTAGCCTTTGGCCGTGCACGCTTTTCGGACAACAGCCATGCCGGCGCATCATGATCCGGCAGGAAATCAATTCCAACGCGGTCACCTGGCCGCCAGTAGCTGCTGATCTGAAGAACGGCAGGGCCACTCAGTCCGCGGTGGGTGAACAGGGCTGCTTCGCGAAAGGCGGTTTTGCCATGCTGCGCAACGACCTCAGCCGACACGCCGGACAATTCACGGAACAGCACATCATCCCCGCCAAGCGTCAACGGGACCAACGCCGGCCTTGGCTCGACAATCTTCAGTCCAAATTGCCGGCCCAGATCATACGCAAATGCCGTAGCACCCATTTTCGGAATGCTTGGGCCGCCCGTGGCAATGACCAAAGACGCGGCAGATGCGCGCAGGCCGTTATACATGACATGATAGACGCTGCCGTCGTGCGATATCTCACCAACGGGGGAATTGAACGCAAAGTCCACACGGCCGCCAAGCGTTTGTGACCGGTCGCATTCTTCCATGAGCATTTCGACAATCTGGCGCGCGGATCCGTCACAGAACAACTGACCAAGCGTTTTTTCATGAAAGGCGATGCCATAGCTGCGCACCAGTTCGATAAAATCCTGCGGTGTGTACCGTCCCAACGCCGACTTCGAAAAATGCGGGTTGGCGGACAGATAGCGTTCTTGTGCATGGACCGTTGTCGCATTGACGTTGGTGAAATTGCACCGGCCACCGCCCGAAATCAGGATTTTCTTGCCCGGTCCCGTTGCATGGTCAATGATCAGCACGCGCCGTCCGCGTTGCCCTGCGGTCAGCGCACACATCAGTCCCGCGCCGCCCGCGCCCAAAATTATTACATCATAGTTGTTCGAAATTGCCATTTTGAAGTCCCTGCACTGCCCGCGCCATATTGCCAAGTGCTATGCTTTGCGGCAAAGCCGCGCGCATGACTGAAGAGACCAAAGCTGCAGGGGCAGATACCCCACCCGATCACTTGTCGATTAACCCGATGAGCCCGTATTTCGACGGCGATTTGTTGTCGCGCGGCGTGGGTATTCGTTTCAAGGGCGAAATCCGCACAACTGTTGAGGAATATTGCATTTCCGAAGGCTGGATCAAGGTTCAGGCGGGCAAAGCACGCGATCGCAAGGGCAACCCATTGCTGATCAAGCTCAGCGGACCTGTCGAAGCTTGGTTCGAAGACCTTGGCGACAACGCACCGGTGGCCAAAGCCTAGTCATCAGACTTTATCATTTCGGGAAAACCGAAATGAGCTTGGCCAATTGGTCGTTGATCGGATCCAGTTGATCATCGGGCGTCATCCCAAGCCGCACGATCGTCAACCGATGCTGCGGTGACGCCACGACAAATTGGCCCAAATGCCCAAGCGCGGCGAACACATCCGATGGCGCTTTTCCGGGAAACAGCACCTGATTGCGCGGGTCATTTCCCGTGCGGTTCAGCCAGATATGCGCACCATAGCTGCGGTTGTTCGGGCTTGGCGTTTTCATAAAGCGCATCCAGCTCGTCGGCATCAACTGTGCGGCCTGAACCGACCCGTTATTGCGCAGGAATTCACCGAACTTGGCCCAGTCGCGGGCCGTGCCATGGATCATGCTTCCGCCCAGCATAGTGCCATTCCGGTCGAATTCCGGGACAAAGCTCGTAAGCCCCAATGGCTCGAACAACCGCCCGCGTGCATATTCGAGCATGGCGTCGCGGCGGACCACCGGATCCTTACTGTCGGTCAGTGACCGGGTCATGATGTCCGCAAGAATATGGCTCGTTGCCGTGCTATATTCGAATTTCTCCCCGGGATTGGCCTCAAGCGGTCGTGTCTCGGCGTAACGCGCAACATTTTCCCGGCCATCCAGAAACAACATCCGCGGGGTGTCCGCATCGAAAATCTCAATATCACCTTCAGCCATTTCGGTGTGGTCGAGGCCTGAGGACATATGCAGCAAATGCCGCAGCGTTATTTTTGCACGATTATCGCGCGGCGCTTGCCATTCGGTGACAATTGCGGGTTCATCCAATGCAAGGCGACCGTCCGCCACCATCAGGCCGACCAATACAGCAGTAACGCTTTTGGCCATAGACCAGCTAATCAACCGCGTGTCAGGGCCGTATCCCGGTGCATAACGTTCTGCAACGACCCGCCCACCTTGCATGACGACCAATGCGCGGGTTTCGCCGACAGCGGGATCTTCGAAAAACGGCGCGATGGCATCGGCAAGCTTCTCTTGGCTCACCACTGCGTCGTCGGCGATCTGGGTAAAGCCGGGGCCAACGGGCTTTGCAGGCGGCTCTGCGCCGCATCCAGCGAGGGTAAGTGCCGTGAATGCACAAAAAGCGGTTGCCGCGCGGCGGAAATTGTTTCTAGGCATAATATAGTTCGATGCACCAAATGGAGGGTCTATGGCAACCGCAACTTCAAAAGCTGAACCAAAAGCACGGCGCCCACGGTTCAAGACCCTGAAAATAATCGTCGCGGCATTGGCGGTGATCGCGGCTTTATGGATCGTCTGGAACTGGAATAGCGTAAAAGGGCAAGCGCGCCTCGGCGCCGCATATGGCGCGCACATCACCTGTTCGTGCCGTTATATCGAAGGCCGCGATATGGCCTCTTGTGAGACCGATAAGGAAAAGGGCTTGGAAATCGTGCGCCTCAGCGACGATCCCGAAAACAAGCGCATTTACGCGTCGGTTCCCTTTTTGGCAGAAGCCGTGGCCGAACGCCGCGGCGCAAATGGCTGCATTCAGCTCAATCAGGCAGAAATAGACGCGCTGTAATAGGTCCTGATCCTAACGTTTTGCGGGCACGAGGATGAATGCAGAACACAGAAGCTCAATTATGCCCGCGGTCAACGCAATGAACGCGGGCGTAACTCCCGGCATCCAGAACGCCATGCTGGCAATACACATCAAAACGACGCCAAGTATGAGATAGAGACGCATTCCATATACGGTTTGGAACACCAAATAGCGCGCCGCAACCGTCAACAAGGCGATCGAAAAGAACCATTGGCTAAACGTGCCGCTGACCAGAAACGCAATGACAAGGCCGATGATCAGAAACGCCGTCGACTGTAACGCCAGCGTCTCCATCGGGTTGGGTGATCGGGTTTTGCCGCGTCTATAAAAAGAACGCGCCAGCAAAACAGAAACGGGGTGAATCGCCATGCCGCCAAAGAATAACGTCGCCATGCCAGCAATCAGGCTGATGTTCATCGTGACCAGTCCGGACAATGTCCAGACAAGGCCCGATGCAAAGATACCGACGCCGCCGTTGACATATGCCCGGCGCATGTCGCGCTGTGCTTCTCCCAAATGCATGAACTTCATCCCCCCTCAGAAGCCGGCTTTATGTCACGCGGCAGTCGCCATTTCCACCGCCATCGTTTCCTCAATCCAACCACCGCCAAGCACGCGATCACCGTCATATAAAACCGCCGCTTGCCCCGGCGCGACGCCATATTCGGGCGTATCAAAGCGCAACCATTCGCCATCCATCCGGGCGGGAACCGGGCGGGACATTGACCGTACCTTTGCCATCACGGGCCGGCCTCCGATATCTGCCAGCCAATTGGCATCGATCACGCGCGCAGCCTCCACCGCCAGCGCTTCGCGCGGCCCAACGATCACGCGCTGCGTGGCGGGATCAAGCCGGATGACATATAAAGGCACTGGCTGACCGCCGACCTCTAACCCTTTGCGCTGCCCGACTGTGTAATGGATCAGGCCCTTGTGCTGGCCAAGCGTGCGGCCATCCAGATGGACGATATCGCCCCCGATCTCTGCATCTGGACGGATTTTGCGGACAACGCTGGCATAATCGCCATCGGGTATAAAGCAGATGTCCTGACTATCGGGTTTCATGGCCACGACGAGGCCCATTTCCTGCGCAATGGCGCGCACATGTGGCTTGGGCATGCCACCCAAGGGAAAGCGCAAATAATCAAGCTGATGCTGGGTCGTTGCAAACAGAAAATAGCTCTGGTCGCGTGCAGGATCAAAAGCGCGATGCAATTCCGCGCTTGCCGGTCCTTCAACGCGGCGGACATAATGGCCCGTGGCAAGGCAATCTGCACCCAGCTCGCGCGCCAGCCGGAACAGGTCGGTAAACTTAACGCCCATGTTGCACCGAACGCACGGAATGGGTGTGCGGCCTGCCATATATTCATCGGCAAAATGGTCGATGACCGATTCGCGAAACTGGCTTTCATGATCGAACACATAATGCGCGATGCCCAATTTATCGGCGACGGCGCGCGCGTCACGAATATCTTGCCCCGCGCAGCAGGCACCGGCGCGTTTTACCGCGCTGCCATGGTCATATAGTTGCAGCGTCACGCCAATGGTTTCGGCGCCCGACCGCGCAGCCAGCGCGGCCACCACAGAGGAATCGACGCCACCCGACATCGCAACAACGATTCGTTTTCCGGCCAGATCCGGCCCGAGTTGGAAATCAGAATGATAAATATCGTCAGTCATGCGCGTGCCTACCTAATAGCTTGAAGTTCTAAAAGCCAGTTTTCCGTAAGAATCCACGCGGGGCCGCGAACGGAGAGGTGGGCATGCCTGTTAACCTTGCCTAACATCCTTTGAAGATCGCCTTTACCCATTGTTAGAACATCTGGTGCTATCACAGCGTCATGGAAATGAACTTTCCCCATCACGCGTTACGCCAAGATTCGGATATCAGCCGGAAGGATAGACAATCCGCGCTTGATGCTGCCCGCTTGCGTCAAGCGAACAGCCGGACGGTCCGGGCCCTGCACCAGGCCGATCAGGGGCGCGCTCCGGAACCCGACGATCTCGCTGCACGCATTCAATGTTTCACGGCGGGCCCCAATGCCGAACGCGCAGTGCGTGGCTCATTCTGGCAAAAATCCGGACCAGAAAAAAAGGATGAACGAACTGTTTACCACACTGCTTTAGGCAATATCAAAGGCCACCTCCTACCTATCGATGTAACAGGAACCGAGTTGCCCCTGGCGGAGCATGGAGCGGGAAAAGAATCATGATTGAGAACCAAAAATTCCGTCCAGCCCAAGTCATTGGCCCTTTGGGCGAACCGCTCACGATGGAAAGCTTGCCACCTCCCGGCACAACGCGGTGGGTTGTCCGCCGCAAAGCGGAAGTGGTCGCGGCGGTGAATGGCGGGCTATTGTCCATCAACGACGTGTGCGAACGCTATGATCTGACGCTCGAAGAATTTGCGTCGTGGCAGCGGGCTGTCGACCGATCGGGTATGCCCGGCCTGCGCGTAACCCGTATACAGCATTATCGCGACTTGTACGAGCGTCAGCAGAAATACTGATCGCGCGTTTTCAATAGCAAGCGAAATGACCAACCCCGCCTTGTGCGGGGTTTTTCGTGCGCAGTGATCATGATATATTTTGGTGCGTTCAGTGTTCTGGCCGTCCGAAACTGTTGTTCGTCGAAACATATCGACGACAGTTCCTATTGTTGCGGACAAGCTTTTCCACTATCGTATATGGACCAACGAGGCGGTTTAGCTGTTGGTATTCTGCTGCTTGCAGGCAGTGACTTATTAAGGTAATACAGCTCCGCTATAAAAACATTGGGTCGCTCAACGCGCGCCCGCGACAGAATTTGGAACATCGGTATGAATTACGAAACAACTTTGAGCAGTTCGCTGGGTAGCGATGTGGTGGTGGATAACGCAGAACGCAACCGGCGTCGGCGGAACATCGCGCTGATTGTTGTCGCAATTTTGGCCGTTGCGGGCGCCGCTTATTATTTCTTTGGCAGCAGCAGCGCGGCACCGACTGACGCTGACAAGGCGGGCCAAGCGCAAACCGTCACCGTTGTTGCCCCTGGCCGCGATTCTGTTGTGCGCGCCATTAACGCTACGGGCACGCTTGCCGCACGGCGCGAAATTCCCGTTGGTGTCGTTGGCGAAGGCGGACGCGTGCTGCAGGTATATGTCGATGCGGGTGAATGGGTGCGCCAAGGTCAGGTTCTTGTAAGCGTTGACCGCTCAGTCCAGACGCAGCAGGCCGCCGCGCTTGAGGCACAAATTGGTGTCGCGCGCGCAGACCTCCAACTCGCCCAAAATGAACTCGAACGTGCGATGCAGCTTGTCGAGCGCGGCTTCATTTCGAAGGCAGATGTCGACCGCAAGACCGCAACACGCGACGCGGCACGTGCACGGGTCAACGTGGCCAATGCGCAGCTTGCCGAAACCCGTGCACGCAACGCACGGCTTGATGTCCGCGCGCCGGTTTCCGGTTACGTACTGGAACGTAATGTCGAACCCGGTCAAACGGTATCGGCAGGCAGTGGAATCCTGTTCCGCATTGCCAAAGATGGCGAGCTTGAGCTGCAGGCAAAGTTAAGCGAAGATGATTTGGGTCAAGTTGCGGTGGGCATTCCGGCCACTGTCACGCCAGTCGGAACAGATCGCGTCTTCAACGGCAGCATCTGGCAGATTGCGCCGATGATTGACGCCCAAAGCCGCCAGGGCATGGCGCGTATCGCATTGCCTTTTGACACCGCATTGCGTCCAGGCGGATTTGCGTCGGTGGAGATTAAGGCTGGCGCGATGACGGCACCGGTTCTGCCGGAATCCGCGGTGCAAACTGGCCGTGAAGGCAGCTTTGTCTATATCGTTGGCAAGGATAACAAGGCGACGCAACGCCCCGTGAAGGTCGGTTCCGTCACTGCAAATGGTTTGATTATCGAACAAGGTCTTGATGGCACCGAACGCGTTGTTTTGTACGCTGGTGGCTTCCTCAATCCAGGCGAAACCATCAATCCCAAGCTTTTGAAAAAGCAGTAAGTTTTGGGCCTTTCGGGATATAAATCATGAATTTAAATAACATATCCGCATGGTCCATCCGGAACCCCGTGGTTCCGATTGTGTTGTTCGTCGCGCTCACGCTGGCGGGCATCATGTCGTTCATGAATATGGATGTGCAGAACGATCCGGACATTGAATTCCCGGTTGTCGTTGTGTCGATTTCCCAGCCTGGTGCAGCGCCTAGCGAAATCACAACGCAGATCACCCAAAAGGTCGAATCCGCGATCCGAAGTGTTCAGGGTGTGCGCAACATCGATGCCAGCTCCAGCGAAGGCAACACGACGATCAGCGCCGAGTTCGAAATTGGTGACGACATCAATGCGGCGGTCAGCGAGGTCAAAAACGCCGTCGACCAAATCCGCAGCGACTTGCCCGACGGCATTTTGGAACCCCAGATTTTCAAGGTCGCAACATCCAGCGATCCGATCGCCTATTTCGCGGTCGAAGCCAGCGACATGACGCTTGAGCAACTCAGCTGGTTTGTTGATGACACCGTCGCCCGGCGATTGCTGTCTGTCGAAGGCATGGCGTCAGTTAGCCGCAATGGCGGCGTAAACCGCGAAATTCGGGTCGTTCTTGACCCTGCCAAAATGCAGTCTCTTGGCGTCACCGCAAGCCAGATCAACAGCGTACTGCGTCAACAAAATATCAACGCGTCGGGCGGGCAGTCGCAAATCGCCGGGTCGCGCCAGTCGGTGCGCGTCCTTGGCAACGCAACCGATGCGTTCGCCTTGAGCCAAACGCAAATCAGCCTTGGCGGCGGCCGTTCGATTAAGCTCGCCGACGTTGCCGAGGTCACGGATGGCTTCGGCGAACAGAGGTCCATGGCATTTGCCGGCGGGAAACAGGTTGTTACCTTTGGCATGTCACGTGCCAAGGGCGCTTCGGACGTTACCGTTTTTGACGACGCGATGGTCAAAATCGCCGAGATCGAAAAAGAAAATCCCGGTGTAAATTTCATCACCCTGTTCAACAGCGTCGATTATACCAAGGGGCAGTATAAAAGCTCAATGGCCGCGATGATTGAAGGCGCATTGCTCGCTATCGTCGTTGTGTTCCTGTTCCTGCGCGACTGGCGTGCAACGATTATTTCGGCAATCGCCATTCCACTGTCGGCTATTCCGACTTTCTGGTTCCTCGACCTGTTGGGCTTCACGCTCAACACCATGTCGCTGCTCGCGCTTGGTCTCGTCGCCGGGGTGCTGGTCGATGATGCTATCGTGGAAATCGAAAACATCGTCCGGCACATGCGCATGGGCAAATCTGCCTATCAGGCATCGATTGACGCGGCTGACGAAATCGGCCTTGCCGTGGTCGCGACCACATTCTCGATTGTCGCGGTGTTCCTGCCCGTGGGCTTGATGCCGGGTGTCGCCGGGCAATTCTTCAAAAATTTCGGCCTAACCGTTGTCGCTTCGGTGCTCATGAGCCTTGCCGTCGCACGTATGATTACCCCCATGCTCGCTGCTTATTTCCTCAAATCCACCGGCATGGCCGAACATGGCGAGGCAGGCTGGATAGATCGATATATGAAAATACTGCGCTGGTCGCTTGGCCATCGCCGCTGGATGATGGGCATTGGTGCGTTGGCCCTTGGCCTCACCATTGCTCTTTTTATCATCCTGCCCAAGCAGTTCTTCCCTGACGGCAATACCGATTTCAGCCGCGTGCGTATTGAGATGGTTCCCGGTACAACGCTTGAACGCACGCGCGAAATTGCCAATGAAGCTGCTGTGATTATCGAAAAGCAACCGGAGGTAAAAACCGCCCTTCAAAGCCTGCGCGAAGGCAGCGCCAGCATTTTCATCACGTTGCATGAAGACCGTGCGCGGACCAGCCAGCAGTTTGAAGAAGATCTGACACCATTGCTCACAAAAATCGCAGACGCGCGCGTTACGTTTCAGGCGAACGGCCCGGGCGGCGGCGGTTCGGGACGTGACGTATCGGTCATGCTTTCGGGTTCCGACCCCAAGAAGCTCGACCAGACTGCGGCAACGCTTGTTGAACAGATGAAGACGCTGCCCGAATTGCGCGCGCCGCGTATTTCCGCTGATTTGCAGCGTCCGGAATTGATCATCACGCCGCGCACTGATTTGGCGTCGCAGCTTGGTGTATCAACCGTCGCGCTCAGCCAGACAATCCGTATCGCCACGCTGGGTGACATTGACCAGAATAGCGCAAAATTTTCGCTGTCTGACCGTCAAATCCCGATCCGCGTGATGCTTGCCAAGGAATCGCGTCAGGACTTGGATGTCATCCGCAACTTGCCCGTGCCATTGGCGAGTGGCGGCTCGGTGCCCCTGTCGCGCGTTGCGGACATCAGCTTCGGCGCGGGCCCCACCTCCATCCAGCGCCGTAACCAGAATTTCCGCATCTTCATCGGCGCGGATTTTGCCCCCGGCATTGTGTCATCCGATGCGGACAAGAAGATAAACAACCTGCCGATCATGAAAAACCTGCCCACCGGCGTGTCCCGCGCGCCCTTTGGCAGTCAGGAATGGGAACAGGAAATGCAGCGCGACTTCCTCGTAGCGCTGGTTTCCGGAACATTGTTGGTGTTCGCGGTGCTGGTGCTTTTGTATCACCGCTTCATGTCGCCGCTCGTGAATATGGGCTCTCTGCTCTTGGCTCCATTGGGTGGTTTGATCGCCCTCGGCCTTGTTGGGCAGCCAATCTCCATGCCCGTGTTCATCGGCATATTGATGCTCTTTGGCATCGTTGCGAAAAACTCCATTCTGCTGATCGACTTTGCGATTGAAGAAATGGCGCGCGGCGTTCCCAAGTTCCAGGCGATCATGGAAGCTGGCCATAAACGTGCGCAGCCAATCGTTATGACCACGGTCGCGATGACCGCTGGCATGGTGCCAACCGCGCTCTCGCTTGGCGGCGACGGCCAGTGGCGCTCGCCAATGGGCACCGTCGTGATTGGCGGCCTGATCGTTTCAACCTTGCTTACCTTGCTCATCGTTCCTGCGGGCTTCAGCCTTGCCGATGGCTTTGAAAAGCGCATTGGTCCATGGCTGCGTACACGGTTGCTGACCTATGATCCCGACAAGCATGGCGAAGATGTCGCTCCGCCCGCCGCCACGCCCGCAAAGGCAACTGGCAAATCAGCGGGCAAGGACGACCTCGGCGGACTTCAGCCTGCGGAGTGACGCTTTACTTGGCAGCTTGGCAGGCCTTGGCTAAGGCAGTGATGTGAAATCCGCCGATAAACTGGGACAGTCGGAGAAAATCCGGTACGCCGAACGCGACGCTGAACTGCGTCAGATGCGGATTATCGCCACGGCCTTGCTGTTGGCAATGGCCGCCTTGTTCGTCTTCGGCAAATATATGGAAACCCGCTATGACGGCTATTGGGGCTTTCTGCGCGCCTTTGCAGAGGCTGGCATGGTCGGTGGTCTGGCCGACTGGTTTGCCGTCACCGCCCTGTTCCGCCACCCGCTTGGCATCCCCATTCCGCACACCGCGATCATTCCGAATAACAAGGAACGGCTTGGCCGCACGCTTGCAAGCTTTCTGCGCACCAACTTTCTGACAACCAAGGTTGTCGCGCGCCGCGTGCAGCGTATGGATGTCGCGGGTGCAATGGGCAAATTTTTGAGTGCGCCAGCCGGCGGCGAAGGCCGCATGCGCATGGGTGCCTCGCGCCTATTGGGGGATATCATCGCCGCGCTGGATGATGAACGGCTTGGCGGTGTGGCCAAGGGCGCGATCCGCAAGCAACTCGACAAGTTGGATATTGCCCCGCTGCTCGGCCAATTGTTGACCGCGATGATCCGCGAGCGCCGCCATATTCCTGTGCTCGACGGCATCATCAAATGGGCCTCGGCCACGCTGGAGGCTAATGAGCATCTCATTCGTCAAATGGTGGAGGAACGCGCCAACACAATCATGCGCTGGACGGGCCTTGACGACAAATTGGCGAACGCCATCGTCAATGGGCTGAACAAGCTGCTGCACGAAATGGCGGAAGACCCAGATCACCCTTTACGTGCAAAGGGCGAAGAGGGCCTCGCCAGCCTTGCGCACGACCTTCGCCATGACAAGGAATTGCAGGCGAAGGTCGCGCATTGGAAAGGGCAGTTGCTCGAAAACCCCGCGATGGGCAAATGGATCAACAGCCTGTGGGATCAGGGCCGCGATGGCCTGCTAAAGGCCGCACGCAACCCCGATGCCGCGCTGGCGGGCAGCTTTGGCGATGCCCTGATAAAGCTTGGTGGCAGGCTTCAGGAAGATTCAGGCCTAAAGCTTCAAATCAACCGCTTCGCGCGCCGCGCGATTGTCGGCACCACCGAAAATTACGGGGACAATATCGTGACCCTCGTTTCCGATACAGTCGCCCGCTGGGACGCATCAACCATCACCGACCGCGTCGAAAATGCCGTGGGCAGCGACCTCCAATTCATCCGCATTAACGGAACATTGGTCGGCGGCATGGCGGGCATCGTCATTCATGCCGTTGGCTTGCTAATTTAAGCCATTTACAGCGCCGATATCATCCGTTCGGTTGCCTCGGCGGCTTGGCGGGCGGCGCGTTTTAAATTGGCCTGAAAATCGCCCGAGCTGTCGCCATTGGCATTGTCGCTCGTCGCCTTGATCGCCGCCCATGGCACGTCCATGCGGGCTGCGGCTTGGGCAACGGCTGCGGTTTCCATATCGATGATGTCGCCGCCAAGAACGCGGTGCAGGCGGCGGCCATGGTCGTCGTTTTCCATGAAGCAGTCATTTGTGATGATCCGCACTTTCGGTAGCCCCGTCTCTGGCATGATCGCGGCGTGATAGGGTTCGGCGTGCGCCTCGCCTATCGGCCATGCCCCTGCCCGATAATGCACAAACCCGTCGGCACGCGAGGCGCCATAATCCCCCTGCACGGCTTGCGTGATCTGGAAACAATGGCCGTCATGATCGCTCAATTTACCCGCAGTGCCGACCACCAACAGCAAATCCGCATGATAATGTTCTACCAGCATCATCGCGGCCATCGCCGCATTCACTTTGCCAATGCCGCTGCAGGTGATGGCGATATTGCGGCCACCGGATTGGACCTGACGGACCATGAAACCGTGTAAGGGTTCGCTATTGGCGCTTTGGCCGGGGAACAACGCAGCGGCTTCGGCGTCCACGCCGGTAATGATGCCAATGGTTTTGAACATGCTGCGCCCTTTATATATCTTCCAACAGGATGTTCCTGTAGCGCAGCATTAACGTAATTATGATGACATAAACGCTAGCGCCGCGAAATTATTGGCTGGCGGCAATCATGTCTTCGATACGGACGAACTTTTCGCGCGGGGCGCCATCGCGCGCGCGGGCAATCTCTGCCTCTTCAATTTTCTTCCAGTCGCTGAATGTGACAATGTCGACCTTGCGTAACGCCAGCAGCGCATCCAGACCGGCACGGCCATCTTTGTCGGCGCTTATGGGCATATCCTCCGCCACGGCATCGACGATATTATATCCATCGGGCCGGTTGGTTCCGATGGTGCCGGATGGACCACGCCGGGCCCAGCCGACGCAATAGAGACCCGGCAATATCCTGCCGTCCAGATTGGCAAAGCGGCCGCGGCCATGTTCATACGGCACGCCGTCAATGGGCGGCGTTTGATAGCCAATGCAGCTGATGACCATGGAACAATCGATGGTGTAACTCTCGCCCGTGCCAACACTGCGATACTGGTCATCCAGCCGCATGCGCTCCACGCGAACGCGCTGCACTTTGCCATCGCCCTCAATCGCGATGGGCGCAGCGAAAAAGTCAAAATTGATGCTGATCGGCTTATCCGCGCGAAACGCCTCTGGAATGGCTGCGAATTCGCGCAGATGCGTGACGGACTTGCGAATGCCGGGTTCCAACAACGCATCTTCGCCGATGTCGGGCAGATCGTCCTTATCGACGCGCGGGGTCGCCCGCTGCAAATGCGCGAGTTCGCCGAGTTCCTTGGGCGTCATCGCAATTTGGTGCGGCCCGCGCCTGCCCAAAATGGTGATGTCCTCAACACCCGAATGATCAAGCCCATCGAGCGCGTGGCTAACGATGTCCGAACCGTCAAATTCGGCGCGCGTTTTGGACAATATGCGCGCGACATCCAGCGCCACGTTACCATTGCCGACAATGACGACATGCCGGCCATCCAATGGCGGCTTAAGGTCGGCATAATCAGGGTGGCCATTATACCAGCCGACAAAGGCAGCGCTGCCAAAAACGCCCGGCAGATCTGCGCCAGCGATATCCAGCGGACGATCATTCGGCGCGCCGGTGGCGAGAATGACCGCGTCATATAATGTCTGAAGCTCGTCGATGCTGACGTCTTTGCCGACAGTCACATTGCCGACAAACCGGACATTGTCGGACAAGGCGACCTTTTCATAACGCCCCGCTACCGCCTTGATCGACTGATGATCGGGGGCAACGCCAAAACGGATGAGGCCAAAGGGAACGGGCAAGCGGTCAAGGATATCTACCCGCACATCGTCGCCAAATTTCTTCTGCGCGGCTTCGGCTGTGTAATATCCCGCCGGACCGGAACCGATAATTGCGATATGCCGCATGCCCTACTCCCCGTCATTGCCTGATTCGGCAGGCTAACGGGTCAGCGCCAAAAAGAAAGCGCGACCTTCACACAGAAGATCAGGCGGCTTTGCGCGCCTTGTGTGCGCCGCGGTCAAGGAAACCGCGGATCGCCTCTATGCTCTCTTCCACATGGCTCAACAAGAACAAATGCCCGCCATTTTCGACCACGAACAACTCACTGTTTGGAATGAGGAAATTCAGAAATTTGCCATTGGCGAGCGGGACGATCTGGTCATCATCGCCCATCATGATGAGCGTTTCCGTTTTCAGGAATGGCAGAAACGGCGCGCTGGTCCATCCCATCATCGCCATCAGCTGATAAAAATATCCCGTTTTCGACGGCGGCGTAATCCGGCCGATATGCTCGGCCTTGTTGCCCACCACACCGCCGTACAGCGTCTTGAAATGCTTCGCCATGAAATCGGGGTCTATATAACGCCGCGGGTCAGCCATTTTGACCAGCGCGGCGGGATTGCCCGGCACCATCAACATGCCAGCGCTGGTCGCAACAAGGATAAGCTTGTTCGTGCGCGCGCCATATTGCAGCGCAAATTGCTGCGCCATCGCCCCACCCCAGCTGACGCCCATGACATCGACCACGGGCATGTCAAACCGGTCAAGCAACAACGCCGCAATGCGCGCCATCAATAAAGCGTTATAGGGCACCACCGGATCGGGCGAACCACCAATGCCGGGCATATCAAAAGTGATAAAATCGCGGTCATCGAGCAACTCCGCCATCGGCGCCATAGCCTCAATATTCGCCCCAATGCCGTTGAAGAACAATATCGGCAGCTTCTTCGTCGCCTTCGACGCCCGCCAAACCGCAACCCGCAAAGTACGACCGTCAACGGTCTCCATGCTGAAATTTGGGGCGCGGTTTTTGGTCATATGGGTTCCCCTGCCGCGTTTATCGCCGACGTTGCGCAGAGTTTAGCGCATGGACTCCGCTGTGCAAGGAAGAAAGAGCCATTTCGGCATCGTGCCGACGTGGCAACATCCCCTCACTCCAAAACATACAACCCCGGTGCGGCTTCCATCGCTGGATGCTTTTTGCTGCCGAGCGTACCGGGGGCTGCGACTTCTGCGCCTGATCGCGCGTGGAGCCATTCCATCCAATGTGGCCACCAGCTGCCGGCAACTTCTTCGGACCCTTTCATCCATTCGGTGACATCGGCTGGCGTCTTGCCGTTTGAATGTTTCCAATATTTCGCCTTGGGGTTACCCGGCGGGTTCAGGATTGCCTGCATATGGCCAGCCTGGCTCAGGATGAATTCGACATTTTTGCTACCGAACAATTGTGTCGAGCGATAACATGCGCGCCATGGCGTGATGTGGTCCGTCGTCCCGCCCAAAACGAACAGGTCGCCCGTCACCTTGGTCAGGTCAAGCGTGTGGCCCGCAATTTCGAACGTGCCCGGCGCGGCGTAGGCATTGGCCTCAAACAGCTCCAAGAAATCACCCATCAATGCCGATGACAGGTTGGTCGCGTCGGCATTCCAGAACAATATATCGAACGCTGGCGGATCATCGCCCAGCAGATAATTGTTGATGACATAGTTCCAGATGAGGTCATTTGGCCGCAACCAAGCAAAGCCGCGCGCAAGGCTGCTGCCCTCAATAACGCCTTTCTTCGCGGCGCGTTGCCGTGCCAGCGCAATGCCATTGTGCGACACAAGGCTCGACGCCTCCGTATCGCCGGGTTTGGGTTCAAGCACGCACACCATCATGGTAATGGCGTTGGCGCGGGTGTCACCCATCGACGCCAGCTTGGACAGCAGCACGGACATGGTCTGTCCGCCCGAACAGCCGCCCGAAATATTGACCTTGTCGCTGCCAGTAATCTCGCAAACAACATCCAGCGCCTTGATGCAGCTTTCGATATATTCGGCCATGCCCCACACGCCCATATCGTCGGTGGGGTTGCGCCATGAAATCATGAATGGCTGAATACCATGGTCGGTCTGCCATTTGATGATCGATTTTTCGGGCGACAGATCGTTGATATACATTTTGTTGATCTGTGGCGGGATCGTCAGCTGCGGCGTGGCAAACACCTTGTCGGTGGTGGGCGCATATTGGACGAGTTCGAAACGTTCGTCGCGATAGACCACTGCCCCCTTTGCGGTTGCGACATTCTCGCCCAGCTTGAACGGCTTTTTGTTCACCTGGCTCACCATCATGTCGTTGTGAACCATATCATTATAGGCGTTTTTAAGTCCCTTCACGAGGCTGAGTCCGCCGGAGTCCACCAGCCGTTTTTGCGCGGTCGGATTGCCGATCAGCGTGTTGGTCGGTGACATTGCATCAATGATGATCTGCGAGATGAAATTGGCACGGTCCCGCTCAAGTGCGTCGAGTTCCAAATCCTCGATATAGCTTTTAACGCCCTTTTGCACCGCGAGATAATATTGCGCGCCCGCTTTGAAGAAGGGGTTAAACGTCCACGCCGGGTCCATGAAACGCTTGTCCTTGGGATCCGGCGCAAGGTCTGACTTTCCGGTCATGATTTTGACGACATCTTCGGAAAAGCTGCTGGTTGCCTTCCACGCCTTGTCGGGGTTGGCGGCGGTCTGGCGGAGCATCAGGCCGATTGCGCCGATGAAATCCTCCCGCGCTAATCCTGCTAATGGGCCAAGCGCCATAGTGGCATCATTGGCGGCGTCAAACGCCCCTGCAACGCTGGAAAATGGTGCGCCTTTCTTTTTCGCACCCTTTGTTCCGGCCTTTTTTCCAGCTCCGCTGCCCGCTTTTGTCGCCATCTGCATCTCCTCTTGCCAAGATGAAGAATTACATGCCCCGCGGCCTGCGTCAATCGCGCATCAAGCCGATGGAAAATGCCACAAAAATCGCCTATACTGACCGCGCCTCAACAGAGCGCACATTGTTAACAATTGAAAACAAGCGCTTCTAAACTGGAGGACGGCCGCCGCGCATCTTAATGCGCCCCTTAAGGAGCACCAGTATGAATGCCCGAGTTTGCTTTGCTGAATCCTCAACAGGCCGCCTTTCGACGCCAATGGGCAGCGTCATTGGCCAATCCAGCGCACTGATTTTTCTGCGATGACCTCAGACATGAAAAAACTGGAAGGCTTGGGCAAATTGCTGAAGGCTGCCGGGGTTAAGCCCGCTGGCGCTGAGGCGATGGTCCGCGGCCATATCGACGAAATTCAAGCCGACGCGCGCCAACATCATGCCGAACTCATCGCATCGGTGAAGGCGCTGAAAGAAGAGCTGGTCGAACTGCAGCACAATCATGCATCGTCGGTGTCCGAAATACGCATGGCGACCGATGTGATGCGGCACGAAATAGAAGCGCGCAGCGTTGCGTTCGGCCGAACGCTTCAAATCGCCAAATTCGTGCTCATTATCGTCGTGGCTTTGCAAATCGTCCTTCTTGTGAGCTTATACACGACCACGGGCAGCAGCCTGCCCGAACTTAGCCACTTCATTCCTGCGTCTGAGACATCGAACGACGTGCAGGCCCCACCCCCGACGTCCAGTCCCCAGGGCGCAGCTACGAAATGACCGAATGACATATATCATGTCCACAAAGCGACCTTCCCGTTTTCTCATTTCACGCAGCCTGATGGGAGGCCTGTGTCTTGCGGCCGCGATCACGGGCATCACGGTGACCGCCAACGCGCATGATCCAAGCGCGGAAAAACAAACTACGGGAAAGCCAAAAGCACAAAAGCCAAGCGCGGAAAAACAAACTGCGGGAAAGCCAAAAGCAGAAAAGCCAAGCGCGGCGAAAACGGCCCCAGCCAAGCCAAAAGCCACCAAAGCCGAGCAGAAAAAGCCAAATGTCGCAAAGCCAAGCGCGTCAACATTCACGATCCCCAGCCTCGAAGACAAACCGACCAACGCCCAGACCAACGCCCAGACCAACGCTCAGTCCGCTGCGGACGAAAAGCTGCGCAATGACATTGACACGCTTTGGAAGAAATTTCCCGGTCGTGCGGGCATCGCCATTTACACGCCATTTTCGGATGACATTATCGGTCGGCGGCACACCGAACGCTTTCCGCAGCAAAGCGTCTCCAAAATGTGGGTCGCACTGACGATTTTGGAACAAGAAGCCGCGGGCAAGCTGTCGCTCGACAAGAAAATACGCGTCAGTCGCGATGATATCGTGGTGTTTAGCCAGCCGATCAAACAATATCTCAGCAGCCAAGATTCCTTTGAAATGTCCGTGCGCGAATTGCTTGCACATGCCGTCAATGCGAGCGACAATCTTGCAAATAGCGTCCTGATACGCGTGGCCGGCGGCCCGCAGGCGATCAACCAGATGCTGGACCGGCGCAAGGTGCAATCGATCCGTTTCGGACCTGGCGAAGTGCTTTTGCAAAGCGCAATCGCGGGCCTCGAATGGAAACCTGAATATCGCAAGGGCAATGCCTTTAAGGAACAGCGCTCGCGCATTCCTATGGAAAAACGGCGCGCAGCGCTCGACAAATATCTGGCCTCGCCCTTGGATGGCGCTGCGCCGGGCACCATCGCGCTTGTGCTAAAGCGCTTTGGCGAACGCGCGGCTGATGATCCGGGGGCAAAGCTTTTGAAGTTGATGGCGGGGACCTATACCGGAAGATCACGCCTACGTTCAGGGCTCGCCCAGGGCTGGAGCCTCGCCCACAAAACGGGGACGGGGCAAGTATTGGGTTCGATTTCGACCGCACTTAACGATGTCGGGGTGATGAAAGCACCGGATGGTTGCCGGTATCAGGTCGCCGTCATGATTGCCGAAACACGCGCCGGAAGAGAGGTCACAAACGGCCTCATGCAAAATGTTGCGCGCGCGGTGGTGCGGCATCATCGCCAAATCCACCCCAAGGCTGAAAAAACGTCCTAACCCGATAGCTGCCTAAAGCGATAGCTGCCCAAATGTGCCTTCTGCCGAAAGGTATAAGGAATTCAGCGTGTTAAATAATCGTTTGCATAAATATTCACTCCATTTTGGAGCGACCAAAACGTGCATATATGCGTTTTGTTCCATAGAGCGCATAAAGTTCACATTAGTTCACAATATAATTGTTACAAATGTTACATTTGTGTTATAAAACAGGTGGGGGGGTTCAGTCCACTATTTAAGGCATAGTAATGAAGAAATTTCATATAGCTGTGGTAGAAGACGACTTAGCCTTTGCGGCGGAGCTGGAGGAATTTCTGGGGGCGTCCGGCTATGCGGTCTCCAGCTATGATTCATCGCAGAAGTTTTTGGCGGCGTTGCGCCAATCGGAATGCGACCTTCTCATCGTCGATTGGTCCATTCCCGACTTATCCGGCATAGAAGTGCTCGAATATATCCGGAAGTTTCATCCGGATATGCCTGCCATCATGCTGACCGCACGCGCCGAAAATATCGACATTGTGCGCGGGTTACAGGCCGGTGCCGACGACTATGTTTCCAAGCCGGTAGACCCCGACGTCCTTGCAATGCGGATCAAATCGCTGTTGCGCCGTTCCAAAGGCGAAGTGAAAAACGTGTCGGAAAACGTCACCCTCGGCCGCTATTTGCTGCGTCCATCGACGTCCACGATCTACCTTGGCGACGAAGAGATCGTGCTGCCCAAGCGTGAATTTGACATGGCGATGCTGTTTTTCACAAATCCGAACCGCCTTCTTTCGCGGCAATATTTGGCAGCAACCTTATGGGGTAAAGTTATCGATTACCATTCGCGGACGATTGACACCCATGTCGCACGGTTACGCAAGAACCTAAAACTCGACCCCACATGTGGCATCAGCCTGAATGCGTTGTACGGTTTTGGATATACCTTGCAGGCCGATGTGCACGCCATGAATGCAGCGCACGAACACACCGCCATTTCGGCTTAGACAGATAACCGCGCCGCTTTAGCCCCGCCCGCTGCGTCGGAACACCTATCCGTGCGCAGCGCAGACTAAGGACGGTTTCGGGGAAACGCACGTTGCGCGGTAGGGCTAATCGTCGGCACTTGCGTCCCTCGGTCATGGCGCTACAGCACGCAAAATGAGCATGATTGAAATCGTCGCCGTGCTGCTCGGCATTGCCAACATCGTCCTGATTATCCGGCGATCGGTTTGGAACTTTCCCGTGGCGATTGTCATGGTCGCGTTATATTTCATCATCTTTCGCGACGCCAAACTGTACAGCGACGCCGGGCTGCAGATGTTTTTCGCGGGCATCAATCTCTATGGCTGGTGGAGCTGGAACCGGAATAAAGGCGAAAGCGGTGTAATTTCCGTCCGCAGGCTTCCGGCAATAAGCTATGCTTTGTGGATTGCAGGTTCGATCCTGGCTATTTGGGCATGGGGTGCCATCATGCATGCCGAAACCGATGCCAGCTATCCCTACTGGGATGCATCCGTTGCGATGCTGTCGATTGCAGGGCAGATTTTGATGACTCGGCGCTTTGTCGAAAACTGGCATTATTGGATCATCGTCAATATCATCTCTATCCCGCTGTATATCGTCAAAGACCTGCATCTGACCGCCGGGCTTTACGGGATGTTTCTGGTGCTGGCGGTTGCCGGCCTTGTCGAATGGCGCAAGGCGGAACGCGCATGAAACGCATTTGTCTGCATGGCCCCGAAAGCACGGGCAAATCGACATTGGGTACGCGGCTTGCGGCGCATTTGGGATGCGAAGTCGTGCCCGAATATGGCCGCGCTTATTGCGAGGCGCATGGCACCGACATCGGCATGGCGCAGCTTGTCCACATTGCGCAGACGCAAGACGCGATGAACCGCGCCGCAGCCGCACGTGCAGCAGAGCTGGGCGCTGGTTATGTATTGTTCGACACAGACCCGCTGATAACGTCAGTGTGGGCGCACATGATGTTTGGCGCGGCAGACGGATATTTCGGCGCCTTTACCGGTTTTGCCGACCATTATCTGCTGCTCGATATCGACCTGCCCTTTGTCGACGATGGCTTGCGCGTTTATGCGCAATCAGCCGAGCGCAAACGCTTTTTCGACCTATGCCGTGCGGAGCTCGATGGACGCGGCGTTCGCTACACGCTGATTCAGGGCGAAGGCGAAGCGCGTTTCACCGCGGCTTTGGCTGCGATCTCGGCCTAAGCCTTCTCCAAAGCCTCGCTTGCCGCGATCCAGCGCGCTTCGGCGGCCTCTTGCGCGGCGACAATCTTCCCGCGCCGTTGCGACAGTTCGCCCATCGTCAGGCTCTTATATTCATTCGCGGCGGACGCCGGATCGAACATCGCCCGGTCAATCGCGCTCAACACAACCTCAAGCTTGGCAAGGTCCGCCTCGGCATCGCTGACTTCGCGCTTAAGCTTGCTTTGCGCCTCACGGGCTGCGGCTTGCGCTTTTTTGTCTTCCTTGCGATCGACCTTGGACACCTTCTCTTTCGCGGGGCCCTTGCCCAGGATGAAGTCGGTATAATCCTCAATCGTGCCCGAAAATTCGGTCGCGGTCCCGCCATCGACGAGCACCAGCCGGTCGGCCGTCAGCTCCAACATATGGCGGTCATGGCTGACCAGCACCACGGTGCCTTCATATTCATTCAGCGCCTGCACCAACGCTTCACGCGCATCGACGTCCAAGTGGTTCGTCGGCTCGTCAAGGATCAACATATGCGGCGCATCGCGGGTAATCAGCGCCAGCGCCAATCGCGCGCGTTCACCACCCGACAGCTTGCCGACCTTCGTCGTTGCCTTTGCCCCTGAAAAGCCGAAACGGCCCAATTGCGCGCGCACCGCGCCGGGGGTCGCGCCCTTCATCTGCTGGGTCATATGCTCCAGCGGGGTATCGTCACCGTCGAGTTCTTCGACCTGATATTGCGTGAAATAGCCAACGCGCATTTTGCCCGACGCGCTCATCGCCCCGTCCATCGGCGTCAATTGCGCCGCAAGCAGCCGCGCGAGCGTGGTCTTGCCATTGCCGTTGCGGCCCAGCAACGCGATCCGGTCATCGGGGTCGATGCGCAGGTTCAACCGCTGAAGTATCGGTTTACCCGCGGTGTAGCCAACACTCGCCAGATCAAGCGTGACCAATGGCGGCTTCAATTCATCGGGACTTGGAAAGTCAAAGCTTAGCGTCGGATCTTCGGCCATCGCGGCAATGGGTTGCATCCGCGCCAGCGCCTTGGCTCTGGACTGCGCCTGCTTCGCCGTGGAGGCACGCGCCGAGTTGCGCGCGACATAATCCTGCAGCTTGGCGCGCTGTGCGTCCTGCGAAGCCTTGGCCGCCGCCAGCTGCGCTGCACGTTCGGCACGCTGGCGCTCAAACGAGTCATAGCCGCCGGAATAGAGCGTCGTGGACCCGCCCTCGAGATGCAGGATATTGTCGACGACATTGTTCAACAAATCGCGTTCGTGGCTGATCACCACCATCATCGACGGATAGGATTTGAGGAAGTTTTCCAGCCACAATGTCGCTTCAAGATCCAAGTGGTTTGAAGGTTCGTCGAGCAGCAACAAATCGGGTTCGGAGAACAAGAGCGCGGCCAAGGCAACGCGCATTTTCCAGCCACCGGAATAGCTATCGAGCGGCCGGCCCTGCATTTCTTCATCAAAACCAAGCCCAACGAGAATGCGCGCAGCCCGCGCAGGGGCGGTGTAGGCATCAATCGCGATCAACCGTTCGTGCAGTTCGCCAAGCCGGTCGGGATCGGCGCAATGCTCTGCCTCTTCCATCAAAGCCGCACGCTCGACATCACCCGCCAGCACGGTTTCAAACGGCGTTGCCGTACCCGATGGCGCTTCCTGCGCGATATAGCCGATGCGCGTATTCTTCGGCATATCCATGCTGCCTTCGTCGGCTTCCAGCTCGCCGATCATCACCTTCATCAGCGTGGATTTGCCCGCGCCATTGCGGCCGATAAGGCCAACGCGCGAATAAGGCGGCAGCGTCGCGGTCGCGCGGTCCAATATGGTGCGGCCGCCAAGGCGCACGGTGATTCCGTTTAAGTTTAACATGATGCCGCGCGCCTAGCAGAGGCGGATGCGTATGTCACCGCATAGCGTATCGCACATTCCGGCGGGCGAAGGACCGAGACGAACGGAACCGTCGCCCCTTACTCCTCACCCATCCGCAACGCCGCAATAAACGCCTCCTGCGGGATGCTTACGTTACCGTACTCCCGCATCCGCGCCTTGCCCTTTTTCTGCTTTTCCAGCAGCTTTTTCTTGCGGCTGATGTCGCCGCCATAGCATTTGGCGGTTACGTCCTTGCGCATCGCGGCGATGGTTTCGCGGGCGATCACTTTGCCGCCGATGGCCGCTTGGATGGGGATTTTGAACAGATGGCGCGGGATCAGGTCTTTTAGGCGCTCGCACATGCCGCGGCCGCGGGATTCGGCGGTGCCGCGGTGGACGATCATGCTCAGCGCGTCGACCGCGTCGCCATTGACCAGCACGCTCATCTTCACAAGGTCGCCTTCGCGATGGCCGATCTGGTGGTAATCGAACGAGGCATAGCCGCGCGAAATGCTCTTCAACCGGTCATAGAAATCAAACACGACTTCGTTGAGCGGCAGTTCATAGACGATCTGCGCACGGCCACCGACATAGGTCAGTTGCTTTTGCACGCCGCGCCGGTCCTGACACAGTTTCAATATGCTGCCCAGATATTCGTCGGGGCAGTAAATCGTCGCCTCAATCCACGGCTCCTGAATTTCCGCGATGCGGTTAATGTCGGGCATGTCGGCGGGGTTGTGCAGCTCCATACTGCGCGCATCTTCGGTCTTCGACCGGCTCAGCTCCAGCTTGTACACAACCGACGGCGCGGTGGTGATAAGGTCCAAGTCAAACTCGCGCGTCAGGCGCTCCTGAATGATCTCAAGGTGTAACAGCCCCACGAACCCGCAGCGAAAGCCAAAGCCCAACGCCGCGCTGCTTTCAGTCTCAAAACTGAACGATGCGTCGTTCAGGCGCAGCTTGCTGATGCTTTCGCGCAGTTTTTCAAAGTCCGCAGCGTCGGTGGGGAACAGGCCGCAGAACACCACGGGCTGCACTTCCTTAAACCCGGGCAGCGGTTCGGCGGCGGGGCGCTTTGCATCGGTGATGGTGTCACCCACGCGGGTCTGCGCGACTTCTTTAATCTGCGCGGTGATAATGCCGACTTCGCCCGCCGCGATTTCGGACAGGATTTCCAGCTTTGGCCGCATACAGCCGACGCGGTCGACCAAATGCTTTGTGCCGGCGGCCATGAATTGGATTTCCTGACCTTTTTTGATCACGCCGTCGAT
>NZ_JBILOS010000100.1:0-7050 GCF_044374345.1 Sphingorhabdus sp. | reverse complement strand
TTGTAATAGCGATAGAATAAGCCTCCTGACCCGTCGAGCAGGCCGCCGACCAGATACGCAGCCTTTTCGTGTCCGAACGTAGTTCGCGAATGTGATCGAGCACGGGCCCCGCCAGCAGCGCAAAGTTGGGTTGATCACGGAAAAAAGAAGTTTCGTTATTCACCATTGCCTCCACGCACGCGCGCGTCAAATTGGGGTCCGTATCCATCTCGATCAACGCAGCGAGCGTTTGTAGGTCGGGCACAGAGTTGCGCCGCATCAATGGCTTAAGCGCCATATCGATTCGCCAATGCCGGTTCGCAGGAACCGTTTGCCCCGTATGCCTTTCCAGCGCCGCCGATAGCGTCCTGTAAGCTTTGGCTTCTCCGATGCTCATGATGACGTCGCAAGCCGTGAAAGCATGTCGGTCATGTGGGCTGGTGTCATAATCGCGGTCGCCAAGCCTTCCTTCACGATTGCACCCGGCATGCCCCAGACGACCGAACTTTGCATATCTTGAACAACAACGGGCGCTGCGCATGCTTTAAAGGTGCGCGCGCCGACGAGCCCATCATTACCCATGCCGCTGAAAACAAGCGCCAATCCATCGCGTCCATAGGCCCGCGCCACCGATGCAAGCATGGCATCGACCGACGGGCAATAACAGCTTGCGCTATAGCGCGATTGATGGCCGATAATGACATCGTTACCGTCCCTGTGGCACACCAAATGGGCGTGCCCCGGCGCGAGGTAGACATGATTATGTTTTACGCGCTCGCCGGCTTCAGCAACCTTCACAGTTCGCTTTGTAAGGCCAGCGAGTTGCCCTGCAAAAAAGGTCATGAATGCTGCGGGCAGATGCTGCGTGATAAAAATAGGACAGTCGAGAGAGTCATCCAAATTGCGCAATATGTGCTGGATTGCCGGGATGCCGCCCGTCGATGATCCAATCGCGATACATTGTGGCTTCGATAATGCGCGATAATCCGGAAGCTGTCTGGCCGTGTATTTGCTGTCGGTGCGCTCCTGCGCCGACCGACCCAAGCGCAAGACTTTGTCGATCAAAATTTCGGAGAAACGTCCGGAAAAACCGGTGCGGCCCGGCTTTGCCAAAGTGTCACATGCACCGAGCGAAAGCGCCTGAACGGCAGCGGGGCCATTTTCTTCAGCAAATGCCGATACGACCAGCACCCTTGCGCCATTCGCTTTTGCGAGAATATCGGGCAGCGCATCCAATCCCGAACGCTTCGGCATTTCTATATCCAGCAATATGATGTCGACTTCATTTTCTTCGAGACTTGCAACAGCAGCGTCCCCATCCGATGCTTCACAAATAATGTCTATGCCGTCGCACTTGCCGAGCACCCGTGCGAAAATCGAACGTGCGACAACGCTATCGTCAACAAGCATAACCCTAATCGGGCTTGCCCCCACTTGTGGCCAACTGTCACCCATTACTGCCGATTTGCTCCGCATTCTGGTACTTCAAATACAGCCGAGGATTTGCAACTTTGACTCAAGCGTTTCGCGATCAAACGGCTTCATGACATATTCGTCTGCGCCCGCGTCAATCGCCGCTTGAATGTGCCCAATGCCATTTTCCGTCGTGCAGAATATCACCTTGGCGGATGGCCCAGCATTCATCGAACGATAGGCACGCAAAAAATCCATCCCGCTCATGATCGGCATGTTCCAATCCAGCAGAATTACGTCGGGCTTTATCTCTGCGACATGGTCCAACGCTTCCTGACCATCGGCCGCCTCGGCAACTTCGAACTGCATCGTTTCGAGAATATGACGGGCAACCTTGCGAATGACCTTGCTATCGTCGACAATCAAACAGGATTTCATGTGACCTAACACCCTTTTTCCGACCAGAATGGAGACTGTATCTCCGCGTTCTTATCGACACGTTAATTTGCGCAGCGAACTCGCGAAATTAGGTCGCCGGAACCATTTGCCCTGAAACCAACGTGTCGGTGTTCAATATCATCACCAATTCGCCTTCATGCGTGGCGATGTGGTCAACATATCGGTTCCACGCGGCCGGAGGCCGGATATTTGAATCTGCCTGCGCGACCGCAATTGGAACGACGTCATGCACCTTGTCGACGAGCAGGCCATATTGATGCCCCGCAATTTCTGTGACGACAGCCAAACTGCCCTTTTGCACCGATTGTTGTTTCCCCGTAATGTGGAACTGAGTATCGATGAGCGTGAGGACGCGGCTTCGGAGCGCAAAAATTCCCGCAATGGACGGGTCGCACTTGGGTACCGGCACGATGTCCGGCACATGGACAATGGATTCGACTTGGCTGCTCTAAATCGCAACCCGCGATCCTGCCAAATCCGCAATCAAATATAAGGTGTAGGTCATGCGCGCGCTGCCAACTTCTCTTCGATCGCTGATAACAACCCGACGCCATCGTACCGGTAAATGCTGGTTACTGCATCGGTCAGGCTGTGGTTGGTATCGCGCAGGTGGAGCGTTCGTGGGTCTGTTGCCCGTTCGCGCGCCTTGGCGACATCGCGCTGTAATATGATGGCGGCGCGGGGTTGATCTTGTTCATCAAAACTCACCGCATATCCCGAAGCTGTTAACAATGGCGCCAATATCGTCCGTTCCCATTGGGAATCGTCTGCACAGTCGATGAAGCACATTGCTTCCGAACCACGATTTCGGCGCCTGCGATCATATCTTTCAAAGAATCCGAACATGTTGCGCAGTTCGACTGCCTCTCCAAAGGCATAGACGACACCTTCATGCTGTTCCAGGTCGGCGCTGGGCATGATATCGCCTGCGATACTAAAAATATCCAGGACGTCGCTGACGGCAAGATAGCAACTGCTGTCACCATCGCTAAGTCGCAACATTTTCACCAAACCATCGTCAGGTGCAGATTCATATTCCCATAAATCATACAAGCCGCCGTCAGCAGAGACCCGTGTTCTACCGCCAACATATTGGATCTGGGCGACTTCGATATCTTCCATCCGCTCAATTGCGGACAGACGAATGGCTTGTTTGCGGCCATCGGTGGCAATAAACAGCAGGGCGGATGGGCCGTTGCTTTTGCTTTCGGCATCCGCGCGGCTGTCGGCGTCTCGATCATCCCTGTTGGTGGCAGACAGCCCCATAGCAGTGCCGAGACCGCTGGCGTCGAGCAACAACATGGGTCGGCCATTGTCGGGCAGAGACGTTCCAGCAAACAGGCCGCTGCCCATCACCAATGGCGCGCCCGGTTTCACCACCAGTTCTTCATTGTTGATGACGGCGGCAACTTCCAAAACGAAACTGGCGCCCACCGCCGGACGCATCACGATGAGTGTGCGGCTCTCTCCGGGGATATCCGCACCTCGGGCAATGCCCAATATGTCTTCGAGCGATTTGAAGGGATAGCGAATATTGCGGATGCTAACAATTTTGCGCCCGCCCAATCCTTCGAATTTAACGTTGGCGTTCGATGTCGAAACCATCTCAACCACCGAACTGCGCGCGATGCCGAATATCTGCGCTCCAGCGCGCACCGAAAGCCCTGCGATAATTGAAAGCGTTAGTGGCAAACGCAGCGTTGTTTTTAGCCCATGGCCCTCATGATTCTCTAACTCAATCGTGCCGCCGATGGCTTGCAAATTGTTGCGCACAACGTCCATGCCAACACCGCGACCCGATATCGACGTTACGCTATCCGCAGTCGAAAGGCCGGGCGCAAAAACGGTGTTCAGCCGCGCACGCGGTGACATTGCCTGCCATTCACCCACCGTTGTCACATTGGCGGCTATTGCGCGAATGCCTAGCTTGTCGACATTGATCCCGCGCCCATCATCCGCAATTTCAATGATGATCTGGTTACCAGACTGGCGGGCAGAGACATGGATATGGCCTACTGGATCTTTGCCAGCAGCGCGCCGTTCGGCGCTACTTTCAATTCCGTGGTCGGCTGCATTGCGCAGAATGTGCGTTAGGGGATCCCGCAACGCTTCGACCATTTCGCGGTCAACTTCGACTTCGCTTCCGTCGATGCGCAATTCAATTTCTTTGCCAAGCTCAATGGCTATGTCGCGCACAAGCCTTGGCAAAGCCGAGAATAATTTGTCGATATGCTGCATACGCATCATGCCAACGGCATCGCGTAGCTCGGCAACAGTCGAAGACAAACGCCCAAATGATAAATCCAGATCGGCATTAGAGCTAATCTGGCGCAGTTGACGCGACACTTCGTTTCGGGCGAGCACCATATCCGAAACGCCGCTCATCAAATTGTCGAGCAGGCTAAGCGACACCCGCACAGTTCGCGTTTTACCCCGTGATACGGTGTCTTCATGTGCCAGTGAGTCGCCCGATTCATCAACCGGGCCCGTGACCAGATCTGTGGACGTGTCTCCCAAATATTTGCGTAACGCGCCGGTCAAGATGTCATCGTCATCATAGACAGATGCGCCGGTTTCAAGTGCCTGGGTGAGAACAGCTACACGGTCGATAACAGCGAGCACCGCGGTAACCAGTTCTGCCGACACCTCGACCTTGCCATCGCGTGCGGCGCTCAGCACGTCCTCGGCCGCGTGGCTAAGGCGGAGCAACCTTGGGAGTGACAGGAAACCGCAACTTCCTTTTACGGTGTGCACAAAGCGGAATACGCTGTCGAGTAATGCGCGATCATGCGGCCGACGCTCCCACTCGACCAACTGACTTGTCAGCGCCTCAAGCGTCTCGCGCGTTTCAGCAATAAAGTCTTCTATTAAGTCGTCCATGTCTGCCGATCCGTTTTAACGGACACGACATGTGACATCAGATGGTTAAAAAGATGTTGAGAGTGCTAAGGGTCAGGACCTAAACCTACGACGAGCGCACCAGTGCGCCGATGACGAGATGTTCAGCATCGGGCTCAGCGAGCTGGATCATCCCGCCGCCCTGTAGTGCAAGCGTGTGCGCCATCCAGGCCGCAGCGGTGCGAGAATCTATCATCGAGGCATCAAGCTTCCCCGTCAGCGCGTCACGCACAGCGGAATCCATGACAATTTTCGGACCACTCGCCCGAATGACAATTTCCTGTTCGTTCAATCCTGCTTCAGCGCCCACGAATAAAGTGCCGCCACGCACCAGGGCTTCATTCGCCAACAGCACCAGGTTCAGCAGGATTTTGACCGCCCTTTTTGGCATCATCTGCGCAGGAACAGCCCATTCCAGTATTGTGCGACCATTTGACGTTATCAGCGGTTCAATAACGCCCCGCGCTTCTTTAGGGTCGACTTCTGAACCAAAGCCGCCAGCAGCACCAAAGGCGAGGCGAAAAAACTTTAGCTTATCGGCTGCAGCCTTGGCGCTTTCCGCCAGCAAATCCATGCACCGTTGCCGCATTTCCGGATCATGCTCGTCCGCGAGCAACTCAAGGCCATTATTCATGGCACCGACAGGGCTCAAAAGGTCATGACACAGGCGCGAGCAAAGCAGGCTGGCAAATTCGATTTCCGTGTCGGACATTAAAAAAGCTCCTTGGGCTGAATGGCTTGTTGATGGCGGTCATGGACTGTGTTTTCGAGCGATTCAACCCTCCACGATCAGCGGCACGGGGGTAAATGCTGTGACGTGCGCGCCAAGAGCGATGGGTTGCCATGCCGTAACTGCTCCCCCTGCAATGATGAGCCATATCAGGCCATCGGGGGCGGCCTGCGCGATGTCAGACTCAGAAGGCCGCGCCAAACCATTCGGGTGCGAATGAAAATAGCCCAAAAGCGGCATACCGCCCTCTCTGACATCCTTATGGACGGCGATAATCGCGGAGGGATCGATTTCAAAATTCCGCGACGGATCGGCGGCGACATTGGCGGCCCATTGCACGGCGATGACCTTCCGGTCCCTTCCACGCAAAACACCACAACATTCATTTTGGCCGGCGTCCGCCGCCCAATTCAGAAGTTGTTTCTGGTCATTGCTTGATAAATGCAGGGCCATAACCCATGTGTATGCGATGGTTGGAGAAAATGCCACATTTACAGGTATTTTGGGCGAAGGAAGGCTCGATAGCGCGCTTGCCGCCGCGCTGCCGCAATTTTCGCGCGCACGCATTCAGGCCCTGATCGCTGACGCCGCGTTGCGCATCAACGGACAAAGTTTCGTTGATGCCGGAAGCAAGAAAATGTCCGGGCAGCATTTTGAATTACATGTCCCTGCCGCCAAGCCTGACACAGCTATCCCGCAAGATATTCAGCTCGACGTCGTTTACGAAGATGAACATCTGATCATCGTGAACAAACCCGCTGGATTGGTCGTGCACCCTGCCGCCGGGCATAGCGACGGAACATTGGTCAATGCGCTGTTACACCATTGTCAGGGCAAATTGTCCGGCATTGGCGGCGTTCAGCGTCCGGGCATTGTTCACCGTATCGATAAAGACACATCCGGGCTGTTGGTCGTGGCAAAAAGCGACGTCGCGCATGAGGGCCTGGCCAAATTGTTCGCCGCGCATGACATCGAACGCAAATATATCGCGATCGTCAGCGGGGTCCCTGCCCCACCTGCGGGGACGGTGCGCACGCAAATTGGCCGGTCAACGACCAACCGCAAAAAAATGGCGGTGCTGCCCGATTCCAAGGGCAAGCATGCGGTCACACATTTTCGCATGACGGAAGCATTCTCCAAAGCCGCAGTCGTCGAATGCACGTTGGAAACGGGGCGGACCCATCAAGTCCGCGTCCATATGGCCCATATCGGCCATCCGCTAATCGGCGATAGCGTTTATTCTAATCGACAAAACCCCTACAGAATCGGACCAGATCAGGCTCCGTTTGACCGACAGGCATTGCATGCGGCCTCATTGGGGTTTATTCATCCGATATCCGGCGAAACTTTACGGTTCGAATGCGGTATACCAGAAGATATGCAGCTTCTGTTAATCCAATTGCGTTTATAGAGTTTCAAAGGGAACGCTTTGCTAGCGGGTGCTTGATGAGGCCCGGTGGGAAGCACAATGAAAGAGGAAAACATGTCTGATAAAAAGAATGTTCCGGCTACAATACCTGCCCTTGGGGGGGACGCGAGCCTTAACCGTTACCTAAGCGAAATCCGGAAGT
>NZ_JBILOS010000025.1:0-25138 GCF_044374345.1 Sphingorhabdus sp. | reverse complement strand
CATTGGCCATAAATGCGCCGGTTTGCCGCATGGATGATGGTGCACCGGCGTTTTGCGCGCGTTATCGCGACATAGGCCAGCCGGCGTTCTTCCTCCAACGAAGCAAGGCCGCCTTCATCAAGCGCACGTTGCGATGGGAATATCCCTTCCTCCCATCCGACGAGGAAGACATTGTCATATTCAAGGCCCTTGGCGGCATGAATGGTCATGATCGTCACGCTTGCGCCGGTATCGCCGCGGTCATTGTCCATAACCAGGCTGACATGCTCTAAAAATTCGCCCAGCGTTTCATATTCTTCCATCGCGCGCGCAAGTTCGCTTAGGTTTTCGAGGCGGGCCGATGCTTCGGTGCTGCGTTCTGCCTGCAACACCGCCGTGTAACCGCATTCATCCATGATCAGCCGCGTCAGGTTCGCTGGCGACATATGCGCTGCTTCATCGCGCCAGCGGGCGATATCGACCACCAGATCGGCGAGCGATTTGCGTGCCTTGCCCGTTAGCTCATCGGTTCCAACCAATCGCGCTGCGGCGACCGATAGCGGCGCGCGCTCGGCGCGGGCAACAATGTGGATTTTCTCGACCGCTTTGTCGCCGATACCGCGTTTGGGCACGTTGACAATACGTTCGAACGCCAAGTCGTCGGCCGGCTGGTTTACGATACGCAAATAGGCAATGGCATCACGAATTTCGGCGCGTTCGTAAAAGCGAAAACCGCCGACTATCCGATAGTTAACGCCGATTTGTATGAAGCGGTCTTCGAATTCACGGGTCTGGTGTTGCGCGCGCACGAGTATAGCCACGCTGTCGAGGCTCTCGCCTTTATATTGCAACGCTTCAATTTCTTCGCCGACGCGGCGCGCTTCTTCTGGACCGTCCCAGACCCCGATGATGCGGACCTTTTCGCCATCGTCGAGTTCCGTCCACAATGTCTTACCCAGGCGCGTGCTGTTGGCGTCGATGAGGCCAGAGGCTGCTGCGAGAATATGCGGCGTGCTGCGATAATTCTGTTCGAGCTTAATCGTCTTCGCGCCGGGGAAATCCTTTTCAAAACGCAAGATGTTGGCAACCTCTGCGCCGCGCCATGAATAAATGCTTTGGTCATCGTCACCGACGCAGCAAATATTTTTGCGTTTTTGGGCGAGCAGGCGCAGCCAGAGATATTGGACGGCGTTCGTATCCTGATATTCGTCGACAAGAATATATTTAAACTGGGCCTGATATTTTTCGAGGATATCGCGGTTGTTCTTCAACAGATTCAACCCGTGCAACAGCAAGTCGCCAAAGTCGCACGCGTTCAGGGCAAGCAGACGCGCCTGATAAAGCGCGTACATCCGTTGCCCCTTACCATTGGCGAAAGCCTCATTATCGCCAGCGTCCAAATCTGCCGGTGACTTGCCCGCGTTTTTCCATTTGTCCAATAATGCGGCAAGCCCGCGCGCCGGAAATCGTTTCTCGTCCAAATCTTCCGACTGGATCAGCTGCTTGAGCAATCTGATCTGATCATCGGTGTCGATAATCGTGAAATTGCTCTGTAGCCCGATTATTTCGGCGTGGCGGCGAAGCAGCTTTGCCCCAATGCTGTGGAACGTGCCCAGCCATGGCATGCCTTCCACTGCGGAGCCGACCATCGCGCCAATGCGCTCACGCATTTCGCGCGCGGCCTTGTTGGTGAAGGTCACCGCGAGAATTTCGGACGGCCATGCAAGGCGCGTGTACAAAATCTGCGCCATTCGGGCGGTTAATGCGGCCGTTTTGCCTGTGCCCGCTCCGGCCAGCAGAAGCACGGGGCCTTCGGTTGTCAAAACGGCTTCGCGCTGCGGCGCGTTCAAACCGTCCAACCAAGGCGGCGTCGGGGCGGGGGAGGGATGATTCACGTGCGAACGATTAGGGAACAGATCATCGAAGGGCAATGCACTTTTCCGCTTTCCTTTCGCCGCCGTCGGTGCCAGCAGAAATGTAGGACAAGGGGGGAGCACAATGACAACCACCAACGCAGGTGAAGCCGCAACCGCGCCTGAACCGTCGCATCGTCGGATTCTTGGCGCGGCCATGGCCGGAACGGCTGTCGAATTTTATGATTTTTATATTTTCGCAACGGCGGCTTCGCTGGTCTTCGGCCCGCTATTCTTTCCGCAATCGAGCCCCGAGGCTCAGTTGCTGCAAAGCTGGCTGACCTTTGCGTTGGCCTTTATCGCCCGGCCGGTTGGCGCGCTGGTATTTGGTCATTATGGCGACCGCATTGGGCGCAAGGCAACGCTTGTCTGGTCGTTGATGATCATGGGCGTATCGACTTTTCTAATTGCGCTGCTGCCGACCTACGCCGTTGCCGGTTGGATCGCGCCGGCGCTTTTATGCCTTTTGCGTTTCGGTCAGGGCTTTGGACTTGGCGGCGAATGGGGCGGAGCAGCGTTGCTTGCGGTTGAAAATGCACCCAAGGGCAAGGCCGCGCGCTATGGAATGTTCCCGCAACTCGGCGCGCCTGTGGGTTTCATCCTTTCGAACGGCCTGTTCCTGATACTTGGCCTCATACTCAGCGATTCCGATTTCCGTGAATGGGGCTGGCGCCTTCCATTTTTGTTGAGCGCGCTTCTGGTCGGCATTGGTATGTGGGTCCGCCTTCGTTTGACCGAAACGCCAGCATTTGCCGCAGCACTGAAAGAAGCTCCGCCGCCGCGCGTTCCCATGGCAGAGGTTGTGCGCACCCATCCACGCCAACTGTTCGGCGGCACATTTGCGGCGATCGCCTGCTTTGCGATCTTTTATCTCTCGACCGCTTTCGCGCTCGGCTATGGCACAACCAAATTGGGCATCGCGCGCGAGGCCTTTCTGGGCATCCAGCTCATCTCGATCCTGTTCATGGCCGCTGGTATCATTGTTTCGGGTTACTGGGCCGATCGGACCAGCCCGGCCCGGGTGCTAGCGATTGGATGTGCGGCGCTGGTTGGCGCAAGTTTCACAACCGGGCCTTGGCTGGGCAGCGGTGACCTGATGCTCACCGGGATGTATCTTTCGCTGCTGCTCTTTGTGATGGGGCTGGTTTACGGACCACTTGGCGCATGGCTGCCGGGGCTGTTCGCTGCGCGGGTGCGCTATACGGGTGCATCGATTTGCTTCAACGCAGCGGGGATATTGGGTGGCGCGCTGGCCCCTAACATCGCTTTGAAACTATCGGAATCAGGCCTCGAATATGTCGGCTATTATCTGGCTGCTATTGCGCTGTGCAGCCTTGCCGGGCTTTGGATGCTACGCCCGGCGAAATAGCCGCCCGTCCAGGATCACAAGGCCGGCCGCAATCAACACGCCGCCGCCGGCTTGGCGCGGCTTTCATGCCTGTTCATGATCCGGACGCAGCAATGTGATCCGTGCCTTGCCGACATTGCGCACGGTATCTACAGTGAAGCCCTTGACCTCGACATCCTCTTTGATGCTGGTCTCGACGCTAATCCATGCGGAGGGTGCGAACCATCCAAAGCGGCCAAGCTTGTCGAGCGCTACCGACCCAGCGCCACTCAAATAGGGTGGGTCCATCAGGACGATGTCCGCGGGCTTCAGGGCGCTGCCCATCGACAGTACCGATGATTTGCGGACATCGCATCGGTCTTTGCCGCCGAGCTTTGCGATATTCTTTTCAAGCGCATCAAGTGCGAGATGGTCCTGCTCGACAAAGGTGCAATGCGCCGCGCCGCGTGACAAAGCCTCAAGCCCCAGCGCGCCTGAGCCTGCAAACAGGTCGAGCACCCGCAAATCTTCGAATGAACCCAGCCGACTGGTGAGCATGGAAAACAATGTCTCACGCGTACGATCGGCGGTTGGCCTTGTCGTATCACCCTTGGGCGCCACCAACGGACGTGAACGCCACTCCCCCGAAATGATCCGCATTATTTCAATGTCTTTCGAAATTCGATGAGGTCAACGCGGCGCACTTCGCCGACAGTGCCGGGTGCAAGCTCGCCCAATACGAACGGTCCATAGCGCGTGCGGATTAGGCGGCTGACTTCGAGTCCAAGATGTTCAAGGACACGGCGCACTTCGCGGTTCTTGCCCTCGGTCAGCGTCATTTCAACCCAACCATTGCGGCCCGTCCGACGCTCCAGATTGGCGTCGATTTTGCCATATTTGACGCCTTCAATTTCAATACCGTGGATCAGCTCTTCCAGCTGTTCCTGACTGACGTCGCCAAAGCAGCGTGCGCGATATGTCCGCTCCACGCCAGTTGACGGTAATTCCATCTGGCGTTTGAATTCACCGTCATTGGTGAGCAGCAACAAGCCTTCAGTGTTCAAATCCAACCGCCCAATGGGCATCAGGCGCGGCAGGTCTTTAGGTAGAACGTCGTAAATCGTCTTACGCCCGCTAAAGTCGCGTTCGGCCGTCAGGCAGCCCTCGGGCTTATGGAACATGTACAATTGTGTCGGCGCAGGTTGGCCCACTGCCTTGCCATCCACAGCCACACCGCGCAGCGATTTTAGCAATGTTGCAGGGGTTTCGACCTTCTCATCATTCAACGTCACACGGCCATCGGCAATCATGCGTTCGATTTCGCGACGCGACGCGACACCCGCGCGCGCGAGCAGCTTTGCGATGCGTTCTTCGCCATCCTTACGCTCCAACGCACCCTTGCTTGGCGCGGCGTTCGGGTTGGGCTTACGGACGGGTTTGCTGTCCCAACGCAGGCGCGGTGGCTTGGCTGGACGGGCAGGGGCTTTTGAAGGAGGTTTTACCATAAAGCGCCTTTGACGCATGTTGCTTCAAAAGTCACTGGCCATTCAGGAAAATGCCGTTAGTCATTTGCGCAACACGCTCAGAGGGGTCCGCATGTCAGTTGATTTGCAACGTTTTATCATTTTTGCCGTCGTAATCGGCGGCGTCGTTATCGCTGCCCTTACGATAAAGTCCTTTCGCCCGTATTTGCGCAAGGCACCGCTCGTCGCTTTCCTTCTCGGCATTTCGAGCGGCTTTCCACTGACATTGTTGATTGCAACTATGACATTCTGGCTAGCGCGCGTGGGTATCGACACTGCGACGATCGGTTTTGCGGTCGCTTTGGGCATTCCTTACACGCTGAAATTCCTGTGGGCACCGTTGATCGACAAGCTACCCCTCCCGTTTCTGACAAAAACCTTCGGTCAACGGCGTGGTTGGCTTTTCCTGGTCCAAGGTCTGCTTTTCGTTTCGGTCTGGCAGCTAGGCGCGAGCAACCCGCAGCAGGGCAACATGGGCGTTTTTGCCTTCTGGGCACTGATTACGGCGTTTCTTTCAGCGACGCAGGATATCGTCATCGACGCCTATCGTATTGAGATATTGAACGAAGAAGAATTTGCCCACGGCACCGCGACAAACCAGTTTGGCTATCGCACCGGTAACCTGATCGCTGGCGCGGGGACGATCTATCTTGCTTCTAACGAAGGCCTCGGGCTGGGCTGGGCAAACGCTTATGGCTTGACCGCATTTTGCATCATTCCGGCAATCATCGGGGCTTTCATCATCGGACCCGGCAAATTTGTTGACCGTTATGCCGAAGCGGCCGGAATGAAGCCCCGCGAGTGGCTTCGCGAAATGGTGGTCAACCCGTTCCGCGAGTTCCTCACGCGGCATGGCGCGTTCATCATCCTTGGTTTTGTTCTGGTGTACAAGGTTGGGGATGCCATGGGACAGACGATGTTGGGGCCCATGATCGTTGATCTCGGCTTTTCCGACACCGACTATATCACTGCCAACAAGATATGGGGATATGCTGCTTTGATTGTAGGCTCCGCGATCGGTGCGCCATTCATCCTGTGGCTTGGCATGGGCCGCGCGCTGCTGATTTCTGGTCTGTTGATGATGTTCTCCAATGTCATGTTCATGATCTTGGCGGCGACGGGTAACAATTATTGGATGATGGTTGCGGCCATCTGCACCGAGAATTTGACCAGCGGTATCGGCCTGACGGTATTTGCGACCTATTTGTCCGGACTATCGAGCATCGCCTATACCGCAACGCAATTTGCGCTGCTGTCGTCCTTTGCGGGCGTTGGCCGTACGTTCATGGCCGGTCCTGCGGGGATTGTTGCGGAGAATATCGGCTGGGTGGGCTTCTGGGGCTTTACCGTCGTCGCAGCCATTCCGGGTATGGTCTTGCTCTGGCTGTTGTGGAGCAAAGGCTATGTCGTCCAAAGCATTCATCAGGTTGAGGCGGTGGACGAGAAGGCTTTGAAGGAACCGGTCGGGCCATTGCGTATCTTCGGATTCTTGCTCGTGGTGGCGGGCCTCATCGGGCTATTGCTGTCGCAGCCGCTGGAATTCGCGGCGAACCTTACTTTGGGATTTGCTGTGCTGTTAGTGGCGGGTGGATTGCTGGCATGGAAGGGGCAGCCTAAGAAGGTGACGCAGCCTTAAAGTCAGTCTGGACTTTGGTCGTTCGCGCGTAACACTTCACCGGCGAGATAGAGCGAGCCGCAGATTAACACATTCGATGGCTGGCGATGGCTTGCAATGCGTTCCATCGCTGCGTCAACGTCGCCCACAGGGGCGGCCAATGCGACACCAATTTGGTCTTTCGCTATCCGGCACAAATCCAACGGATCATGATGTTCATGGCCCGCTATCGGCACGGCGTATAGTGATGCAATTTTGTGTGCGAACGGCGTCAGGAAACCAAGTGCGTCCTTGTTCATCAACATCCCGATGATGACGTGAACGGGCGCGCCGTCTTCAAGCGTTTTGGCGATCGCCGCCCCGGCATCGGGGTTGTGCCCGCCGTCGAGCCAGACGGTTGAACCCGTCGGCAGTTGGTCAGTCAGCGGCCCTGCAGACAATGTTTGCATCCGTGCCGGCCAGCGTGTCCACTCCATCGCGGCAGACAGCGCTGCCTCTGGAATATGGATGGCGTTTTGATGGCGCAGCATTGCAATGGCCAAAGCCGCATTGTCGGCCTGATGTGCGCCTGTCATGCGGGGAAGGGGCAGGTTGAGCTTTCCGGCGGCGTCGCGGTAATGCAGACGGCCATCATAGACCGCCGCATCCCAGCTGTCGCCGCGCGCGTGCAACGGTGCGTTGTGCAAAGTGGCTTGCGTGGCAACGGTGTTGGCCATCGATGCTGAATATTTTTGCGTAAGCAGAGGCGATCCGGACTTTGCAATTCCCGCCTTTTCAAAGGCGATGCGGTCAAGCGGCGGCATATCGGGAACACCATCCTCCGCCGCCAGCAAGAAAGCTTCATGATCCAATCCCAAGGATGCTATTCCGCACGCCACCGGCTGGGTGAGTACGTTGGTTGCATCTAACCGGCCACCCAATCCGACTTCGACGATGCACGCATCGGCTGGCTTCCGCGCAAAGGCGCAAAAGGCAACTGCGGTGGTGACTTCAAAGAAGCTCGCTTCCAGCCCCTCGGCATGGTCCAAAACCTCCGAAAGCAGCGCGGAGAGAGTTGCGTCATCAATCAACTTGCCCGCAACGCGGATCCGCTCATTGAAACGCACCAGATGCGGGCTTGAATAGACATGCGTCGTCATACCCGCCGCTTCAATCGCCCCGCGCAAAAACGCGCAGGTCGAACCTTTGCCGTTGGTGCCAGAGACATGGAATACCGGCGGAAGATTGAGGTGCGGATTACCGAGGCGTTCCAGCAACGCCGCAATACGCGTCAGCCCCAAGACATCCTTGCCAGGCGACAACATGGTCAGCCGGTCCAATTGCGCCTGTACAGCAGGGTCAGAGGAAATGGCGTGGTCAGGCATGCGGGAATGACAATATAGATTGGTTGTCGTTTACTTATGCCGCCTTCTTCTCTGGCGCGAGGTATCCGACGAGCTGCGACAATACGCCGCGCAGGTCGTGGCGGTGGGTGACCATGTCGATCATGCCATGCTCCAAAAGATATTCGGCGCGCTGGAATCCTTCGGGCAGTTTCTCACGAATTGTCTGCTCGATCACCCGCTGTCCGGCAAAACCGATGAGCGCGCCGGGTTCGGCAATCTGGACATCGCCCAGCATTGCGTATGACGCGGTAACGCCGCCGGTGGTGGGGTCCGTGAGTACAACGATGTAGGGCAGTCCCGCATCATGCAGCATCTGAATGGCAACAGTTGAACGCGGCATCTGCATCAGGCTCAATATGCCCTCTTGCATACGTGCACCGCCTGCGGCTGTGAAGATGATGTACGGGCATTTGGCGCGGATCGCGGCCTTTACAGCGTCAATGAATGCCTCACCGACCGCCATGCCCATGGAACCGCCCATGAAGGCGAAATCCTGAACACTGACAACAACCGCTTGGCCGTCGATTTTACCGAGCGCGCTCATCATCGCGTCTTGCTCACCCGTTGCGAGGCGGGCGGCTTTGATGCGATCGATATATTTCTTTGTATCTTTGAACTTCAACGGGTCTTCGCCGACAACGGGCGGCTTAAGCACATCGTAGCTGTCGTCATCAAACAATGCGGCAAAGCGCTCAGCGGGGCCAATGCGGCCATGATGGTCACATTTTGGACAGACAGACTGGTTTTCCTCAAATTCCTTGAGGAAGATCATCGCCTGACAGCCCTTGCACTTGTGCCAGAGTGTTTCCGCCGTTTCGCGCTTGGCGATGAAGGGAATGGCGTTGCGGACGCGGGTGACCCAGTTCATGCGGAGGCCTTTCTGGCTGTGACGATTGCTTGCTTCAGGGATGCCACATAATCGCGGACCGGACCAGCGGCGTTGACGCCATGCTTGGCGACGAGTTCGACGATTGCGGAACCAACGACAACGCCATCGGCAACGCGTGCAATGTTGGCGGCTTGTTCAGGTGTGCGGACGCCAAAGCCAACCGCGATGGGCAGATCGGTATGGGCCTTTAGCCGCGCCACCGCCTCATCAATGCTGGTCTGCGCCGCGACTTGCAGGCCGGTGATACCGGCGACCGACACATAATATAGGAAGCCAGATGCGCCATTCAGGACGGCGGGCAAGCGGGCGGTGTCTGTGGTGGGCGTGGCGAGGCGGATGAGGTCAATGCCCGCGCTGCGCAAGGCAGGGCCAAGCTCAGGGTCTTCCTCGGGCGGAATGTCGACGCAGATGACGCCATCGACACCCGCTTTGTTGCATTCGGACGCGAACCAATCGCCGCCACGGATCGTCATCGGGTTGGCATAACCCATCAGCACCAATGGCGTGTCTGGATGGCGTTTGCGGAAGGCTGAGGCGAGGGCGAAGATATCCGCCGTGGTGGTGCCAGCGTTCAGGCTGCGGATGTTTGCTTCCTGAATAACAGGGCCGTCGGCCATCGGGTCGGTGAATGGCATACCAAGTTCGATAACGTCCGCGCCGCCCGCGACGAGTGCATCGAGATTGGCTGCGGTGTCGCCATCGCCTGCAGTGATGAAGGCGACGAGCGCGGGGTGGGCTTTGGCAAAGGCGGTGGAGAGGCGGGTCATGCAACCAACCTCTCGTCATCCTGAACTGGTTTCAGGATAACCAAAGTCGAGCCGTTCATATCGAAGTCCCCAAAGCCTCAGCGACGGTGAAGATATCCTTGTCACCGCGGCCGCAGAGGTTCGCGAGGATGATCTGATCACGATCCATCTTCTTCGCTTCGCGTTCCACCGCCGCAATTGCGTGGGCAGGCTCCAGCGCGGGGATGATGCCTTCGGTGCGGCAAAGCAACTGGAACGCGGCAAGCGCTTCGGTGTCGGTCACGCTGTCATAACGGACGCGACCGATTTCCTTGAGCCAGCTATGCTCTGGGCCAATGCCGGGATAATCGAGGCCAGCCGAAATCGAATGCGCTTCGGCGATTTGGCCGTCGTCATCCTGAAGCAAATAGGTTTTGTTGCCGTGCAAGATGCCGGGGCGGCCGCCTGCAAGGCTCGCGGCATGTTCTTTCTCAAGGCCATGGCCCGCCGCTTCAATGCCAAGCATTTCGACGTCTTTGTCGTCCAAAAACGGATGGAACAGGCCAATGGCGTTCGATCCGCCGCCAATGGCAGCGACCAACAAATCGGGCAGGCGGTTGATGCGGCTCAGCATCTGCGCGCGCGCTTCCTTACCGATGACGCTTTGGAAATCGCGGACCAACTCAGGGTACGGATGCGGACCAGCTGCGGTGCCGATGATGTAGAATGTGTCGTGGACATTGGCGACCCAGTCGCGAAGTCCTTCGTTCATTGCGTCCTTCAACGTACCAGCGCCGCTGGTGACGGGAATGACCTCCGCACCCAATAAGCGCATGCGGAAGACATTGGGCTGCTGCCGTTCAATGTCCTTGGCGCCCATATAAATGAAGCAAGGCAGGCCGAAACGTGCGCAGACGGTTGCCGTGGCAACGCCATGCTGGCCAGCGCCGGTTTCTGCGATAATCCGCGTCTTACCCATGCGAATTGCGAGCAGTATCTGGCCAATGCAATTGTTGATCTTGTGCGCGCCTGTGTGGTTCAGCTCGTCGCGCTTGAACCATATCTGCGCGCCTTTGCCTGCGGGGGCGGTCTTACGGACTTCCTCGGTCAGGCGCTCGGCATAATAAAGCGGCGACGGGCGGCCGACATAATGCTCCAGCAAATCGTCAAACTGCGCTGCAAAGGCAGGGTCCTGTTTTGCGGCGCGATATTCGCGTTCTAGGTCGAGCACGAGCGGCATGAGCGTTTCGGCGACATAGCGCCCACCGAACTGGCCGAAATGGCCGCGATCGTCGGGTTGGTTGCGGAAGGAGTTTGGTGTGAGTTCAGCTGTTGTCATGGTTGCGCACCGCTTGGCAGAAGGCCGCAATCTTGTCCATATCCTTGATGCCCGGCGCGGATTCAACGCCAGACGAGGTATCGACCAATATCGCGCGTGTTTGCTGTAGGGCTTCACCAACATTGTCGGGGTTCAGGCCACCGGCAAGGCCCCAAGGCAGCTTGTGCTTATGCTGGTTGAGCAAGGACCAGTCGAACCGCGTGCCCGTGCCCCCGGGCAATGCTTGGGCCGGCGCGTCAAATAGGATGAGGTCAGCCGCGCCTTCATATTGGTCAGCATCCTTAAGCGTTGCGGCGTCTTTCACGCCACAGGCTTTCCAGATTTCGATGTCGGCCGCGCTTTTTAAAATGCGCAACCATTGGTGCGTTTCCGATCCGTGAAATTGCACGATATCGGGTTTGGCCACTTCGATAGCCTTGGCCGTAAAGCCGGGCTCGGCATCTACGAGCAGCAGGACGACCTTTACACCGGCGGGTGCGCGCATCCGCAACGCGGCGGCTTGGTCAAGCGCGACATGTCGCGGGCTTTTTTCGAAATGGACAAGGCCAACATGTGTGGCGCCAGCTTTTCCCGCAGCGTCAATGCTGGCTTCGTCTTTCAGGCCACAGATTTTAATTTGCGTTTGCATGCTGGCTAACTAGCGAACCCGAAGGCTTCCGTCATGCTGAACTTGCTCAACCGCGGGGCCCACGTCTTGCGTTACAACGTGCCCATGATGGCCCGTGCTGCATCTTCCGGGCTTTCCGCCTTGGTAATGGGCCGCCCGATAACCAAAATGCTTGCCCCGTCGTCGCGTGCCTGGCGCGGGGTAACGGTGCGTTTTTGATCTGCGTTGGTGCCGTCGGCGGGGCGAAGACCCGGAACAACGAAAAACCCGTCCTTCCAATTCCTTTTAACCGCTTTCACTTCGTGGCCCGAACACACAATGCCGTCGAGTCCGGCTTCCTGCGCCAATGCCGCCAGTCGGGCGACCTGAAGGTCTGCGCTGTCGGACACGCCGACGCGGTTAAGGTCATGGTCGTCGAGACTGGTTAGAACCGTGACAGCGACAACTTTGGTATGGGCACCGGCCGCCGCCTTGGCATCTTCCATCATCGCGCGGCCACCGGCTGCGTGGATGGTGACAATGGCTGGCTCCAAGGTGTTAATCGCCTGCATCGCCTTGGCGACGGTATTGGGAATGTCGTGCAATTTCAGGTCAAGAAAGATCGGAAGGCCGAGCTTTTGCACTTCGTGCACGCCATGATGTCCGTTGGCGCAGAAAAACTCGAGGCCAAGCTTAATCCCGCCGACCTGGTCCTTAATACGCCGCGTCAATTCCAGCGCGTCATCCAGATAGGGCGTGTCGATTGCGACGAAAATCGGGTTGGTCATATCATGTCCACAGCGGTGTATGCAGGGGGAGGGGACACTGGAGGCGGTGGCGGCACTGCCGAGCCGCGTTGGTTCGCCTCAAGCGTCATTATGCGCTTTTTCAGGCGCCACACCTGCGTAAGGTGCAGGAAATACAACGGTAAAAAACCAAGCAGAAACGCTGCAATGACCAAAGCCGGCAATTTGGTGTCCAGGCGAAGGCCACCCCATAGGCTGACCGAAACTGGCACCCAGTTGTTGGTTGCGAACACGATAAGCCCGATAATGATCGTTACCCAAATGAGCATCTTCAAAAATCGCATCGGTCCGCCGCTCCTTCTTGTCTTGCTACCTTATGGCAAGTTTAAGCCTTTGGGTAGCGCTATCCACCAAGCTATGCCGCCGCGGATTTTGACGGCGGCCAAGACTTAGCCAAATACCCGTTCGAAAATGGTGTCGATATGTTTAAAGTGGTAATCGAGATTGAACCGGTCTTCGATCTCTTCAGCAGACATTTTCGCAGAAACATCTGCATCGGCCTTCAAAAGCTCCATGAGCGATTCTGTACCGTCCGATTCCCAAACCTTCATCGCGTTGCGTTGAACGATGCGGTAGCTGTCCTCGCGGCTGATGCCAGCCTGAGTCAGCGCCAGCAGCACGCGCTGCGAATGGACAAGGCCGCCCATGCGGTCGAGATTCTTTTGCATCCGCTCAGGATAAATCAGCAGCTTATCAATCACGCCCGTCAACCGGCCAAGGGCGAAATCGAGTGTGATGGTCGCGTCGGGCCCGATATAGCGTTCGACGCTTGAGTGGCTGATGTCGCGTTCATGCCACAAAGCGACATTTTCCAGAGCAGGCGTCACATAGCCGCGCACCATACGGGCAAGGCCAGTCAGGTTTTCCGTCAGCACAGGGTTGCGCTTGTGCGGCATGGCAGAGCTGCCCTTTTGACCCGGCGAGAAATACTCCTCCGCCTCAAGCACCTCGGTGCGCTGCAAATGGCGCACTTCGGTCGCGAGACGTTCAATGGACGAGGCGATTACGCCGAGCGTTGCGAAATACATGGCATGGCGGTCACGCGGAATGACCTGCGTGGATACAGGCTCAATCGCAAGGCCAAGCTTTGCCGCAACATGCGCTTCAACGCCCGGATCGATATTGGCAAAGGTACCGACTGCGCCCGAAATGGCGCATGTCGCGATTTCAGCGCGGGCGGCCACAAGCCGTTCACGACCGCGTGCGAACTCGGCATAGGCTTGCGCAAGCTTCATACCGAAGGTGACGGGTTCGGCATGAATACCATGGCTGCGGCCAATCGTTGGCGTAAACTTGTGCTCCATGGCGCGCGTCTTAATTGCGGCGAGCAACGCATCCATGTCCGCGAGCAAAAGATCGGTCGCTTGCGTGAGCTGCACCGCCAAGCAGGTGTCGAGCACATCGGAGGATGTCATCCCCTGATGCATGAAACGGGCTTCGTCGCCCACTTGTTCTGCGACCCATGTCAGGAACGCAATAACATCATGCTTTGTGACGGCCTCAATCGCGTCGATGGCCGCGACATCGATAGTTGGGTTGGTGTTCCACCATTTCCAAAGCGCTTGCGCGGCAGAGGCAGGAACAACGCCGCGTTCGGCCAGCGCATCGGTGGCATGTGCTTCAATTTCGAACCAGATACGAAACCGGTTTTCAGGCTCCCAGATCTTCACCATGTCGGGGCGGGAATAACGTGGGATCATATTGTTCGCTTTCTGCTGCTATCGGGAGTCGTCGCCCCGTTAGCAGGCGCACCGCAAGGCGTCAAAAATGACGCGCCTGAAGCGCGCAAAAAAGAAGGGCGCGGGTTTTACGCCGCGCCCTTGCTTATCAAAAAGTCGTCAATTTAGAAGTCGATAGAGACACGACCATAGACAAACCGTCCGCTGAAACCGAATGGGGACTGCGAGCTGTACGGCAGGAATGAGTTGTTCAAGCCATAGCTTACGCCATCAACCGTTCCGAATGGAAGGCGATCTGGATACACGTCCAACACGTTGTTCGCGCCAAATGCAATTGAGACAGACTCAACGGGTTTGAAGCGGAACTCAAGGTCGGTAATCCATTTTGGCGACAAGAAGATATCGCCTGGGACAGCCCCGGGAGTGAGCGCAATGTTGCTATTGTTTGCCGATGTCGAAAAGCCGCTTGGCAAGAATACTTCGCCGTAACGGTTCGTGCGCAGTGTCATACCAAGATTGTTATAATCCCAATCGAGCGTGGCGTTCAGCTTGTTCTTAGGCTGTCCGTCGGTCAGGCGATAGCTTTCCTGCCGTGCGAACAAACGCTGTGCGGTGAAGCCCGAAAATACGCGGCGGTCGGTAATTTTGGTATTGTTCAAATTATACCCGACGCTGACGCGGAATTTGCCGAGGCCGAATTCCGGCACACGATAGCTGGCAACGATATCAAGACCTGTTGTGCGGGTATCAATACCGTTGATGAAAAAGCGCGCCGAACTTACGCCCGTCACACCGGCTGACGTCAGCAACGCCAGAACGTCTGTTCCTTGCAGGTTTTCGGTCAAGGTGATGCGGTCGTTGATTTTTATGTTGTAGTAATCCGCAGTGATGCTGAGCCCGCTAACCGGCGTGAATGTAACGCCGCCGCCAATATTCACCGATTTTTCTGGCGTGAGTGGCTGTGCACCCAGCGCAACGGCAACAGGCGATGAAACCGGGAATGTTCCGATTTCGATAAGCACGCCACCGACGTTGTTGGTCGATGTGGTTGCAAATGATTGCTGGGCGAGGCTTGGTGCGCGGAAGCCGGTTGAAATGGAGCCGCGCAAAGCCACGCCATCAACGATTTCATATCGTGCGGCGGCTTTACCATTGATGGTATCGCCAAAGTCACTGAAATGTTCGTAGCGTCCCGCCAATTGCATCGTCAAGCTATCGGAGAGATCGGCATCGAGTTCGATGTAACCAGCAAAGCTATTGCGTGAAACGTCCGTCGCGTTTGCAGGGCGGAAGCCCGGGAACACTTGGGCACCACCGGCGGCATTGAACGGCGCAGCCGAGAACGGCCCGTTGACGTAGCTTTGAAGCTCACCTGGGACGATTTTATAATTTTCGTTGCGATATTCGCCACCGACGGCAAGCGATACGCTTTGGCCAATGCCGATGTCCAAATCGCGGCGCATATCAAGGTTGATCGACGTCTGGCCTGAACGAAGGCCGCCGGCGTCAAATTGCCGCGCACTTACCGCGCCGCCCAAGGATGTGTTGACCGTATTTTCGATCTCATAATCTAGACGGTTGGACCCATAGACCACGGACAGGTCATAATCCCATCCGCTCATGTCGCCACGAAGACCAGCCGCCGCGGAGATGTCTTCGATTTCGCTGGCAATAAGGGGAAGGAAGCCGTCTGGGTAAATGGGCACAAAGGTTGTTGTGGACGCGGACCAGTCGCGGTTGCGTACGTCCGCGGAACGGCGGTAGAAACCAGCACCATTCCCGTTACGGATGCCGTAGCTGCCGAAGGTATAGAATTCTGCTGAGTCAGAGAATTCAAATCCGCCGTTGACGAAGAAGTTCAGATCCTTCGACACGCCGTCACCGTAACGGTGTGCATAACGGTTGAAGGTTGCTTCGCGCGGATCGCCTGCGTTGAAATAATTGCGGCGGATGTCCGGGCCCGAACGGTTGGTGGGTGAACGGTCCTTATATTCCGCTGTAAGGTTTACATAACCGCTGTCGCCCAAGGGTAGGCCAAAGTTTGATGCGAAGGTGTATGTGTCACCGTCGCGACGTTTCCGGTCTTCGCCGGTATATGTGATGACCGGGTTGTCCGTAAGGCCAGTGGTCAAGGAAACGGTATCAACCTGACCGACATCTTCCATCTGGGTGATATATTTGCCGAACGTTGCCTGCGCACGTCCGCCAATGCCCTTTTTCAGCTGAATGTTGATCACGCCTGCAATTGCATCGGAACCATATTGCGATGCAGCACCGTCACGAAGAACTTCGAGGCGTTCAATCGCGAGCGGCGGAATGGTGTTCAAATCAACCGCGGTTGATCCGCGACCGACTGAACCGTTGAGGTTGACCAACGCAGACTGGTGACGACGCTTGCCGTTGACGAGCACGAGCACTTGGTCTGGTGCAAGTCCGCGCAAGGTTGCCGGACGAAGCGAGTCAGTGCCATCGGTCAAAGATGGCTGTGGAAAGTTGAATGATGGAACGAGCTGGTTCAGCAACTTGTTGGTTTCGGTTGTGCCGCTGTTCAGCAGCGCTTCGCCGGAGATGACATCGACAGGCACGGTGCTGTCGGCAACGGTGCGGTCGGTCCGGCGTGTACCGGTCACGATGATGGCATTTACACCGGTTGCCTCTTCAGCCTCGGCTGCTTGCGCAGATGTATCTTGCTGTGCAAACGCCGGATTGGCGGCCGCCACGAACAGCGCGGTGGACGAGACCGTCACCGCCAGTGCAGAAATTAACTTATACGTTTTCATGATCATCCCCAGTTTTGTAGGTATATTTCTACTAACGCACGTGACGCTGGCACTTTGTTACGCCAAATTCTAGCAAACTCGTGATTTATTACAATTTTGCGCCTGAAATGTGTCTTTATTGCAACGCAACATATTGCGCCGAGCGCATTAAGCTGTGGATTGCTGAAATCGTTGCTTTGCGGCGGCGGGTTCGCTCGCTATCGGGTCAAATATGTCTGACATAGTAGATGCTCCAGCCGAAGATCCATTTGACGCGATTGTCGATGCGCCGTTTGATGCGGCTTTATCGGAACGCTATCTGATCTACGCCATGTCAACAATCACCGCGCGTTCCCTTCCAGATCTGCGCGACGGGTTGAAGCCGGTACACCGGCGTTTGTTATGGGCAATGCGCTTGCTCAAGCTTGATCCAGCGAGCGGATATAAGAAATGTGCCCGTGTTGTCGGCGATGTTATCGGTAAATATCACCCGCATGGCGACCAATCCGTTTATGACGCAATGGTTCGGCTCGCGCAGACATTTTCGCTGCGGTATCCGCTGGTTGACGGGCAGGGCAACTTTGGCAATATCGACGGCGATAATGCGGCGGCGTATCGATATACCGAAGCCCGTCTGACGCGCACAGCCATTGAGCTGATGAACGGGCTTGATGAGAACGCAACGGACTTTCGCCCAACGTACAATGGTGAAGACGAAGAGCCCGAGGTTATGCCCGGTCTGTTCCCCAATTTGTTGGCAAATGGTGCAAGCGGCATCGCCGTCGGCATGGCGACCAGCATTCCGTCGCATAACGCGGCCGAGATTATCGATGCTGCCATGCTCCTCATCGATGAGCCACAGGCACGTCACGAACAGTTGATGGAAATCGTCAAGGGACCCGATTTTGCAACGGGCGGCGTGCTGGTAGACAGTCCTGCGGTCATAAGCGCAGCCTATGCAAGCGGTCGCGGTGCTATGCGCGTGCGCGCGCGTTTTTCAAATGGCTGGCAAGACAGCGAGAAATGCTGGGAACCCACAGGCGTGGAAAAACTGCCCGGCGGCACGTGGCAGCTTGTTGTGTCGGAAATTCCGTATCAGGTACAAAAAGGCAAGCTGATCGAGCAAATTGCGCAACTGATTGCCGATAAAAAGCTGCCCATATTGGACGACATTCGTGACGAAAGTGACGAAAGCGTTCGTATCGTGCTTGTACCCAAAAGCCGCAATGTCGATCCCGAAGATCTGAAAAACGCGCTGTTCCGCCTTACGGACCTTGAAACGCGCTTCTCGTTGAACATGAACGTGCTCGATGCCGACCGCACGCCAAAGGTCATGGGCTTGGGCGAAGTTTTGCTTCGTTGGTTGGCACACCAAATTGAAGTGCTGGTGCGCAAATCGCAGCATCGGCTGGAAAAGATCGATAGCCGCCTTGAATTGCTTCAGGGTTATATCATTGCGTTCCTGAACCTTGATCGCATCATTGAAATCATCCGTAACGAAGATGAGCCAAAGCCCGTTATGATAGCCGAGTTCCTGCTGAATGACCGGCAGGCCGAAGCCATTCTCAATATGCGTTTGCGTTCGCTCCGCCGGCTGGAAGAAATGGAGTTACGGCGCGAGCTTGAGGGCTTGGAAGCCGAGCGCGAGGAGCTGGTCAAGCTGATCGAAAGCCCAGCGCGTCAGAAGACGCGGTTGAAAAAAGATCTGACTGCGCTGCGCAAAAATTACGGTGAAGATACCGAACTTGGCCGGCGCCGCACAAGCCTGGAAGAAGCAGGGCAAGCGCGCGAGATTTCGCTCGAGGCATTTGTCGAACGCGAACCGGTCACGGTTATCATGTCAAAACGTGGCTGGATTAAAGCCATGAAGGGACATGCGGATCTGTCTGCGCGCGCCGATTTCAAATTTAAGGAAGGCGATGGCCCCGCCTTTGCATTCCATGCGCAGACGACAGACAAGATCTTGATCGCAACAGCAAATGGCCGTTTTTACACCTTGGGTGCTGACAAGTTGCCCGGTGCCCGCGGTTTTGGTGAACCTGTTGGCACAATGATCGACATCGAAACCGGGAACGATATCGTTGCTGCGTTCCCCGCAGTCGCAGACGGGCGCATGTTGCTCGCGGCTTCAACGGGCAAGGGCTTTATCGCGCGGATGAGCGACATTATCGCCGAGACCCGCAAGGGACGAGGCGTCGTTACGTTGAAACCGGGCGCAAAGCTCTCGGTCGTTCGCCTTGCTCCGGCGGAGACAACGGACGAGGCGACGTTGAAAGACCAATATGTTGCCGTTGTGGGTGACAACCGCAAATTGGTGGTCTTCCCGCTCAGTGAAATTCCCGAAATGGCCAAGGGGCAGGGCGTTACCTTGCAGCGTTATAAGGATGGCGGCCTTGCAGATGCTGTCTGCTTTAAGATGAGCGAAGGGCTCAGCTGGGCAATGGGCGGCGATAGCGGCCGGATGCGCACGGAAAACGATATGTCTTTGTGGCGCGTAGCGCGCGGCGCGGCGGGTCGACTTCCGCCGCAAGGTTTTCCAAGGAATAACCGCTTCGATTAGGTTTAATGTAAATTAACCACGCACGGGGTGAACATCTTTTACAATCGCTATGCTTAACGCCGCGTAACGCTGAGCGATAGCCTGACCGGATTTTGCAGCCGCATCGGTTTTGAAGAGCAGGTGGACGCCGCCTTTGCTGTTCCGTTGGGCAGGGCTTTTATTTTGCGCGCCCTTTGCCCGAAGATGCGGCTTATGCCTTTTTGGCCGCTGACATGGCGGCCTCAACACACTGAAGCGCCAATTCGGACTGGCGGTCCGAAACCGGGAAATCTTCGGCAACCCAGAAAGCTTCGAGTTCTTGCAAGGTTTTCGCCACGAGTGGACCAGCGGGCAATCCCATTTTGATTAGATCGCCGCCTTTGATGTGCATGATGGGGCTATCCCAATTGTCCAAGCGCGACAGACAAAGCGGCAGGGTATTGTCGTCCGCAAACAACATGGCGACATCGCGCGCCGTGTCATTATCAAAACGATAGGCGATGGCGCGGATGTTGCCCTCAGTTGGCGCGCCAGCGTGCAAACGGTTGGCGAGATTTTCCCGCATTTTGTTCGACAGCTTCAGCCGTGCCGCCACTTTGTCGACCGCGACGGGATCCGTCACCAATATGCTGAGAAACCGGGCAGGCAGCGAGAGCGGTTGATGGTGCAATTGCTCGCGTTCAACAAGTCGCTGGAATCGGTCGTGGGCATCGCTGCAAAGTTCGGGAAGAAATGGCGCGAAAATAGCATTGTCGATCATGAGGCCGACAGACGCGGCTGGGTTTTTGAGCGACAGTAACCGGGCGAGTTCTTGCGCAATGCGTTCGCGTGACAGCGCCGTCAGACCATGCGCCCCTTGTGCGCAGGCGTTGATCGCGTCCGCGTTCACCGGACCGCTGCCAAATCGGGCAAGGAAACGGAAATACCGCAATATCCGAAGGAAATCCTCGGTGATACGCTGCGTCGCGTCGCCGATGAAGCGCAGGCAGCCGTTTTCAAGATCGGTTAAGCCGCCGAAATAATCGAAAACCTCACCTGTTTGGGGATCAGCATATAGAGCGTTGATCGTGAAATCCCGCCGTGCGGCGTCCTCTCGCCAATCGGTTGCGAAAGCCACCGTCGCGCGCCGGCCATCGGTGGAGACATCGCGGCGTAATGTGGTGATTTCGTAATTCTTGCCGTCCACGACCGCAGTAATTGTGCCGTGGTCCAGCCCCGTGGGCACGGCTTTGACGCCGCCCGCTTCCAATCGGTCCATAACGGTTTCGGGCAACAATGCGGTGGCAATATCAACGTCTGAAACGGGCAACCCCAACAATGTGTCGCGCACAGCGCCGCCGACATATCGGGGGCCACCATAAGAATCGGCCAACAGCGCCAGCACCTTTTTCAAGCCTGCGGCCTGTTGCCATTCGGCGTGAGGAAGCTGTGCCGCAATCATGCCAGCCGCCGCACCAGATTGGCGATTATCCCCGCCGTTACGCCCCATATCCGCCGTTCGCCCCATTGCATGTCGTAATAGCTTCGCTGCTGCCCATTCCAGTTGGCCTCTTTCTTGATGGAATTGGCAGGATCAAGCAGAAACGCAAGCGGGACTTCAAACCAGTCTTCCACCTCTTGCGGGTTGGGCTGAAGCTCAAGGTCGGGCGGAATGATGCCAACAACGGGGGCAATGCTGTACCCGCTGCCTGAATAATAAGTGTCGGCCACGCCGATTACCTCGACACGGGCAGGCGGTATGTTCAACTCTTCTTCTGCCTCACGCAATGCCGCAAAGATCGAACTTTCGTCGCTGTCATCAACCTTGCCGCCGGGAAATGCGACTTGGCCGGCATGGCTGCGCAGCCATGTGGGGCGCTGGGTGAGAATAACGCCCGGTTCGGCGCGGTCGGTTATCGGGATAAGGACGGCAGCGGCACGATGTTGCACCGTGTCACCCAAGTAGCGCTCATCCTCAATCTCGATATCCAGCGCGGGGTCTAGCGCCTGATGTATGCGATGCCGCCAACTCATGCAGGCGCCATCAAGCTGAATTGCGCACCTTTGCTGCAGATGGTGACACCTTCGGCGTCTTCGGCAAGCGCAAGGTTGGCAAGTTCGTAATAAACGGGCCGTGCAAGCTTTGCCCAAAGTCCGCCGCGCACATGCAGATACGGCAGGCCATTGCGCATTTCGATGGCGTGGTCGGCATCTGCAAAGACCAGATCGTCGCTGTTCAATCGGAATGCGAGAGTGCGACCTTTGCCTTCACCTTCGCTTTGCAATTCAACCGCAATGAACGGCGCATCATCGACCGCGATGGTCAGCTTTTGTTGCGGTGTGACAAGCCAGTGCTTTCCATCGGCGTCACATAACAACAAGCTCGAAAAAGCGCGGACCATTGCGGGACGCTTGATCTCACCGCCCTGATGATACCATTTGCCATCGGCAGCGATACGCATCTCGCTGTCGCCTGTTTGTTCAGGCGTCCAGCTTTCGACCGGCGGCAGTTTTCGTGCCGCCACAAGCTCGGCAATGTCCGAAAGGCTCAGGTTCGCAAGATCAGGGGCTTCGTAAGGCATAGACTGGCGATACGGCTAAAGCGGACGGTCGTCAAAGCTTAGTCGGCTGGACCGAGCACGCCATGTTCCGGCAAGGCCAGCATTGCCCGGTTGCGCAGCAAAAGTCGGCGTGGTTCCCAAGGGCCCGGCAAAGTCCAACCCGATGTGCCTTCAGCGCTAAATCCAAATCGCCCATAATATTCAGGGTCGCCAATCATCACCATCGGTGCATCGTCCAGCTGCATTGCGTCGAGCATCAGCTGCATGAGCCGTGTCCCAATGCCCGCATTCTGACGATGACTTGCGACCGCGACTGGGCCGACCAATATCAATGCGGCATCGCTGATGCGTATCGGCCAACATTGAATGCTTCCGACAAGCTCGTCGCCGTCCAAGATGCCGAGCGACAAATGGCCAATGGCGGACATGCCCTTGCGCAACAGATAAGCGGTGCGTTGATGGCGGTCGAGACCAAAGGCATCATCCAGCAACGCGTCTACAACGCCATCGGCAAGGTTCGAGAGTGCCGTTGCGTGCATGATTAATCACACGAGAGGGATGTTGGACGAAACATATGCGGGCCCCCTGTCATTGCAGCCAGCATTTGTCCAATCGATTATTGATGATCTTGCCCTGTAATCTTGGCAAATTGCGTTTGTCTGGAACATCGGTTAGCCTGCGCCCGTTACAAAATGCAGGGCAGGAGACAATTTGGTGAACGAGCAAGACATTCCTCATGAGACCATGAATGCGCAAGCATCTCCAGCGTCCCCGCAGCAGGCTGAGCCTGTTCTTAAGAAGATCGACTATTGGGGCTATATTGTCCTGGCCGCTGGCGTTTGCGCGCTCTTTTGGGGGCTTGTTTCTGCCGTTGGAACCGGTTGGGGTTATTGGGAATATACATCTGGATTGAAGGGCGTGGCCGGGGCGTTTTTGCTGGGCCTTGGCGCCCTATTGCTTGGCGCAGTGCAAGGCTGGCGCACGCGTAAAGCTGTCAACCCGCCGCCGCGTGCGCGTCGATGGACCGGTATGGTTGTTGCGCTTGCATATGTTGCGTGGGTGGGAACGTTTTTGATGGCGGCCTTGACCGTGCCAGCGATCCACGATGTTTCGACAGATTTGGCAGACCCGCCGACATTTCAGACCTTGGCATTGCGCGCCGACAACCTCGACAATATTCCCGGCGCGGATGATAAAGATATGAAGGGCCTCACGCCGCTGCAACGTTGGGCGGTTTTGCATCAAAAAGCTTATGGCGATATTCGCTCGGTACGCAGCAATGAACCGGTTCCCATGGTCATCGCCAAGGCGGAACGTCTTGCCAAAGCGCGTGGTTGGGACGTTGCGGTGTCCTCACCTGAAGAAGGCCGCTTTGAGGCAACCGAGACCAGCGCGTTCTTTCAGTTTAAGGATGATGTGGTGCTGCGCGTTCGTCCATCAGAAACCGGCGAGGGCAGCATTGTCGATATGCGATCGGTTAGCCGGGTTGGGGTCAGCGATCTGGGTATGAATGCGAAACGCGTTCGCGCGTTTCTTGCGGACCTAACAGGAACTGTAACGGCGGCGCCTTAAGCGCCGCCGCACGTTTTACCTCTTTGGCGTAAGCTTCAGCAGGCGGCCCTGCGATCCGGCACGCTCGTCTTCCAGCAGCCAGATGGCGCCGTCTGGTCCCTGTTCGACTTCACGAATGCGGGCGCCCATATTCCATTGGTCAGCCTTGGTTGCGTTTTCACCGTCCAATTTTACGCGGACCAACGCTTTTGCGCCAAGGCCGCCGATAAATGCGCTGCCCTTCCAATCCTTGAACATATTGCCCGAATAAATCATCAGGCCGCCGGGTGAAATCGCCGGGTTCCAGAATAGCTTCGGTGCTTCAAAACCATCGCCTGCCGCGTGGTCGGGGATGTTGCGGCCGTCATAATGATCACCATTGGACACGGTGGGATAGCCATAATTGGCGGCCTTCTTGACAAGGTTTAGCTCGTCACCGCCAGCGGGCCCCATTTCCTGGTTCCACAAACGCCCCTGCGCATCAAAGGCGATGCCCAGCGGATTGCGGTGGCCATAGGACCAGATTTGCGACTTCACGCGGCCTTGGTCGTAAAACGGATTGTCCGATGGCACCATGCCGCCATCGGTTAGACGGACGATTTTGCCAAGATTTTGATTGAGATCTTGGGCAGGGTCGAATTTCTGGCGGTCACCGCTGCTGATGTACAACATACCGTCCGGTCCAAATGCCAGACGGTGTCCGAAGTGGCCTTGGCCTGAAACTTTTGGTTCCTGACGCCAGATCACCTGAACGTCGGATAATGTCGGCGTGTTTCCTGAAACATTAAGCTTGCCGCGCGCGACAGCAGCGCCGAACCCGCCTTCGCCTGCTTCAGCAAAGCTGATGTAAACGAACTTGTTTTTCGCAAAGTCGGGATGGAGAATGACATCACCCAGGCCGCCTTGTCCGCCATAGGCGACTGCGGGTACGCCCGTGACGTCGACAGTTGCGCTGTCCTTTTTCCAAAGCTTCAGCTTACCTTTTTTCTCCGTCACCAGCGCATATGGCGTGCCGGGAACGAATGTCATCGCCCAAGGCTCTTCAAAGTCCGCCATCACCGTGACATCGAACGGTTGCGATGCATTGTCGGTGGGCGCTGCATCACTCACGGATGACTGGCAGGCCGCTGCCAAAAAAGACGCGCCAATTAGGAATGATAATTTCGACATGTATAAGTGCTCCTCAAATATCCGCTTAGCGCAGTTGGGTACTGACCGGCGTATATGCAAGAGGCTTGCATATAAGAGAGTTCGGCGCTATACGGCTGTCATCCTTACATTGTGAGAACTTGGAAGGGCTAGCGCCACTAGGGGCTGGCAGCCAGAAGCTTTGCATGCCGTATAGAAAGACTGAATTTGCCTGACCTGAATACACTGACTGCGTTGATTGCACCCGAAGCAGAAGCGCTCGGCTTTGCGCTGGTGCGTGTCGCGTGGTTTGAAACCGGCGGGCAGGGCAGCGACGAGCCAACCTTGCAGGTGATGGCCGAGCGTCCAGATACGCGGCAGCTTGGCATCGATGATTGTGCCGCACTGTCGCACCGTATATCCGACAAATTTGACGAGCTTGACCCGATTGTCGAAGCGTACAGGCTTGAGGTTAGCTCGCCCGGTATTGACCGGCCATTGACCCGCCTTGCCGATTTTACCGACTGGGCAGGCCATGAGGTTAAGGTTGAGCTGGCCGAACCAATGGACGGCCGCAAGAATATCCGTGGCGATATTGTTGGCGTCGACGGTGACAATATTCATGTCGATGACCGCAAATCCGGACGACTGACATTCGCCTTTTCCAATATCGGCAGCGCCAAGCTGCTCTTGACAGACCGCCTTATTGCGTCGACTGCCCCCATCAACAGCGATGGGGCCGACGAAGTTGAGGCAGACCCCATTCACGACGAAGCACAGGAAGACTAAGAACATGGCTAACACGATTGCCGCGAACAAGGCTGAATTGCTTGCAATTGCCAATGCGGTTGCTGC
>NZ_JBILOS010000024.1:0-25770 GCF_044374345.1 Sphingorhabdus sp. | reverse complement strand
TATCGCCACACCGGTTACATCGGCGGGATCAAGGGCATCACCGCTGGTAAGGTACTTGATAGCAAGTTCCCTGAGCGCGTCCTTGAAAAGGCCGTTGAGCGCATGGTTCCACGCGGTCCTTTGGGTCGTGCCCAAATGCGCGCGCTGCATCTGTATAATGGTACCGAGCATCCGCATGCCGGCCAACAGCCAAAGACGCTCGACGTCGCTTCCATGAACCGCAAGAACAAGGTGGGTGCATAATGTCTGAAACTGCAAATTCGCTCGCTGATCTCGAAACCCTGGGCGCCGACGTTCAGGCACCAGCACAGATTGCTGCTGTCGTTCGCGAACAGGAAATTGATGCGCAAGGTCGCGCTTATGCAACTGGCCGTCGTAAGGACGCAGTTGCCCGCGTTTGGTTAAAGCCAGGCACCGGCAAGATTGTCGTCAATGGCCGTGATCAGGAAGTTTACTTCGCACGTCCTTCGCTGCGTCTCGTCATCAACCAGCCGTTCGGTGTCACCGAGCGTACGGGCCAATATGACGTTATCGCAACCGTCAAGGGCGGTGGCCTTTCGGGTCAGGCTGGCGCAGTCAAGCATGGCATTGCGCAGGCACTGTCGAAATATGAGCCACTGCTGCGCAGCGCTGTGAAGTCGGAAGGCTTCCTGACCCGCGATAGCCGCGTTGTCGAGCGTAAGAAATACGGCAAGGCCAAGGCGCGTAAGAGCTTCCAATTCTCGAAGCGCTAAGCTCGAACGACCTGAAAGTCGTTGGATTACAAGGGGTTGCCAGAAATGGCAGCCCCTTTTTCTATGTAGCAGATTTGTAGCAGAACCGCAGCGACACTGTCGTTCCGGTTTAGCGATTTTAGCATTTTGACAGCATTTTAGGTCACGCTGATAGCCTCACGCCCGCGCTCAGCAAATCGATTGCGCAGAAGTTAAACGCTAGTTAAACTCGCTTAAATTGCAAGTTCTCAAACTGGGCCTGTAAGGCGCGACGCCTTTGAGACCTGCGGTGCATCGATTTTACAAAAAGGGGGTGGGAATGATTAGGAATCTACTTTTAGCAGTGTGTCTGACAGCTGGCTTGTCTGCATGCAGCACAACTCAGAAGACGGAAGGCAGTGGTCTTTTGTCAGTTGTAACCCAAAACGTTCTGACAATCGCTGGCGAAGCCGCAGTTTCGCAGGTCGACTTTTCATCGATTAAGAGTAAGGGCATTCAGATCGAAATGACTGGCTTTGTGGAAGAAAAGAATAAGGGATTTCTGACAAATCTTGTCGCCTCCAAAGCAGAGAATGCTGGCGCCCTTCTAGTAAGGCTCGGTAAGCCCGACCTGATTTTGGAGGTTGTAGTAAATCGCGCTGGCAATGACGCAGGCAAATCGAGCGTGCCTATCCTTAAAGCTTCCCGTAGAACTGAGGCTACCGTCGATCTCACGTTAACGTTTAGGGATCCGATGACTGGTCAAAGAATTTCCAGCCAACGTGTCGCTGCGCTGAGCAAATATGAACAGGCTAAATGGGTCGGAATAGTTGACGGCAAAGGACAATATTTCGTCCGCTCGGCTTCGTCGGAGCAGCAAATTGGAGGAGTAGCCTCGCGTGTCACTGAAGAACTTAACAACAAAAGCTGGACAAAGGTAATTGCTCCTTAGCATTTGCCGCGCAAACGTATTTCAAACGATATGTGTCACTTTGGGGTTGCCAGAAATGGCGGCCCCAATTTCTATGAAGCAGATCGTTAGCAGAACCGCAGCGATGCTGTCATTTCGTTTTAGCGATTTTCGTAGTTTGATAGCAGTTGAGCCAAGTTGCATAGCGAGGTCCAACATGCGCCCCGCATATTTTACATGCGTTAACGCGAACCTAGTTTTGATAGTGATCTCGCCGAACCCGTTGCAGCGACATGACGCCAGATACCCCAGCGGGCAAATTCGCTAGAGCATCCAGCGACGCATGAATGAGAGAGAATTTCGTCGAAATCACCAAAAATAATTTTTTCACGTCTTCCGAAGAAGGCTGCTGCCAGCCCTAAACCGCAAGGTTGCTCGATATAGCAATATTCGCTAGTCCTAAACCCAATAGGGAGGGGCCTCGTGTTAAAAAATTTGTATCTTCGAGCAAAATTGGCGGTCTTGCTCGGTGCAGCGTTTTTGAACCCGCCCCTCTTTGCAAATAATCAACGCTCCAACCCATCAACGGCGCCCACAAAATCCACGCTTCCTCCGTGCCAGTTGGTATTTGATAAATGCTTTGCGAGGGGTACTTATACAACGACATATAGGTCGCCAATGGCTGGAAGTGACTATTCGGTCAAATATGTATTTTACGGCGAATGGAAAAAAGACAGGCCACACGGCTTTGGATGGCTAGATAAGATATTAGACGTAAAAAGCGATGTGCCTACCACAAGAACCGTAGGATATTTTAAAAACGGCAAACCACAACGCACGGTCGAATATCAATACTCGTCACCACTTTACAGTAAAACTGAAGTTAAATCCGAAGATTTTCATTTTCACCGAAAGAAAAAGATATCTACTTTTACAGAGCCAAATAAAAATGAACTTTTTCCCTATGTTCGACCGTCAGATAAAAATCTTTTATCTGAATTGGATGTATTATTAGTGGGAGGTGGTTTAGATCCTGTCAGTGGTGTAGATGTAGCTTGTGTAAAGAATTTTATCGATGTCGACGCGCTAAAAGTACACAGCGAAATTTTTTCGGAGATTGGGCCTGATTTAATTTTATACAAATACATAATTTTAAAATTTAAAGACTATTTAAAGAAAACATACGGCGATAAGCCTATATTATTTTATGATGACAATCCTCCTGTGGAGTGTACGCGTAAGCGCGATACGAAAAGTTGGTCGGAAAACGGGTTAATTAAAAATAAAATGGTTGGTGGGTACAACGAGTATTATCTCGTGTTACAAGCTCAGCTCTCTGCAAGGGGATACTATCAAAGCAAAGATAGAAATAGAACCCCAACAGCGTCTTTCGAATATGAGAAGCAAAAGACCGTTTTTGCCAAAATCGTAAATGAAAGGGCGTCTTATAAGGCGCTGGCGCAACCGCTAACTAGTGAACTTTTGACTGCTGGAAACGCTTATAAAGTTTTGATGCGTAGTGACTACGGCCAAACTGGTGCCAATCGCCTCCGAGCATATAACGTATGCACGACGCTTCCGATGAATGAACTTGCAGCAGTAGCTGCAGAGCCGCGTTATCGGTACAGCGGTTACCGAGTGCTGAGCGAAGACCAATCAACCTTGCCATCAGAGTTTCAGCAGTCGGGCCAATTTTTTCAAAATCGTTTGCTCGGCGAAACACCTCAAAATGTTTCCTACGATTGGGCAGTAAATTATTTTACTGACGCTGCTGCGGATAAACAAAGGTGTGAGGTTTTCTTTGATACCATTCAAGTGACAAACGCGCTTAAAGATAGACTTCACACCGACGGCGTAGTGCTCAAAGAAGGAGCTGCATTTGCTGGCGACGCACTCTCTGATGTATTCACAACTCATCTTAATAATAGCGGAATTGATGTAAGCGGTTTCGCAGAGTACGACTTCCGATATCGATTCTCACCAGATAATTGGCGGAAGTTTTCCAGTTATGACATCCGAACAAAGCAAACGTACGACGTTTTTCTACAAGAAATGACTCAGGCTAGCTACGTTGGCCCAGCTAATGAGGAGACCCTGCTATCATATTTAAGTGATAAACTGGCGGCGTCCAAATTGGCCGGTTTGACAGCGACATCAATTCAACAGCAACGTTTTGCATTAGCTGAGGAGCAGCGAGCGCAAGCTAGGCGGGCAAAGGAAGCGGAGGATTTGCGCCGGAGATTGGCTAGAGAAAAATCCGTTAGGGACCAGCAAGCTAGAGCAAGAAAAATTGCTGCGGACCAAAAGCAGCTCGCAATTACCCATCCTCGTTCGATTGTAATTCGGTGTCTGATACGCGGGAGTAAGTTCAATCTGTTGGTTTGTTTGGATAAGACAAGTGTCGAAATTCGCGCGAACGGGAGGTACTACTTTGGTGCGAATGACGACCTTTCGGCTTTTAATAATTTCATTACAGCTGCTTACCCGTTTCACGCCGAAATTGTGATGCCTGTAAGGGGTTCGTTTTCTTTGGTGGCACAGAACGGCAGCGACTCTGCTATTCTTAATGTCAGTGTGATCGATACAGCAACCCGCCGAACCCTCTACGAGAAGTCAGTTGCGCAATACGGCGTAGTTCGATTCTGATACATGGCTTTTTATGAAAGAAGGCGTGAACATTTCGGCGGCACTCTTGTGCTATTTCAACGCGATCTCACAATCGCTGTCCCCAATGCCAAGCAGCACCGTATAGCTAAGTGGTACATGCGGCTTAAGATTGGCGGTCGAAAAGGCTACGTCACCCGCAGTACCAAACTAACCAGCTACGAAGACGCTTACGAGTTTGCCAAAAGCGAGCTGCTAAGACTCCAGCAAGCGGCGCGGCTTGGGCATAGCTTGGACGAGTACACTTTCGACCAGCACTGGAATGACTGGTACGACCGCAACGTCAAAAATGATGCTTGGCGGGAAGATCGTAAGCTGTGGCACAGGCGCTACGCCGACCGCTATTTCAAAGCCTATTTCAAACATGCAGACGGTACATCAATGATGCTGAACGAGATCACGCCGCAAGTGGTCAAAGGCTATTGGGATTGGCGGATAACGTACTGGCAACGAGACGAAGGGCAAAGGCTACAACGCTTCAATCCCAAGCGTCGCAAAGCAAAATCGAACACGACGAACAATGCTAAAGCTAACCCAGCTGCCAAAACGCTGTTGATGGAGCAAAGCGCGCTTAACCAAATCTTCTTCGACGCAGCTGAACTTGGGCGATTGCAGCAGACAGTAAAATTTCGTGCACCTGTGCAAAATAGGACACCAAACAGACGCGCTGGCTTTGATGGCGACGAGTATGACGCGCTGACACGTTATCTGCGCAGCTATAGGGATTGCGTAGGTGTTTTCGGAGAAGAAAAGCTCAACGCTTGGCACAGGCTTCAACGCCAGCAACTCTATCACTTGATCATATTCTTAGCCAACTCTGGCTTGCGCGTGGGCGAAGCACGCGAGATGCGCTGGCAGGACGTAAGCTTAGATGTGGCAGTCGATGGCAGTGAAGCTAGCATCGCAGATATTGCCGTGCGTAAGGCCACAAAGACCGGCCGAGTTCGGCACGTACAAACACAGCCGACGGGCAATAAGACGCTTAAAGAATGGATGGAGAAGTCGCCGCATCCAGCGCCTGATGACTATGTGTGGTTTGGGCAAAGCAAAGACGAAATGGGCAAGCCACAGCCCTTCAATGATCTCAACAAAGGCTTCCAAAACTTTCTAAAGCGCGTGCCATATGCGGAACGTGAAGACGGACTGCTATATGACAAGGATGGCGATAAACGCTCACTTTACTCGCTGCGCCACAGCTATGCGACCATGCGCTTGGAAAAAGGCGATGTAGGCATTTACGATCTAGCGCTGAACATGGGTTGCGGCGTGAAGCAGATTGAGCAGCACTACAGTCACGTGATGTCCAAACAGCGCAGACACGAGATCACTAAGTTTAAACCGATACTTAAAAAAAGCGTTGCACCCAGTGCTAACCCTGTCCTTGCCGCCGCACTAGAACAGTTCCAACTCGGCAAGCTTGATGCGGAGAAAATGAAGGCGATCATCGACCTCGTCGCACAAACTGACGGTGAATCGACAAGCGGTTGAACTGCACGATTTTCGTACGTTTTACCTATGCCAATTATGGGTCAATTAAGCTGGAATTATCACCAATTATTTAGGCAATATCGGAATTTAGAACGGCCTACGAAAGCTGATAAATAATTCTATGCGCATTTCGGATATTGTCTGGCCTCAAGCTGCTGTCGCTGAAAAAGCGTGCAAGCTGCCAGCGTTCCCAAAGCGAAAGCCGCAGTCGAAACCCAAGCTAACCAAGCCCACCAAGCGTAAGCGCTATCGACCTAAGTCTGGCCCTATGTTTAAGCCATACCCGCCCAAGTACCCACCTGGTCAGTAACCGACCAACTCCACTGCCTTGCGTAGCTTGGACTCATTCAAGTCGATGTAACGTTGGGTGGTGGATAAGTGTTTATGACGGGCAAGTGCTTGCACTACTCGTGCGTTCACGCCCTTATCCGCCAACTCCGTCACAAATTGGCGTCGCCCGCTGTGGCTACTAGCGCCTGCAATTCCAGCTAGCTTGTAAAGCCGTTGGAACAAGTTGACGATTGTCTGAGGTGTAAAGTGGCCACCCTTCGCGCTCTTAATCAGCGGTCTGGTAACATTGTGTAAAATGAACGGGCTGGCAGCAGCGTAACGCTGTAGCTGCATACGAAGCAGCTTGTTGACTAGCACTGTGTTGCTCTCACTGCCTTTAGTCTGCGCTGCTGATAGGTAGATCGTATCTTTGGGCTTTCCTTGCGTGTCGTACACATCGCCCACCCTCAAAGCTGCAATCTCGCATGCGCGCAGCCCTGCGTAAAAGCTGAGTGCAATTGCAGTGTGGTTTCGTGTCCTGTGACGTAAGCTGTCAACGACAGCACTCAAACGCTTAAACTCGCTTTCATTGAGTAGCTTTGCCTGTTTCATGTTCTAGCCTCTTCAATGTGTGGTTTTATTACGCACAAGCGTATTTTCACACATTCTGAAGAGCAACCGAAACGACGGGAAGAATGAAATCCACAGAAAACTGGGGTTTTTCAGCGTAATGTTAGACTTTATATGTTCTCTAACATTGCGCCCTATGACATCGACTAGGAATGCCTACCATGTGACGTTAGCAAGCGCATATGAGGTGTAACGCATGATCCGTGTCGTTTTGAAGTGGTTGGTAATTTGGGCTGTTGCAGCCTTTGTTGGCTACCGTATGGCTTGAGGCTGCTTGGAAGTAGTCGGTGCCTTCAACATAATCTGCGTTGCAGCAAGCTGCTCCGCATTCGCTATCTGATTGGCTATCATTTTCGCGTTCGCTCAAATTCACCAATCATCAGCGAACTTTTTGGTCCTTGTGTCTTTCTGTAGATTTGAGGTCAAAAGGAGGCTGTTTTCAGCCTCCCATTAACCGACAAACTTTCTGTGAGTTATTCGGTCAGCGGACACACACAACCTTTCGGTAGGCCCGGTTACTCTGTAGCCTTTACGTGTGCGGAGTTAGTAGCAACGCAACGCTATGCAAGTTGTCCGCTCCCTGCATAGCGTTTGTGGGTTAAATTCTCCTGTTCCCACTCGTGCGCGGTAGATATTTTACAAGCCCTCACCGCGCTGCGCTTGTTGTGTCGCCTCTGCAAAAGCACACGGGGCAGACAAGATCTGCACGCCACCGATATGTGCGCATGCTCCTTATCCTTTCACCGGCCCATTTTCGGCAGATAAATACAGTGTGCTGGTCAGGCACTTTGTATCTGCAGTTATTTAGCAACGGAGTGCAAAACGGATGAAAAAATCGGTTATTTTTGAGATTTTTGGAGAGTTAAAACAGGCTAAATTAGTTCGCAGCGAGCAAGAGTTCTGTCGTAACTGGCTTGGCCGGAGCGAATGCTACATGCGTTCCATACGCTTTAAGCGTGCCCAACCAAGTTTAGGCACGCTTGCGATCTGTGCGGACAGGCTGCGACAGGGCAGCGAGACAATGAGAGATAAGGGTAATATTACCGCTGCAATCTTACTCAGTGCGCTGAGTGCGAAGTGCCAAAAGCCACTGGTCATTAGTGCTACACAATAGCTAGATTGCACGAATTTTTCTCGTTACCTTCTGCGCCAAACAAGGCGAAACATGGCAGAACGAAAAGAAAAGCTGGAAGAGCTTCTGACGCGCTTTGCAGATCAGCTGATACAAAGCGCGCGATGCGTAGGCCTACATGCTTACGTTCAGGTTGATCCCATTTTGATATCCCCGCTCAATCATCGCTTCGCGCGTAACGATGGTTACATAGTAGCCAAGCTGCTTCGCTATCTGACGAATCCGCTTGTCGTCGCAACGGTCTTTTTTTGGCAAAACTTCGTTTGCGATCTGAGCAAACTTACGCCGACCGCCGTAAAATAGATTTGCATAATTGAATGCGTTGTTAGATTCTGCATATAAGTCGGCAAGTAGCTCGTATCCTTCGTAGGCAAACAAGCTTACCCAAATCTGGCCAAACTCGGCGCTCAAATTCGTAAAGTCACAATCTGAGGGCTTAACGTAATGTTGGTCGGCAATTGCCCTAACTGCTTGCTTGTAAATAGCCATCGCAGCTGACTTTTTCTCAGAGCTAAGAGCGTTGGCGAGTGTGAATACCTTCTTTGACATATTTTTTCCTTTTTCGTGTTCGTCGCCATTTCCCAGCGACAAATTCACCTTAGCAGATGAGCGATTTTTGTCGTTTTACAGGTGTTTGAAAGTTTGATAACTGATAACAAATGCGTCGCTATTTTATCTCCGGCCACCCTAAGTTTGGTAGCTACAAACAGCCTGACGAGGGCGCGCTGCAAGAGTGCGTCTATTTTTGGTGGTGGTATGCACTGACCTTAAACAAGGACTACCAAGCGCTGTGTGAGACTGGCGGTGATGTTAGCACGCTCGGCCACTTGTCCGAACTCGACCGCCTCAAAATAACCAGTATTTATGATGATTTTGGTGATGTAACATACGAAGGTAACCGGGCCCTTGCGTTCTGCAATTGGTGGCGAACCAAAGTGGCAACTGGTGAAGAGCGGGGCGCGTTTTTATTCGCTGAACCCACATTTGAATCGTCAACTATGCAGATAAACACGGCTACCGACGCGCAAGCGGCGCTAGCACGCGAAGACACGATTCTGGTGGCAATCCCTTTGTATAGTCAAAGAGGTCATATTGATAACGCCATTGAACGTATTTTACGGCGCAGTGTTAGCTTTGCCAAAGGCCGGTCAGTGCGCGATCCACGTCAAAGTAAGGCGCGCTACCACCTTTTCCGGTCAGCTCGCCGCAACGCAATAAAGCTAGCGTTTGAGCTCTACGATGAGCGCGAAAAGACAGTTGCTGCTGGAGGCAAACGTTCCAACATGATGTTGTCTAGCGCAGTCGGGCTAATCTATCATCAAAGAGAGAAGGACGACGAAGTGCCCTACAGTGATGCTGACCGCGCACGTGTCATTTCCATGCTTGTTTCTCGCCACCTCGCCAACGCACGCACGATGATATCTAACACAGCGTTTGGGCGTTTCCCTTTTTAACTTATGCCTTTTTAGGTAGGAAAACCCATCAATCGACAGCAGCATTTCTCTATTAATGATGGAGGCAAGGCATGTCGCAATTGGCGAAACTCAATCTCAAAAACTTCACTCCCAGTCCTACGCATAATGTCGAAGAAATGCGACGGCAGAAGCTAATGAAGGCTGTCGAAGAGCAGCTGAGCGTCGCCGACGCTGCGTTGCGCGGCGAACTGTATAGTGTGTCAGTCCCAAAATGGACGACTGACGCTAGCGGCGCTCGCTCACCCATAACTCGTCAGCGCGTCGTCCGTGCATGGTTCATAGCGCAAGACGATGGATTTTATGTGCAATGCAGATACGCGAATAAGCCGCTGATGCTGAACAAAGAGGCTAATTCCAACTTTGTCAAAACCTTGCCAGATGTAAAAACAGCCCTGCAAGCACTCTATAAAGCCGCAGCAGGCGGTGAGTTGGATGCGGAATTGGGTCGACTAGCGGCTAGGCGATCCAAGCAACTAAAGGGGCAAATTATCGTGCAAAGCTAGGCCTGCTAACTTGATGCAGTAAGCGGCCCGCTTGATAATTTGTATAGCAGTTCGATAGCATATTTTGGCATAGTCATATAATATACTGAATTAGTTGGATAATATTATAATACCGAATAGCGAAGCGCTAAACCGAAAACTCGGTTTTTCCGAACAAATTCAAGGGCTTGCGAGACATCGCGAGCCCTTTTTTGTTGTCTTTTTAACGCATCATTCGTTGTGCCTTTTATGAACCGCAACCCAATTAAGTTGATTGCTGCTCCACTACGCGCACGAAAACGAGAGAATAGGTTTTCGAACGTTCAGTGCCGGTCCAGAACAGATTTCAACGCATTCACGATCTTCGCGATCAGCGGGCGTCGCAACTGTTGCGCAATCGTTAGTTCGAATTCCGTCATTGGGTCAGGATACATCGCTGACTTGATTGCCTGAACAACCTCTTCGGCATCCAATGCTAATTCTCGACAAATAGATCGTGTGAAACCCAGCACATGCGATCGTCCGGGGAGCTTACTGAACTCACCGGCCTCGATATACTCAATAAATCGCGTTGAAATGGCGGTCTTTGCGGACAACTTTGCCACTGTCATTCGGCTTTTTTTTCTTGCAGTTTGTATGCATTGTCCAATGGCCAGCAAGGCATCGGTTGCGTCTTTTTGTTCCGTATCTGCCACTAGAACTGCCCCCACATCCCCGAGTCGTGGAGGGTAAATATTAATCAGAAAAGTTTTCGACAACACGGTTTGCCCAATTTGGGCATCGGGATTCAGTTGCTCCCGATCCGCCGCTGGCGGAATTATCCCGGTATTTTTTCTATATACGTCTGCAGATTCGAGATTCTTGCTACCAAGAAGTCCCGCAACTCCTGCGTATAATCAGCAGCATTTGTTTGTGCTGGTAGGGCATATCCGCCCTTAATTTTATTTAGAAAACCTCTATTTGCTAAGTCTTCGAGTTTTCGTCGCGTCGTTTCTCGCCGCATGCCCAACCGTCGACAAACGAACTGAACGCTGACCGGAAATCTGAACTCATCAGGGATAGCCTGACCCTCGGCTCCATAGGTTTTAAGCAAATATCCGTCATGCCGGATTTCCCGAGTGCTTTCCGTTGCAACCACGCAAATAATGCTAATTTCGTCAGTAGAAAATCCATATTTTTCAACGCAGAAGTGCATGAAATCACTTATGAACTCGACGACAAATGATGATATAAATCTCGTTGGTAATTCGTCCACAAAACCTCCACCCCCCAGGAATTCTGCTCGAGAATCAGAATGGAGTTAACGAAGGCATTAGGCAAGCAGCGATATTGACCTAACTTCTCTCTGGATCCGTTTTAGCGGACCCAGAGCGTCGAGAACGCAGCGCGGGTGTTACCTATATGAAATATGTGATTAGCATTCTGCTGCATCCAAGGGACCGCACTAACGACCACCGCATAGTGCCGTGTAACTTTACGCGAATATGAGTTTGTAGAGGTTGACGAAATAATCCTTTCGGTCGGCAGTGCCGCCATATTGCCAATACACGGCCTCAAAATTCCCGTCGCCGTCAAAATCATCGAAACCGATCAGCTTCCCGCTACCTTGAGAAGGCGGAAGGGACACGTTGAAGTTACGGAATGACGCACCATTCTCATTTATGAAAATCCTGAGCGTGCCGTCCTGCCGGGCAAAGACTATATCGTCTTTGCCATCTTTGCTGACGTCTTTGACATAGAGCGCTGGAGACCATTGTAAGAACCCTGCGTAAACATCAGAATTGTCCTGCCTGATGGCCGCACTGGTGATATCGACGAATTTACCGGCGTCGTTTCGGATAATCTGGAGATAGTCCCCGCCATAATAAGGGGAATATCTGGAGTGTGAGATTATGAGGTCAAGATCCCCATCCTTATCCATATCCGTGGTTCGGGTCTCCATATGGAGAGTGTTTTCTGTACCATAAACCGTTGCGGGAAGCGGCGTCTTGTCATCGAAACTGAAATTACCCTTATTGTTCCAAAAAACATAACTGTACGCCGAACCGTGCCCAAATCCGGCAACAATATCGTCGTACTTGTCGCCGTTGAAATCGGCGAGATGTACATCCAACCACAAGTTATTCTGCCCGTTGGGGATTTGGGTTGGGTTTAGCGGCGGAACGGAGTTCAGTTGATCCAGAAAGCTGCTCGACCTGGAGGTGAAGGAACCTTCGGCATTTTGAAACAAGAACAAGGGTTCAAATCCTTCCCTGTGGCGCCAGTTGGCAATCAGGATATCATGCTTTCCGTCACCATTAATGTCCCCTGTCGCCATTGCGTGGGCATCGGTTCCATTCGCCGCAAGACCCGGTTGCGTAGTCAGGCGGGGAATAAGGTCTGCCCGTACCCTCGTCCCACTTGCACCGCCTAAGGCCAATACTGCCGTGCCATATGCCGTGGGATCATTATACACCCCAGACACGTTATGCGCGACGAAGAATGCTGCCGGCGTTCCGTTGACGGTTAAAGACGCAGATCGCCGTGCGCCAAAAACAGATGGAAATTGGTCGTTAACGGCCTGCCGAAACTCTAATCTACCATTATCATTGGAAAGGTAGATATATGGTAAGCGCGCAAAAACCGGCGTGCCATATGCCTTGTTCAGCGGAATGATCAGTTCGGGGAACCGATCCTTCTGGAAATCTATAGATATGCTGCCTTGAGGGAAAATGTCCGCAATACCTCTGGGGTTCGTCACGCCACCGTAAACATATTCGGGGACCACGTCAGATGAGGATGCTGTGTGGATTTGGTAGGATTTGCTGAGGGTCGCGCTCGTGTAAGCAATCGGAGTTGGCGGTGTCGGTGTTGTGGGGTTCGAGGGTATCGTGATGATCGGAGAACTGGGCGATGTGCTGCCACCGCCTCCACAAGCGGAAAGCAGCACGCATGCCCCCAGCACCCTATGACGACGTAGTTTCAATCAACTTCCCCCAAGAATAAATGCGTGCATCACTTCCCAGCAAATACGCTGGAAATTTGGCGACCCTTATGATCGTAAACGTAGATTTGGCTGCCTCTACGCACACTGACCGTGCTGGATGTATATCCTTTCAGACCGTCATTCGGTCCAGTGCCGGCAAATACGGAGCATAGCTGACGCTGTCCGGCGTCATAGACATAAACTTGACTGCCTCTTTGGACAGCTGTGACTATCTCGGACACATTCCACCCCCATTATCTGCCCTTGAATGACAATGCGTTGAACCAAGACGTTAGGCAAGCGCCGATGTTGGCCTGAGGCTTATTCAATGCTGTGGGTAACAGGGGTATCCCAACGCCCGTTTGTCATTGTGTTTCCACTGGTTAACCGGCACATAGCGCGCATGATCAAATATATCCTTATTGCTTTGCTCCTTGCGCTTGTCGGTTCCGGCTTATGGCTCTGGAACAAGAGCGATCCACAAAAGCTCGATTTTGCGGACCGGTGGGCGCCCGGGGCGGCCGAGTTTGATGGCACGCCCGTGACGGCAATCGCTTATGGCACCGACGCGCGGCAGAAGCTGGATATCTATGCGCCTGAAGGCGCCGCATCTGCGCCTTACCCCGTCCTCATCTTCTTTCATGGTGGTTCGTGGCGCGATGGTGAGCGGGAAGGTTATGGCTTTTTGGGTCGTGCATTTGCATCGCGCGGTTTTGTCACCGTCATTGCCGATTATCGCAAATCGCCAAAGGTTCGCTTCCCCGCATTTGTAGACGACACAGCGGCGGCCATCGCTTGGGTGCACGCAAATATCGCCAAGCATCAGGGCAACAAAGACGACATTTTCCTGATGGGACACAGCGCCGGCGCGCATATCGCGATGATGGCGGCGCTCGATCCGCGTTATTTGAAAACGCAGGGTCTTGGTACGGACGTTATTAAAGGTGTGATCGGGCTAGCCGGCCCTTATGATTTCTTGCCGTTCACCACCGAGTCATCAAAAATTGCCTTTGGCCAGTGGCCCGACTTAACCGAGACCCAGCCGATTACATATGCGCGCCCCGATGCGCCGCCATTGTTGTTGCTGACGGGGGACAAGGACACTGTGGTGAAACCGCGCAACAGCAAGGTCCTGTCGGAACGGATTGCCGCGCTGGGCGGGAAACAGCAGCTGAAAATTTATCCCGATGTTGGCCATTCCGATATCATTATGGCGGTCGCCCGTCCCTTCCGGAACAAGGCGTCTGTCATTACCGATGTTACGACCTTTATAAAGGCGCACGGGCCGCGTTAAGCCGCGTCTGCGGGTTTGGGGGCCAATATCTTTTGCCGATAGGAAATGACCAGCAGCGCGGCGTTGACCACCGCTGCGCCTAACATCGCGAATGCTGCACCAACCTCGGCATAAATGGGCATAAGCCAAATCATCATCAGCACCACGACAATCGCGCCGGCAAGGCTGCACAGCATCACGCGCCCAGCCTTGCCCGCGGTAAGCAGCGCAGGCTCCAGCCCCAATGTGGCAAATTGGACGGCGGTGGCTGTGCCCAAGATCAATACCAACGGATAAGCGGCGACAAACTCTGCGCCAAATATCCATATCAAAGCCGGCTTTCCGGTGAAGCCGACAATTGCCAAAACGAGCACCGCCGCAACGCCGGACACTTTAATCATGCGGCTGAGCAAGTTGCTGGCATCTTTGGCGTCGACGGTGTGCGCAACGCGGGCATATTCGGTGAATATTGCCATCGATATGGCGTCGCCGACACGGGCAAACACCTGACCCAATTGATAGCCAAGCCGGAAAAATCCAGCCGCCGCTGCACCGACGGAAAAGCCGACGACCACCGCAACCACTTGTTGGCTGGTCAGCTTAAAGCTGGATCCCATATTGGACCATAAAGCGAATTTGGTAATGCCGGGGAAGCTTTCCTGAAAGCCGTGCAGCGTTGGCATACTGCTGAGCCGCAGCGGCAATTTAAGCCGGCGCAAAACATTCACCCAAACCCATATCGTTGGCACCATTTCGGACAACAGCCACACCGCGAGGAACCCCCATGCTGTAGGCTGTGTCAGCACCAATATGCCGGTGCCGATAAGGCGGATGATAGGCACCAGCATGTCCGGAATGGCGGCATCGCCAAAGCGGTCGTTGATGCGCAGCAGCCCTGTCGGTGTCGAACGGGCGGACAGCACCAAAAGGGTCGTGAAGCCGACCACGGCGATTGCCTCTGAATCACTCCAGCCTTGATTATATGCAAGCGCCCATGCGCCGACCATCGCGACCAGGAACGCCAGCAATGCCCCGATGATATCAAGGATCAGGCAAAACCATGTGAGTTCGGCCAGCTTTTGATCGGACTTTGTGTGCACCAACGTCGTGCCATAGCGGATCAATATTTGCCACGTCTGGAATGATGTGAAGCTGGATATCGTCTGGGCAAAGCTGAAGATCAGCATGAATTTGCCAAATTCTGCCGCACCCAAGCTTTGGGTAGAAACGGCAAGGTAAATAAGGCTGAGCACCGCGGAGGTGGTCTTTGGCAAGAACAGCCAGGCGCCCGATTGCAAAATGCGCCGCCCACTCCCCTGTTTTTGTTCAGCCATTACGCCAGACCCCCGATCAGTCTGCGGGACTAGTGCACTTCCGCCGTTAATCAAAGCCATGTCATGATGTGCAGGTAAAAAATTGAACGTGCCGCAAACTGGTCGCAAAAATCTATCAATGGCGATAGATGCCGCTTTGTATGAATAATCCACGACACAAGAAGGCCGCGGCGTCCGTCAAATCGGACGTCATTTTCCTGTTCAACCATGATGCTGGTCACCAAGTGGCGCATTTGGCGGGGATAGCTGGCGCATTTGCGTTGCGCGAAAAATCCTATCGGGCGACTGTTGCCTTTGGCAGTGACGTGACGCGAAAAGAGGTCGAAAGGCTGCTGACGCCTGAACAGATTGCCGCCTTGCATTGGCGGTCGCTGGCGTTACCCGAATGGCTCAAGACGCTGACCAACGGCCTGAACAGGCTTGTGCCCGTTCACCGGATATTGCGTCTATATTGGCATAATGCGTTCTTACGGAAATCCGTCGCCATCGTGTCGACGGAACGCACCTGCCTGACCCTGAAACGCCATTGGACCAAATTTCGCCGCCGCAAACATTGCCCTGCCTTTGTCTGTGTACCCCATGGGGCGGGGGACCGGAATGTGTCTTTTCACCCTGCATTCCGCGACTTTGACCTGTTGATGGTCAGCGGACAAAAGGTTGTGGACCAGATGGTGGATGCTGGCGTTTCCACGCCCGAACGCTGCCGGATCATCGGTTATCCAAAGTTCGACATTTTGCGGGGGCGCACCCCTGAAACATTTTTCGACAACGGCAAGCCGACGTTTTTATACAACCCGCATTTCGATCCCCATATGTCCAGTTGGTTCGATCACGGGACCGACATATTGGAATTTTTTTACCAGAATGCGGACCGTTACAATCTGATCTTTGCGCCGCATGTGATGCTATTTTATAAAAAGGTGCATATCTCGCCCGAATATCGCGTGACCCGCACACGGCCAGATATTGATCCCAAATATTATGATGCCCCGAATATCCGGATCGATGTGGATAGCGCGCGCCTATTTGACATGAGCTACACCCTGTCCGCAGACGTCTATATTGGCGATGTTTCAAGCCAGGTGTATGAATTTCTGCACCGCCCGCGCGCCTGTTTTTTCATCGATACGCACAGTGCGGCCGTGCCCGGTAGCGCGCCCGAATATGATTTCTGGAACAACGGTCCGGTTGTCCGCACGGCCAAGCAGTTGATAGCATTATTGCCCGATCATGCGCAGATTGCCGCCCAATATCGCAATGCGCAGGAGCAGCGGATGGCCTACACCGCCGACCAAAGCGATCCGCGTCCAGCCTCGGACCGCGGCGCTGAGGCTTTGGGGCGATATATTGAAAGCTTAGCTAGCTGAAGATGCCTCGTTAGGGCTGCGGAAATCGAGCACGCCCCAATTGGCCTCGGCAGCAGCCTTCATAAAGTGTTTGGAGGGGTTCACCGCATAGCCTTCGTCAGCGAAGTCTAAAGTGCTCCGGTCGCTCAGATCGTCCGAATAGAAACGGATATGCGCATCTTTGCGGTTAATGCCCTGTTGCGACAGCCATTCCTGCACACGGCGCAATTTTTCTGCGGCGTAGCAATTCTCGCCGTCGATGCGGTGCATCAGTTGGCCGTCTGCTTCGCCGATATGACGCGTCGCAATAACCGCATCAAAACCAATTTTGGCGCCGATGTGGCCCGCATAAAAATGCGGTGCAGCGGTTGCCATCACCAGCAACGCCCCGCGCGCGCGATCGGCGTCTATGCGTGCAATGGCCCCCGGCTGAAGGCCTTCGCGCACAACCCGTTCGGTAAAATCGGCGACGATATTGGATAAAGCGTCCGAACAAATTTTGCGCCCGATAAACATCGCGATCCCAAATTGTTTCAGGGGTTTGCGCCCATATAGGCCAAGCTTATATCCCAGCATCGCCGCGATCCAGACCGGCAGTAACGCCAGCCGAATGGGGGCGGTCCGCCGCGCATAAAATAGCAGAAAATGGGTAAAGGTCGGGCGACGGGTTATGGTCTTGTCGAGATCATATATTGCAATATTCATATTTGGTCGCCAAGCCCCACCCCAAGGTATGCCAAATGCGTTGGCGTGCCCCCCGATTTGGACGCGTTTAGGAGAAGCTGTTTGCAAGCGCAATGGACCTGCATCGTCCTTGCCGGGCAAAGGCCTGGTACGGATATGTTTGCACAGCATTTCGGGCTGAAGCTGAAAGCTTTGGTGCCCGTGCGCGGCGAGCCGATGATTAGCCATGTCGTGCACACGCTGCGTGCATCGCCGCTTATCGGTGAAATCATTGTCCTATGTCAGGAACCCGACGCGTTGCGTCCCGCGGTAGATGCCGCAGGTGGCGCGACGTTGGTCGAAAGCCTGAGCAGTATATCGCTGAGCATCAAACGGCAGGTGGATGCGTTAGGATTCTCGTCGCCGATATTGGTGACCACCGCGGACCACCCCTTGTTAACCATCGATATGATCGCCGAATTTCTGGGTAAAGCCGATGGCGACGTTGCCATTGCGATGGTGGAACGCAAGACGATGTTGGCGCAGTTTCCCGATGCCAAACGCACCTGGTTGCGTTTTTCGGACGGCGCATGGTCCGGCGCAAATCTCTTTGCGTTGATGAGCCCCAAGTCCGCATTCGCACTCGATTTATGGGCAGAGGCTGAACAGGATCGCAAGAAAGCATGGCGCCTGTTCATGCATTTCGGGGTGCGGTTGGCCCTGCGCGCGCTCACCCGTACGATTGGATTGCGGCAGGCGTTGACCATTGCGGGTAAACGCCTTGGCCTTGTGGCTACGCTCGTGCCAATGTCTGACCCTGTTGCTGCAATCGACGTCGATAAGGTCAGCGACCATATATTGGCGGAGCACATTCTTATCGACCGCGAAACCGTAGCGGGTTCACATCTGGCGGCGTGATTAGCGGCCCATTTTCTTTTGCCGCCGTCTTTGCACGGACGATCCGATACCCATAGCTTCGCGATATTTCGCGACGGTGCGGCGGGCAATGTCAAAGCCTTTTGCCGTCAACAAATCGACCAGCGTGTCATCGGACAGTATCTTTTTGCCCTCGGCATCAATCAGGGATTTGATGTGGCTTTTGACGGCCTCAGCCGACGCGCCCTCTCCGTCGGCGGATTGAACGCCCGATGAGAAGAAATATTTGAGATCAAACAGACCGCGTCCGCAATGCAGATATTTGTTGCTGGTCACCCGGCTGACGGTGGATTCATGCATGTCGATGGCATCGGCGACTTGCCGCAGCGTGAGTGGCCGCAAATGGGCGACGCCCTTGCGAAAAAAGCCGTCCTGTTGCTTCACAATTTCGGTGGCGACCTTGACGATGGTGCGCTGTCGTTGATCCATGGCTTTGATGAGCCAGTTCGCATCCGCCATGCAGTCGCTTAGCCAGGCTTTTGTGGCCTTGTCTTGCCCCAGCTCGGCAACATAGCTGCGGTTGATGAGAATGCGGGGCAGGTTGGCGCTGTTCAGTTCGATCGCCCAACCTTCGCCGCGTGGCGTGATGAATATGTCGGGCGTGACCGCAAGCATATCTTCGCTTTCGAACCGGCAGCCGGGTTTCGGATCATAGCCGCGCAGTTCCATCAACATATCGCGTAGGTCTTCGTCATCGACGCGGCACATGCGCTTAAGCTGGTCAAACGCACCCTTTGCCACCAAGTCGAGATTGTCGATAAGCTTGGCCATGCAGGGGTCATAACGATCCGCCTCGCGCGCTTGAATGGCGAGGCATTCGGACAGGTTTCGCGCGCCAACGCCGGTTGGATCGAACCGCTGCAACGCCGAAAGCGCCGCCTCCATTTCCGCCATGGGAACGCCAAGCCTGTAGGCCGCCGCCATCAGGTCTTCGCCAACATAGCCCGTGGGTTCGATATGTTCGATAATCTGTTGGACCAGAAACAGCTGCCGTCCGGACAGGCTGGATCCTGCCTGCGCCATCAAATGTTCCCGCAGGCTGACATCGCGCGCGGCAAAGCTGTCGAAATCAGGGCCGTCGGCGTCAAAGCCGCTGGGCGCTGCGCTGCCCGAAAGCCCAAGCATGCCATCGGCCCCGCCGACACTGTCGGACGGGGTGTCATGGTGGAACGTTTCCGCGCTGAAATCGACATCAAGCGCGTCCGATGGGCCTTGGCCATCACCACGCAGCAGGTCGTCACTGGCGCGCTCGCCACTGTCGTCCAAAGCGGGTGCGAAATCCTCGGCCGGCACATCAGGGGCCGCGTCGCTGCTGCCTATTTCCAAAACGGGATTGCGTTCCACCTCTTCCGCGATGAACGCTTCAATTTCGAGCGACGACAATGCCAGCAGTTTAATTGCCTGCTGCAGTTGCGGTGTCATCACCAGCGACTGGCTTTGGCGAAGATCGAGGCGGGGTGCTAATGCCATGACGTTATGGTTCCGTCATCGCCGCAAATCACATTGCAAAACTCTCGCCGAGATACAGGCGGCGCACATTGGGATCGGCGACCAACGCCTCGGGCGACCCTGCGAACAGAACCTGCCCACCATAAATGATACAGGCGCGGTCAACGATATCGAGCGTTTCGCGCACATTATGATCGGTAATCAGCACGCCGATGCCGCGGGTTTTCAATTCTTTCACAAGGTCGCGAATATCGGAAATGGATATCGGGTCGATGCCGGCAAAAGGTTCATCGAGCAACATGATCGACGGATTGGCCGCCAGCGCGCGGGCGATTTCGCAGCGCCGCCGCTCGCCACCGGACAGCGCCATGGCGGGTGCACTGCGCAAACGGGTGAGGCCAAATTCGCCCAGCAATTTTTCCAACCGCTCATTGCGCGCATCTGCATCGGGTTCTGCCATTTCCAGAACAGCGCTGATATTTTGTTCAACGGTCATGCCACGGAAAATCGATGTTTCTTGCGGCAAATAGCCCAAGCCCAAAATCGCGCGGCGGTACATCGGCAGGTTGGTGATGTCCGCGCCATCCAATGTGATGCGGCCGCTGTCGGGCTTTACCAGCCCCATGATGGAATAAAAACAGGTGGTCTTACCCGCGCCATTTGGGCCAAGCAGACCCACCACTTCGCCCTTTGCAACCGACAGCGACACATCGGTCAATACCGCGCGCTTGTCATAGCTTTTGGCGATGGAAACGACGCCCAGTCCGGATTGCACGCCGTCTTGCGTCGTCGCATCCGCAGCGGGAGAAGTTGCAGTCATGCTGTCCATATCCAAATTTCGCCCGCGATTTTGCCGTTGATATCTAACAGACAGCTAATGAATGCTGACCCATTTTGCAATTGGCATGATTTATGCTGCCCCGTTTTAGGGGCTGTTCGGGGCTGACCCCTAATTTTTGCGCTGTGGAACGCTAAACGAACCGGTAACGCGGCCGCCTGAATTGGTTGTATTGGCAGGGCCACCGGCATTGAGGGTTGATCGGCCTGAATTGAGATCAATGACAAGTCTGCCGCCGTTTAGCCGATTGCTGCCTTGCACCAGATTCACATTGCCAATCAGCGTGATCAGGCTGGAGTCTAGATCATATATGGCCGAGCTGCTGGTTGCGCGCAGATCATCTTTGGTGATGGTCACGCCGCCTGTGGCGTCGAGGCGATTTACGTCCACGCCGCCATTATCCGAATAGGCCGCTGTCACGCGATTTGCCTTGAGCGTAAGCCCCGCCTGCGTTGCAGTTACGCCGCCGGCAAGAACCACGCGGTCTGCGCGATCCTGCAGCTCCATCGAACCGGCAGCGAAATCTACAGGGGCGTTGCTATCATGGTTACGAATGGTTTGCGCCGACGCCGAAGACAGCATCATAATGCCCGCAAATGCGACGGCCAGTCCAAAGGAGATAGAAGCTTTGCTCATGTTGGCCTCACTTAATCGCATTCTGGTTGATACGCAAACGAACGCCGCCATCTAGCCGGATAATGCGCGTATCGAGGTCAGCGCGCAATCGTCCTGCACGGAAGGTCCCGACCTTGGTGCGGCCGCTCACGGGGCCAAAGCTCCGCATCGTCCGGTCTTTCAACGACAGCTCCACATTGCTGACGACCATGTCATAGCCCGGCGATTCAACCGCCAATGGGCCAGTGACGCGCATGGTTTCCTTGCCAAGGTCATAGCTGCCGCGCTGTGCGATGATGGAGGCTGGGCCGTCCTGCAACGATATCCGGCCCGACAGCGATGTCATGTCGAGAACAGGTTGTACCGATGTCTTCTGGACAGCGCTACCCGCGCGCAGCGAAAAGGGCCGACCCTTGCTGTCTTCGCCGCGATAGAGTGCCTCAACAACGCGCAACCGCTCACGCGACAGATTCACTTCGTCTTTGTTCAGGACAAAGCTGAGCTCCTGCTGCCCGGTAAATGGGCTGAACGCCAATATGGCGACAAGCAAACCGATGATGCCCGGCAAGACAACCCGCATCGCGCGGATAAGACGGTCATGCCGCCCGCCGGGCAATGCCCAGCGTTGACGATAACTGCGTTCAAGATCGGCCTGTGCGGACATATGATGTCTCTAACCCGATTAAACCTTAACTGTGCCCGAATATATCGGTCTCTGGCCAGCCCGACAGATCGAGGTTGGCACGGTGCGGCAGAAAGTCAAAGCACGCCTGCGCCAAATCGGTGCGGCCTTCGCGTTCCAAACGCACGACAAATTCGGCGTGCAGGCGGTGCAGATAGCGCACGTCGCTGGCGGCATAATCTTTTTGCGCTTCGGACAATATGGGGCCGCCCCAGTCGCTTGACTGTTGCTGCTTTGAAATGTCCGTCGACAGCATTTCCTTGACCAGTTCCTTCAGCCCATGGCGGTCGGTGTAGGTCCGAACGAGGCGCGAGGCGATTTTGGTGCAGAATAAGGGCGTCGCGACGACGTTCAAATAATGCGAAATCACTGCCAAATCGAATCGGGCATAATGGAACAGCTTCAAACGGGCGGGATCGGCCAGTACGGCACGCAAATTTGGTGCAGAAAAGTCACTATTGCGGCCAAAACGCACCAGATGTTCATCGCCGTGTCCGTCGGAAATCTGCAGCAAGCACAGCCTGTCACGCGGGGTAATGAGCCCCATGGTTTCGGTGTCTACGGCGACAGGGCCATCGGCCAGTACGCCTGCGGGAAGGTCTTCTTCATGTAAATATACGCTCATGCTAGCCCCTTGCCCCACCCGACTGTGCAAGGCAAATGAAACTACAGTTGGCGCCCTGCGATTTTCGGCCGCAATATTAGCTATCGCGTAACCTTTTATTGCGATATACAAAATGCTTGCGCAATCACCAACGGCTGCGCTTGTGACGTGCAGTACAGTCGCCCTCGACTGCATAACATAGTGGTTCTGGGCGATGAGAAGGCAAGTAAGAAGTTATGGGTTTTGATCGCAAGCGTGCTGGCAAAGGCCGGGACAAGAGAGATGGTTTCGGTGATGAAAGCTACGACGGTTATCGCGCACCGTCCCCCTACCAAAGTGATTTTGGCGGCGGCCGGTCGGGCGGCGGTTTCGGCGGCGGTAATAGCGGCGGCGGTGGCTTCGGCGCACCTCGGCGTGGCCCAGGCGGCCCACCAATGCCAGCACAAGTCATCGGTTCCGGCAAAGGAATTGTTAAGTTTTTCAATAGCCAAAAGGGCTTTGGCTTCATTCAGGTCGATGGTCGTCCCGATGATGTGTTTGTACACATCAGCGCGGTTGAGCAAGCTGGCCTGACGGGTCTTGCTGAAGGCCAGCCGCTCGAATTCTCGCTCGTTGAGCGTGGCGGCAAGGTTTCGGCAACCGACCTCGTCATCGATGGTGAGCCAATGGAAGTGACCGAGCGCGCACCGCGTCCGGACCGTCCAGCATTTGACCGCGGTTCGCGCGGCGATGACCGTGGTGGCTTCCGCGGTGGTGACCGTGATTCGGCACCACGTGGTCCGCAGCGCGAATCGACTGGCGAACGTGCCAATGGAACCGTCAAATTCTTCAACGACATGAAGGGTTTTGGTTTTGTGCAGCGTGATGATGGCGGCGAAGATGTGTTTGTGCACATTTCTGCGCTTGAACGTTCGGGCATGGGTCAAGTGACTCAGGGTGACCGTTTGACCTTTGACATCGAAATCGATCGTCGCGGCAAATATTCGGCCACCAACTTGGGTCCGCTTTCCGAATAAGCGCGCTTTAGACATTCAAAAAGGCGGGTGCAGCACAACGCTTCGCCCGCCTTTTTTGTATCTATCATGCCTTGCCGATTGTCGCGGCCAGAAACCAGGCGCGCCGTTCGGCCTGATCGGTCCAGTCGTCCAGCAGGCCGTCGGTTGCATTGTCGCCGGCTTTATCCGCAAGGCTCTTTGCGTCCTTCAATGCCGTAATCAGCGTTTCATTGTCGGCGTGCAGTTCCTTCAGCATCTTGGGTGCATCAGTCGTCGTCGAATCATGGTCATTGATCCGCTGCTTGGCGGCGATCGCGCCAATGGACGTCAGCGTGTCGTGACCCAACTTGCGCACGCGCTCGGCGACAAGGTCGGTCGTGGAGATCAATTCGGTCGCCTGTTCATCAAACAGCAGATGATATTCGCGAAAATGCGGACCGGTCACATGCCAATGAAAATTCTTGGTCTTAAGGTAGAGCGCATAATAATCGGCCAGCAGGCCATTTAACGCATCGGCCAGCGCTTTTTTGCTATTGTCACCATGTGCCATGGCAGTTCTCCATCATTCGGGGGGGGGAGAATATAATATAGGAACGGCGCGCGCTATTTACAGCACCCGCCCATGCGGCAGCAGCAATTAGCTGATGCCATTGGCTTGCGTGGCCAATACAATGCCCCACCCCAGCAACAATGCGCCAGAGACCCACCTTATGGGTTTCAACGGCACAATCTGGCCAAGCCGCGCGCGCAGGATGACCGCGGGCACCGTTGCGGCCATGATGCCGACGAACCCGCCGACCGCTGCCATGCCCCAATCAGACGTGCGGGCACTTTGCGCGGCGATGATGAACTGGCTCTTGTCGCCAAATTCCAAGATAAACAGACCCAAGAATGCGGTGAGAAATGCAGGGGTTTTCCACCCTGATAACGGGTCGACATTGCGCCGCCACAGCAACATCCCCGCGCCCGCAAAGATATAGGCAAGGCCAGCGAACATCTGAACGGACCGCGCGCTTATCCAACTGTCAATCACCGAGCCGCCGGCTGCCGAAATGCCGCAATTGATCAAGGTGGCACAGGCGAGTCCGCCAAGAATCACCTTATTGTTGCGATACCGCAGCGCGAGCACGGCGGCGAGGATCTGTGTCCGGTCGCCCATCTCGGCGAGGAAAACAGACAGGAATGTCGTAAAAGCAGTGTCCATATTTTCTGCCCTAGCACATCATGATCAAAATGGGATGCGCGCGGCGGGCGGACTGAACTGCGCCGCGAATCGCCTTTGTTTTGGCAATCAAAGCGGGCTATGTTGAGCGCGCTCCAGCGTCCGAAAACGCGGCGGCACGGCAAAACGAAGATGCTGAAACCAGTGCAGCATGACGATTCAGGGGGCATTGGCCCGCTTTGACGTCTGATTTGGGGTTACGGGCTTGACTTTCACCCGCCAAACCAGCAAAGGCCCGCGTCTGTGAACAGCGCGGCCAAACCCTGCGCAGTTTTTTGCGATTTTATTTGAACAAAAGGAATGGGCCATGGCGAAGCCAGCCACGATCAAGATCAAGCTGCTCAGCACCGCTGACACGGGCTTCTTCTACGTGACCAAGAAAAATCCACGCAACATCACTGAAAAGATGACGTTCCGTAAATATGACCCCGTTGTGCGCAAGCATGTCGAGTTCAAGGAAGCCAAAATCAAGTAAGCCAACGCGCTGCTTGAATAAGCTATCGATCAGGGCGCCTCGGGCGCCCTTTTTGATTCACGCATTGCCCGCACGCGGTTGCGTTCGATTATCCAACAATTCCCCGCACCGCTTCTAGAAACGTCATCACCGACACCGGCTTTGACAGATAGCCTTTTGCGCCTGCGGCCATGATCCGGTCCTCGTCGCCCTTGCCGGCATAAGCGGTCACCGCGAGCACGGGGATTGCCGAAAGCGCGGCGTCCTTTTGCATCGCTTCGATCAGGTCGATGCCGCTGACATGCGGCAGTTGAATGTCCATGATGATGAGGTCCGGCGCAAATGTTCGCGCCTGTTCCAGCGCCAGCCGCCCGTCGCGCACGCCCTCAACAACAAACTGGTGCGCGCGCAGCAAGTCAGTGAATAGCTTGAGGTTCAGCTCATTATCCTCAACGATCATCACCTTTTTCGACATTACCGCTCTTTTCCCGCTTTGCGTTCGTGGATGCCTTCGCTTAAGCGAAAGCCATGCATGAAACAAATGGCAAGTTAGACGCATCGGGTATGGCGTTTCAGGCTTTGGCTTGGGCGTTGATGGAAGAAGCACGGGCGGAGCGGCTTTTGTCGCTGACCGGCCTGACACCCGAAGGG
>NZ_JBILOS010000023.1:0-26238 GCF_044374345.1 Sphingorhabdus sp. | reverse complement strand
GCACGTCGCCTGATGGGTGTCGAAGTGGGCTACAAATTTTAATCAGACCGACCATACGCTCTAACAAAAGTTGGTAGTTGAATTCCATTCTCGCACTTTGGCTAAGTGCGTGGGACAAAGGTACCGGAAGGATGGCATCGCGAGTAATACTCGTGGTGCCATCTCGCTGTATCTCATGGCATTTTGCTTAGCCGAAACTCCGCAAAATAAATAAGCGGATGTCTTATTGCTCTCGGGGCACTGTTACCCTCCGCACGTCTCTGGAAACCTGAACACCGGAATCACAAGTGGCGGGATCGTTCAATGTGGCGGCTTCCGCCAAAACATTGCACAAAAGCCGCTCTGGGCAAATTGCGTGGAGAATGTTCGGATCGTGTTCGGATTTTCCAAGAGCCAAACAACAATCTGAAATAAAGACAAAATTTCATAGAGCCGAATCTTGCCAAGGTTGGGGTCGAGGGTTCGAATCCCTTCGCCCGCTCCAGTTTTCAATGCTTTAGGCGATAGAGCCTTTGCGGCCCAAATCCCACCCAAGCCGCCTTTGCCCGGAAAGGCTGCTTGCGGAACTGTGATGGCAAAAAGCTGGCTGACTGGAGGATCATTCCATCAAAATGCTAGCCTGATCGCTCTCATGCCATCATCATTGAATGCGAAAAGTAGCGCTTTAAACAACGCGCTGAATGTCGGTATATCGGCCGCTTGTTTGCAAAGTAATGATCACGCGTTGTTTGGACCGATTGCGCCAAAACCATCCATGCGTGCCGTCAAAGGCTGTGACGATACTGCCTTTTTGGCCGACTGACGCTTTGCCTTTGCCATATCCATGATAGAATCCGCGTCGTTTAATGACCGGATCGCCATGCGTGTCGTAATTGACGGCGCCGCCCGATACGCTCCAATTATATGTGATGCTGACACCTTTATTCGCGCGCAATTTAATCTCTGCGGCGTCCCCAGGCTCGAGGGTAATCTCCTTACGGTCCGTTCGATCAGCTACCGCGACAGTAGGATTTGATGTTGCTTCGGCTAATGGAGTATCATTTAACTGAGGTTGAGACGCCACGTCAGCGGCAGCTTCATCGGCAAGTTGCATCTTGATTTCACCCATCTCCGTCAAGCCGAGAATGCGGCCTGCGCCAGTCGGATCAATGCCATATTCCGATGGGAGAACAACGGTCACAAGCAACGCGCCTGCGCCCACCAATGCGATCAGTGTCGATCTTATAAGTTGGCGCGATGTCGGTAGCTCAGATATGTCAGGCAGTTGAGAATTGAACATAAAAATATCCTTAAGCTAAAGCCAGGCCAGTCAGTTGATAGCCCACGAGCATGAACCCAGCCATCATCAGCAATATATTCGCGGCATAAGCATAACGCCCAAAACTGCGTGTCCTTCGCCAAAAACCCATGATGATTAAGATTGCCGAAAGGGCAACCAATTGCCCGATCTCCACCCCGATGTTGAACGCAATGAGGTTGGGCAGCAATCCGTCCTTAGATAGTTCGAATTCTTGGATCTTGGTGGCAAGGCCAAAGCCATGGAAAAGGCCAAACACAAAAGTGGCCAATCTTGTATCAGGTTGCACACCAAACCAGCGCCGGTACGCGCCCAAATTATCAAGCGCTTTGTAGACCACGGATAAGCCAATGATCGCATCAATCATGTACGCGTTGGCACCGACACCGGCTAGCACCCCGAACAGCATTGTGCAGGAGTGGCCAACCGCAAATAATGTAACATACAGTGCGATATCTTTGAGCTTGTAGAGAAAGAAAATGACGCCGCATAAAAACAGCAAATGGTCATAGCCCGTGACCATATGCTTCGCGCCGAGATACATAAACGGCACGAATTGAACCCCGCTTACTTCCTGCACATAGCCTTGGTCCCCCTCGGCAACACCATGGGCAAAAGCATCTGTCGCCCCCAGCATGAAGAACAGAAGAAGGGTACCGAAAAACCAAGCCCATGACGGAGAAAAAAGCCTGATCATTGGAATTTTCACGACGCCGATTCCTGCGCAAATTTAAGACAAGTGGTCAGTGCCACATCAGCACCAACATTTGCTGCCGTCAAAACATTTTGCACCGCGGCTTCAATTGGGCCGGCCAGAATGCGGGGCCGTCGCCGCTAGAATTGCAGCCGTTGGCTGGCCCGATCATGCAGATTCCAATCAGTACAATGGCGCGTCGCGCTTGCCGGACTATGCGCAAATTGAGCTGCCCATAGCAGAGGATTGACAATGTAATGATATTCTATCACATTATTGCTGATTTCTGAGATCTTGGGAGGATACATTCGTGCGTTCTACATCCATTTTGCTGGCTGGTATTTCATGCCTAGCGACCGTTCCCGCTTATGCCGAAGAGGTTGATGACGCTGAAATTACGGTGACAGGCATCCGTCAGGCGTATCGCGGCGATTTTGATCAGAAGGAAATTCCGCAGGCAATTGCAACGATCGACGCAAAGCAGTTGGAGGACAATAATATCCTGCGGCTAACAGATGCTCTCGATCTCAACGCCTCCGTCGCGCGGCAGAATACTTTGGGCGGGTTATGGGACGCGTTCGCCATTCGCGGCTTTGCCGGTGACGAGAATTTACCTAGCGGCTATCTGGTCAACGGCTTTAACGGCGGACGCGGTTTTGGCGGTCAACGCGACGTGGCGGGGATCGAAAGCATTGAGGTTTTGAAAGGCCCTGCCGCTGCACTGTTGGGGCGTGGCGAGCCTGGGGGAACCATCAACATTGTCACCAAACAGCCTGTCTATGGCAACAGCTTCGGATCGGCCGCGTTGCAATATGGCAGCTTTGATCGATTGCGCGCAGAAGCCGATGCCAATGTGGCGATCGGACAGAAGCTCTCTGTCCGCTTGGTCGGATATGCGGAGGGGGCGGAGAGTTTCCGCGACACGATCGAGTCAAATCGCCGCGGCTTTTTGCCCTCTGTTGGCCTTAGGCTCGGCGACCAGACGCGGCTGACCTATGATTTGGAATGGACGCGCGTGGCGGTACCTTTTGACCGGGGCATTGTTGTACTGAACAACAATTTGACGACGGTACCGCGCAGCCGCTACTTGGGCGAGCCAGGCGATGGGGATCATGTAGCGCGCGCAGAAGGCCATCAACTGCGGCTCCAGCATGATTTCAATGACAAATGGAGTGTGCAGCTGGGTGTGAGCCACAGGGACACCTTACTCACCGGGCAATCGTCCGATGCGGAATTGGTCCGTTCTCGTCAGAAGTTGTTCGCCGACAGTCAATCGCTCTCCCGCCAGCGCCGTTCTCGGGTCTATGATTCCGAACATTTTGTCCTACGCGGGGAAGTTTCCGGCGAATTTGCGCTTGGCGGAATGCGGCATCGCATTTTGTTCGGCGCAGACTATGACAAGTTCGAAAATGACCAAGATTTTCGGCGTTTCCGTCCACCGGCAGTTTCGGGGAACCCCTCTGATCTGGCCGCAAACATCATCAACATCCAGAATCCGGTATATGGGCGCTTTCCTTTGCCCACTCCGGCACCACTAACCAATCGGGTAGACATCCAGAAATCGACCGGTTTCTACCTGCAGGACCAGATCAACCTCACCGACAGGCTGCAGGTGCGGATCGGCGCACGCTACGACGACTTCCAGTTGCAAACCAACAATCGCATTACAACTGTGCAGAGTGAGCGGAAGGCAAGTCGCCTCAGTCCGCAAGCGGGTCTTGTTTTCGAAGCCTCTGACGCAATGTCCCTATATGCCGTGTACGGCGAAGGTTTTCGCGCCAATATCGGCACAGATGCCGCCGGCCGGATATTCGATCCCGAAACCAGCCAGTCTATCGAAGCTGGAACAAAGTTGAGCCTTCTAGACGGAAAACTGACGGGAACATTTTCGCTGTATGAGATGACGAAGAGCAATGTTCTGGCAACGGACACTGCCAATCCGGGGTTTCTGGTGACGGTCGGCAAGGCACGAAGCCGCGGTGCGGAGATGGATATCGCCGGGCAAATCACGTCCACGCTTAGTCTATTGTTCAGCTATGCCTATACGGACGCGGAATCCCGCTCGTTGATCCTCGATCCCAATTTCTCGTTCCAGATCCGGCCGGGCGATCCGCTCATCAACATCCCCAAGCATAGCTTGAATGTTCAGCTGACGCAGGAATTTACCTTGGGTTCCATGAATGGACAGATCGGTGCCGGAGTGCAGCATGTTGGTAAGCGTTCAGGCGAAACCGGCACGACATTCAAACTGCCATCGCACAATTTGGTGCGTCTGTTTGGCCAGTTTGAATTGACCGAAGGAGTGGAACTATTCGGTGAAGTGCGCAACCTGTTCAATGCACATTGGTATGCCAACAGCTATGCGTCTTTATGGGTGCAACCCGGAACGCCGAGGGCGGCGTCGATTGGTGTTCGGAGCCGGTTCTGATGACCGTCATTCAAATATCGGAACTGCGTGTTGAACGTGGTGGTAAGACAGTGCTCGATAACCTGTCGCTGTCGGTTGCGACGGGCGAAATCTATGCGCTGCTGGGCGGCAATGGCGCGGGCAAGTCGACGACGCTTTCCACGTTGCTTGGGTTTCTCCAACCGTCATCAGGTTCTGCGATGGTTGCAGGCATAAACCCTGCCCACGAAGAGGAGGCCGCCCGGCACAAGATTGCGTATTTGCCCGAAAATGTGGCGCTATATGAGCATTTAACGGCACGGGAAAATGTTGACTATTTTCTGGCGCTGGCTGGTGAAACGCACAGCAGGGTAGAAATTGAAGCGGCGTTTGATGCGGCAGGCCTGCAAGTCGAAGCCCGCAGCCGAACCCTATCCGGCTTTTCCAAGGGCATGCGACAAAAGGTCGCGATTGCATTGGCGGTCGTGCGCCAAGTGCCAGTGCTGTTGCTGGACGAGCCGACCTCCGGACTTGATCCGCGAGCTACCGCCGACTTCAATGCACTGCTCGCGACTCTCAAAGTGCGAGGCACCGCAATCCTGATGGTTACGCACGATCTGCTTGGGGCAGCCGACTGTGCTGATCGGATCGGCTTTCTCGATTCGGGGCGAATTGTCGAAGAGGTGAGCCGTGCGCAAGGCTATGACGTGATGGCCCTGCACCGCCGCTATGGCGAGGCCGTGTCTGCATGAGCAGCATCCGGTTAATTGCCAGCGACGAATGGCGCCTGCTCCGTCGGAACCGCGTTGCGATGCTTGGGCTGGTCATCCTGATTGCGCTGTCGCTCATCGCCGCGCTGACTTCGATTGCCCAGCGCGACACAAGCGACTCCATCCGCGCCAGATTCCAGCAACAAGCTGATGCGGCCTTTGATGGTGCTCCTGCGCGGCATCCGCACCGCATGGTCCATTACGGCCATTTCGTATTCCGCCCGCTGCCGGTGCTTGCGGCTTTTGATCCCGGCGTGGACGCGTTTACGGGCAATACGATTTATCTGGAGGGCCACCGGCAAAACAGCGCCAATTTCGGTGATGTCCGGCAAAGTTCCTTGCTCGTCCGGTTTGGCCAGCTAACCCCCGCCTTTGTGTTGCAGACACTTGCGCCTTTGATGTTGATCTTCATCGGTTTTGGCGCAGTCGCGCGCGAACGGGAACGCGGTACCATCCGGCAGCTTTTTGCGCATGGCGTTTCGGCACGCAACGTCATTCTCGGCAAGTCACTAGGGCTTGGTCGAATAGCGGCTTTGATGCTCGCCCCCGCTGCCCTTGCGCTTGGCTGGTTAGTGGTGACCCAGGGGGCACCGTTTGCGCCGAGCCTTTTCATATTTTCTGGCTACGCGCTGTATCTTGCGATCTGGGTGTTGTTGATCGTCATTATATCGGCGCTGTCCAGCCATGCGCGAGGGGCGCTTATGACCTTGATAGGGTTATGGGCGTTCGCGGTAATTTTGCTGCCGCGGATCGCGCCCGATCTTGCGGTTGCGGCCAACCCCGCACTCACGCGGTTGGAAACGGATATCGCCGTCCAGAAAGATCTGCGTAACATGGGGGATAGCCATGATCCGGACGATCCCCATTTCACCGCCTTCAAAGCGCGCACGTTACAGCAATATGGCGTTGACAAAGTCGAAGACCTGCCCGTCAATTATCGCGGACTCTTGGCAATGGAGGGCGAAAAGCTGACATCCAGGCTGTTCGATGAATATGCGAACCGCCAATTTTCTGTACATAGGACGCAAAGCCTTCAGTCAGATGTTTTCGGCTTGATAAGCCCGGCCATCGCGTTACGCCGTCTATCCATGTCCGCGTCGGGTACCGATTTGGAAGGACATCGACGGTTCCTAAAACAGGCCGAAGCCTATCGTTTCGCGATCGTCCAGCAGCTGAATGCTTTGCAGACCAAATCCATCACTTATGATGATGACAGTAATCGTAACACAGACCCCGAGGCTGCACGCCGCGTTCGGATCGATCCCGAACATTGGCAAGACGTGCCCGACTTTAGGTATGGTGCGGCATCAACGTCTGAAAAACTGCGGGCCGCGCTGCCGGGCTTATGGATTCTCTTGGGATGGCTTGTTGCTCTCCTGCTTGGCATGCGCTTTGCGGCGCGCCGGCTTGGAGGCGCGGCATGAAGGGGCTGTGGCACCAAGAGGCACATGTGTTCCTTAAGCAAAGGTTGGCACTGCCTGCACTTTTGCTGATGGCAATCCTCTCCATAACCAGCGTCTGGGCAGGCATGGCAGAGATAGCACGTCAAAAGGAGACTATTGCCCGTATCCAACCACAACAGGCCAATGATGTTGCCGCTATTGCTAAATGGGTTTCGAAAGAAGGTGATGCCGGAAACGCCGCTTATTATACCTTCCATGCAACTTGGGATAATCCATCGGCGCTCGCATTCGCCGCGATTGGCCAGCGTGACGTTGCGCCCTATGTCCTTCGCGTGCGCGCACTGGGGTTAGAGGCGCAACTTTATGAGAGTGAGAATTACAATGCCGAGCTCGCGCTACCCGGCCGGTTCGACTGGGCTTTTGTGCTCACATATCTCGCGCCTCTGTTCGTCATCGTTCTTTTGCATGACTTGAAATCAAGCGAGCGCGAGGCAGGACGCTTTAATCTGCTGGCTGCCATGGCACGAAGCGAAACAGGCCTGTGGCGTCGGCGTATTGTTCTGCGCACCGGGCTTTTGTGGTTGGCGCTCGTCATACCACTTGCGGCAGGAGGCTTATTGTCAGGGGCAAAGTTTGGCGGCATCCTGATTTTCTTTACCGTTTCTGCCGCCTATCTGGGTTTTTGGACTGTGCTATGCCTGTTGGTGGACCGCAAAGGCTGGAGCTCGGTTACCAATGCCGCAACGCTCGCCGCAAGCTGGCTGGTGCTCACATTGATCCTGCCCGCTCTGGCGCATCTGGGTATCAACGCAGCCGTCCCTGTACGACAGGGCGTAGAGCTGACGCTTGAACAGCGCGAGAAAATCCATGGCGGTTGGGACCAGCCAAAGGAAGAGACTATGCAGGCCTTTTTCGAAGTTTATCCTGAATGGAGGAACACCAAGCCCGTCGAAGGTGGGTTCCACTGGAAATGGTATTACGCTTTTCAACATTTGGGCGATCTTGCGGCAGCGCCCCAAGCCCAAGCCTATCGAAATGGCCTCGAAGCGCGTGACCAATGGACATCACGGATTGGCTCTCTATTGCCTGCAGTTGGCGTGCAGGTGGTGCTGCACCGTCAAGCGAAGACAGATCTTCGCGCGGGTCTGGCTTATCAGGACCGAATCCGCGCTTATCATGAACGGCTACGGAAATTTTATTATCCCTATCTCTTTAACGAAACGCCATTCCGCGAGGCCGATTTTAGCAAGGCACCGAGGTGGAATTGAACCATAATATTGCACCAAAGCCTTCTGAGCAAATTGCGTGAAGAATGTTCGGCTCGCTCCTAAAAACGGATGAGCGACGATCATCCGTAACGCTTTGGGACTGGCCCGCCAATCCCAACCCCCACTTAAACCGCTTTTGCCTGGGAAGGGCCGTTGGCGTCGAACACCGTTCGCCAGCGCTCCAAATGGAACAGTCTATTGTGGCGGAAAGCCTAATCGGCCCTCGCCGTTGATCAGGTGTCATGGCACCTTCCGACCCAAAACCGGCGTTCATTCATTTGCCAAAAAATGGAGGCTCGGGTCAGAGGAAGCACCTCAAGCTGGCAATTTGACGCTTCGTGTCGGTTAAAAGCCGCCGAGAAGGCGAGCTCTGTTGAATACCGAGGCGCCCTCTGCAGCGCCGTAAACATCTGGGCAATGTAGCCCATCCGGAAAGTGAACATATTCTATATTGCGATAGGAATGGCCGGGCTTAACGCTTACGGACAACCATGGATCGCGCCCGCCAGAAATGACCAGTACCGGAATTTTGAGCGCGCGTAGCATGTCTCCCACCGGCCATGGCTTTGCACGTGCATAAGGCGCGTCGCGCCCGAACGAGGCACGACAATCTGCAAGATGATCAGCGCGTGTTTGCGGAAACAGGCCGCCCGTGAAGAAGGTACCCGTCTGCTCGCACTGCTGATATTTCCAAATATGCCAATTATGATTGCCGGCACGTACTTCAGAGGGTGCAAGATAGGCCTGAGGTCTGCGCCGAACAGTCCAATCGTCAATGCGATCGTTCAGCGTGGATGGATACGCATTCTGGAACTACTAACGCCGTTGATGACCGTTTGATCAGCAGTGATGTCCTGTCGGGTTGCGACGAGCTTGCGCAACAAACAGGTATCAATATTGCTTTCTATCTTGGTCGCGCTGGTATTGATCGTGGAGCGCTGTCTTCAGCAGGCGGGCTTCTTCCGTTTCGAGCCGTTTCGGATTTTCTGGAAGATGTCGCTGAAGCGGAAAACATGCCCGATTTGGGGTTTCGGCTCGGACTTATTCAAAAACCGCTGCAATATGGCATTATCAGTCAATTACCGGCGATAAGTCCTGACATTGGATCCGCATTCGCAAACTTCATTAAATATCAAAAACTTTATAGCCAATCATCACATTGGGAACTGATTGTAGACGATGGCTTTGTATTCATGCGCTGCCATGATGTAGCACAAAGTGCGCGCGCTAATCCTCAGTTGGTGCTTTTATCGGTGACGCTGGCTGTCACGGCAGTGAAAGCCATTACTGGTCAACAATGGCGCCCGACCGGCATTTATTTTGACATGGATTCATTCGCGGCAATCGACGCTATGCGTCGGCATTTTAATTGCCCTGTTTTTTGCGGCATGCTCCATAACCAGATTGCTTTTTCGGAGGACGATCTTTCCAAACCCATTGCAACATCAAATCCTGCGCTGCTCTTTGTTCTGACACAGCATTTCGACCAATTGTTGCAGGCCGTACCAAACCCGAATGACCTAACCAGCCTCGTGTTTCACAATATTCGGTCCAATCTGGGCGATCACCGATGTACGCTGGATTGGACTGCACGCGCCCTGCACATGCACCCGCGCACGATGCAGCGTTTGTTGATCGAAGAAGGCACGAGTTTTCGGGAGCTGTTGCAAAAAGCCAGGGTAGAATTGGCAGACTATCTGTTGCGGCTTACCCGTACGCCGATATCTGACATTTCGTCGCTGCTGGGATATAGTAATGTCAGTGGTTTTTCGCGCGCTTTTGAAAGAATTCGTGGCCATTCCCCTACCCAAGAAAGGCTCATTGCGCGCAAAATGCGTCCCTAACGCCGTGAATTGGGGCTTGCGAAATCCGTTCCCAGGTTGAGTTATTCCATGCCCTAGGCGAGCATAGGCTTCGCAGTACATACATAATGGCGGCTGGATTTGAACGGGCTACCAGCCGTTAGCCCAACTTCTGCCATTGCAAAATATGATGCCGGCTAACGCCATCTTTTGACGCCTCATGTGCTGACAGCGTCAGCCCGCTAGAGCCGTTGAAAACCGCCAATCGGCGTTGATCAGTCCCCGTCATGTCGGGGTTAAGCGACATTGTGACCTGATGCACCACCACTTCGCCATCAATCCGCCAGGGGCCTGCATAGTGAAAATAGCTATCAAAGGCCGCGGCCTTTTGCTCCATCGTCGCGTTGCGGGCATTGGCGATGCCAAATGGTGGCCGCGTTGCCTTTGATATGCTTGCAGTCATTGTCCCATCATCCGCATAGATGATATAGCCGTGTGCGCCTTCACCAAAGGGGCGGGTTACGCCCCCGTCCGAATATTCGATCCGCCAATCGACAAGATGCCAAGCACCAATGAAATCTTTAGGACTATGCGGCATGGGCGTCAGCCTTTCGGGATGTGGGGCGGCGATTTTGGACGATGCGGAAGCGGCTGGCGACAAAGGCAAGATCGGCCAAACACGCATTGCCAGCTGGATTGAGGCCAGTGACGTGATAGTCGCTATAGGCGGCGGCAAAATTGGCCCACATGGCGCCATGCAGGTTAATGGAGAGATTCATGCCACTGCCTTCATAAGCGGTGATCGCATTGTCGATAAATGCATCATCATTGGAATAAAGATAGGATGAGATTGCGCCATGTTCGCGGGCCAGTCGGGTTGCCTCTTCAACCGCTGCATCGCGGTCTGTGGCCGCGATGATGAACATGACTGGGCCAAAATGTTCCTCTGCATAAAGGGCGGCATTGCCCGCAGGCAGCGCGACAATGAGCGGTGTCATCGTCCGCGCCTGGGGATAATCTGGGTGCGGATAGGACGTTGGCGCACGCAATATCCGGGCATCGGGATTCTGTGCTGCACGCTCGGCCAAATTTCGTACAATCTGGCAACTTGGCTCTGCCTGTACTGCACCCATGATTCCCGCCGCGACAGACGGGTTGTCCGCAATCACATCGACGGCAGCGACCAAGGCTGCCGCCACTTCGTCAAAGCTTCGATGGCCATCAGCCGTTTCGATACCGTCCGCAGGGACATAAATATTTTGCGGGCTGGTGCACATTTGTGCCGAAAAAAGGCACGTGGCGCGCGCAATGGCGGTCGCGGTTGCCGCCAAATCGTCGCAGCCCTCGAGCACTACCGAATTAATTCCGGCCGTTTCCGTATAGAGCAGTTTTCCCGTAACGGTGCGTTCCAAATACCCGCCGTAACGCGGACTGCCCGTGAAATCGATAATCTGGACAGCCGGGTCATCAATGAAGCGCTGGGCAATTGGCGCCTCCAACGTGTCAACGGCGAGCGTGACCAAATTGGGATCGCAGCCATAATCTGCAAGGACATTGCGGCATGTCTGAACCACAATCGCCATTGGTAGAATTGCGATCGGATGCGGTTTCACGATGACTGGATTGCCGGTTGCCAAGCTGGCGAACATGGCGGGATAGGCATTCCATGTCGGAAAAGATGCGCAGCAAATGACCAGACCAATTCCGCGCGGAACAAGGCGGAAGCATTTGTCGAGCGACACGTCTTCCTTGCCAAAAGTCCGTTCCCAGCGGACCGCGGGTAGCACATCGCGCATCGCCTTTGCCGCATAAGCCAGCGCCTCTATCCCCCGATCGAGCGCATTGGGACCACTGCCGCTAAACGCCTGCGTATAGCTTTGTCCGGCGACATGCATCACGCTGTGCGCCATTTCGAAATTTCGGGCGTAGAGCCTGTTTGCCATTTCGATGCACAAGGCAATGCGCGCTTCAGGATCAACATGGCGCCATGACGCCATCGCCGCCTGCGCGGCGTCGATCAACGCGGACGGATCGCTGACTGGATAGTCGATGCCCAGCGGTTGCCGGGTGAAAGGCGATATTTCCGCGCCGCAGCGCCCTACAATAGCCGGCTGTTCAAGATTGAAAGGCCGGCCTAATTGCGCATGAAATGCCGCCTTACCGGCCTCGGGCGCACCGGGCGCGTGAAATTTTGCGCTAGGGGAATCGCGAAACGGGCTCCAGCTTTTCCGGCTGCTTACAGCTGCAATCGCAGCCTCGATCATATGCGCGTGACGGGCCGTCAAGTCTTCAAGCGTTTCGGTCATCTTCTCTCTCAGTTCAGTCGTTCGACGATCATCGCTGCACCTACGCCTGATGCGCCGCTGACGACGACAAGGCCCAGCGTTCCATCTGCCTCATCAAGACAATCCAGCAATGTCGATGTCAGGATCGCTCCACTGGCGCCCATGGGATGCCCCTTGGCAATATGGCCGCCGGAAACATTGACTTTAGCGGCGTCGACACGGTCGTCGCGTAGAAATCTGGCGATGGTAACGGCGAAGGATTCCATGAACTCCACCCGATCCATATCGGCCAAAGTTAAACCAGCGCGTGCCAGTGCCTTCTCCATTGCAGCAAAGCCTGCCGTGAGCGATTCTATGGGATCGCCGCCACTTTCGGCAAAGGCCAAAATACGCGCACGTGGTTGCCCCAATTTTGCTTGCCCTACGTACGCAATTGCAGCGCCGTCGCACACTGGAGGGGCATGGCTTAAGGTGTGAAGCGGCTCGAACCGGTCTCCGTTTAGTGCATCCGCATATTGATCTTGTAACGCAGCGAACCCAGGAGCCATCGCAGCAAGCGCCGAAGCGTCTGTCTTTGGACGAATACATTCTTCTGATTGAAGCGTGCCACTTGCAATCCGGGAACGGATTAACGCACTGTTGCTTTCAGCAGCCGCAGCTTTTTGTTGTGAGAGAAGGGCTACGGCATCAAGTTCGGCGCGACTAAAGCCTTCAGCTGCAGCGAGACGGTCCGCCGCGAGCACAACCGGAATATAACGGGTGCGAAATGGAAAACTGGTATCTGTATAATAGCTTGCCTTGTCGCCCATAAAGGGCACGCGGCTCATGCATTCAACACCCCCGGCCAAAACTGAACTCGCCTGTCCGCTGCCGACCATCGCTGCCGCTTGACCAATGGCGGATAGCCCAGATGCACAATAATTATTTATACTATGGGCCGCCGTCGCATCAGGAAGGCCAGCATGTAGCTTCGAAACCAGCGCGATATGCCCGCCCTGATCCCCGATCTGACCAATACATCCCAACAAAAGGGCCTCAGGTGCATGTGCGATATCGCCGCATCGTTCGCCTAGCGCATCAATCTGCTGCTTCACCAGTTCCTGCGGTGTCAGGGCGCTCAGCCCGCCGTCCGGCTTCGCTTTGCCGCGCGGGGTGCGCACAGCGTCGTAAATATAGACTTCGCTCATGTGGTCAGACGCCCACCACAAAGCTTACCGAGGTGGTCGCGCTGCCGCCGACATTAAAGGTCGCGAAATTCTGGGCGCCTTCCACCTGATAGTCACCGGCCTTACCCGTTACCTGCTTAGCGGCGTCGAGCATCATGCGGACACCCGTGGCGCCAACGGGATGGCCTAGCCCAATCAGGCCGCCAGACGGATTGACCGGCAACTTGCCACCCAAGGCAATCGTGCCATCTTCCACCGCGCGCCAGCTTTCGCCCGGCGGGGTAATGCCGAAATGGTCAATCGCCATATATTCGGTAATCGAGAAGCAATCATGCACCTCAACGCCGTCACATGCATAAATATTCGCCATGCCGGCGCGGCTCAATGCATCCATCATCGCCTTACGCACAGTGGGGAAGACATAAGGTTGCCCCCGGCTGTCGCTGACTTTGGTTGCATAGAGCAAAGGCGCGGTTGAATGTCCCCAGCCTTTAAGGCGCGGGATACTCTCTAGCGCGATACCGCGCCGCTTTGCATAGGCTTGCGCGACTGCACGAGAGGCAAGGAAAATGGCGGCGGCTCCGTCGGTCACTTGCCCACAATCGGCCTTGCGCAAGCTGCCTTCGATCGGCGGATTGAGCGCATCATTGTCGGTGAAATGTTCGGGCGTAATGTCCCAATTGCGCGTCTGCGAATTCGGATTTCGCTTGGCATTAGCAAAAGCGATTTCCGAAATGCCACGTAGGTGCGCCCGGTCGAGACCATAGCGCTCTTCATATTCAGCCGCGACATTGGAAAACATATGGGGCCACAAGTAGCGCGCCTCCTGCGCTTCGCGTCCGGCCCACGCGGCAGAGCCCAAATATTCGGCAGCGCGTTGTCCGGGCACGTTGCGCATAAGCTCAATGCCCAGCACCATCGCAAGACCATAGCGCCCCGCCTCAATCTCGGCACTCGCGGCCAGGATCGCGATACTGCCCGAGGCACAGGCCGCTTCATGGCGTGCGGTTGGAATGCCCGCAAGGTCAGGATGGACATGGCCGAAAAACCCACCAAGCTGGCCCTGCCCGGCAAATAGCTCGCCAACGAAATTACCCACATGCGCGGTGTCGACTTCTTTGGGCTCGATTCCGGTTGCCACAAAAGCCGCTTCGGCCACATCGCGGAACAGTTCAAATATCCCACCGCCCTCGCGGTCGATGTTGCGTCCAAAATCGGTCTGCGCGCCGCCCAATATGAAAATTTCTGCCGACATGTCAGTCTCCTTTTTCGATCATGGCGAGCGCCAGTTCACGTACTTCGCTGCGCATCACTTTATTGGTCACATTGCGCGGCAGGCTTTCAAAATGAAACAGGCGTTCGGGCAATTTGAATACCGCCAGATCCTGTTTCTTGAGATAGCTCGTTACGTCATTCAGCGTAACCTCAGCGCCGGGGCGCGGAACCGCAGCGAGCCCGATACGCTCACCCATAACAGGGTCGGGCAATGAAAAAACACATGCTTCCGCAAGGTCGGGGTGCCCGCCCAGCAACTGGTCAATCTCTTCGGGCGAGATATTGACACCGCCACGAATGATCAGGTCCTTGCACCGGCCTGTGAACTTCAAGAAGCGTCCGCCTTGCGCGATTTCGAACAGATCCCCCGTCTTGAACCAGCCATCTTCGGTGAATGCTGCTTGGGTCTGTTCGGGCGCCTTCCAATAGCCTTCGAATACAGTGGGGCCTCTCACCTGCAATTCGCCGGGAATGCCGTCCTCGATAATTACCTTCCCACCCGCTGGCGGCACCAATCGGGATTCCAGTATGCGCTTGGGCATGTCGCCATAAAAGGGCGCGAGCTTGAGGTGGTTGGGGAAATAACTTGCCCGCTCGACTGGATCAGGCACGACATCGGGTGCGGTGATCAACGACATGCCTTCGTTCGATCCAAAGATGTTGATGACCGGCAGATTTAACCGCTCCTGAAATCCTTGCACCATTGCCGGTGCCAGCGGCGCTGACCCTGAACCGATGGTGCGCAGGCTGGACAGGTCAACCTTGGCGAGGAGCGCCTCATTTTGCAGGAGCATGTTGAGGATGGCGGGTGGGGCAATGGTGAAGCTTGGCCGCTCGGCCGCGATCTGACCGAGGTAGATTTGCGGGTCGAACGGGTGATGCAGCACCATTGTGCCGGCGATCCGCAGCCAGCTCATCGTGATTCCGCCAATCGACGCCATGTTAATCAGCGGAAAGGGATTGAGCATGACATCGCCGTCTTGCAGCTGCGAGGTCGTATAGGTTGCGGGGGCGATCCCCACCCAATGGTTGTGGCTGCGCGGCACGCCTTTTGGAATGCCTGTCGTCCCGGATGTCCAGCAGATGGTAAAGACATCATCGGCATCGATTGTGGTTTCGGCGCAATGCGCCGCAAGTAATTCAGGCTGCGCAGGCTGCGCGTCAAGATCGATGCTATCGGCAGGCGCATCGGGGCCAACGGTCATCAGTTTTATGTGATTGCCCAGTAAGGGCCGCACAACAGCAAGATGGTCGTTATGCTGCATCCGCGTACCGCAGATAAAGGCTTTGGGTTCGACAATGCCAAACATCGCCGACAATTCATGCGTGCGATATTGAACCGCGACCGGACTGACGATCGCGCCAATGGTCGCGGCGGCAAAATAGAGTGAAACGAATTCGCTGATATTGGGCAGTTGAATGACAATCACATCATCCTTGCCAATGCCCGCGGCGACCAGCGCCCCTGCATAGCGCTCCACTTCGGCCCGCATTTCGGCATAGGTCAGGCGGCGCGGAGCACCGAAAGCAAAATCCCCCCGATTGGGCGCGTCAATCAACGCCATCCGTTCCGGATATTTTGTGCAATTGGCAAAGAATAGATCGGCAAGGGTTTGGTCACCCCACCAGCCTTCTTCTCTATATTTCTGCCGCTTTTCTTCTCCCGCGACAATCATGTCAGCCCGCCAACACGCTATTCGGACCCATGCCGATGTCATTGCCATTCGCCCAAACTGAATGCGTCCCTGAACAAAAGCGTTCGGGTAGAATGATCCGGCATACGGGGCCCGCGCTAAAATTTTTCGCGTCAATCAACACGCATTCGGAACGGTCATTTTTGACGTCGGCGATGAAGGAGACGAGGTAGCCATCATCTTCATCCTTGGCATTGATACGCGGTGCAAAGGGGCTTTCGCTGCCATAGCGGTCGGGCCCAAAACAAATCTCTTCGCTTGTCCCTGTTTCCAGATCATGCTTCACAAGACCTGTGAACAAGAACCAATAGGGTTCTGGTACCGCCGAATACGCATAACGATATTTGCGCCCTGCATATTTCTGGTTGATCATACCGAATTCGAGTATGCGGTCGTCGAGGCGCTCCTCAATCGTTGCCCCAGTTTTCAAGTTAAAGCGCCAGCGATGCAGCTTGGGTTTCATCAGCCCTTGTGACAGATAGGCCATCATGCGCTCTAAACCGTCGGGCGCGTCAGGATGGGATTTAGGCTGCGGCTCTTCCTGATAATAGCCGTCGAGGATGATCTCGTCCCCTTCTTCCCACGCGTTTAGCCAATGGAGCGTGTACGTCGGCTCCGCTTCGAACCAACGAATATCTTCCGGCTGGCCCATGCGCGGGATGATGCCAAAGCGCGTTTTCTCATCGGGATGAAACTGCACAACGTGCAGGTTGCGCTGCAACAATTCGGGATCCCAATAGAGCGGCATGTCGTTGACGATGGCATAATTTTTGGTGAAAGCCATATCATGCGGAAGGCGCGGCCCGGCGAGTGGAACAGGGATATAGTGCTTTAACTTATTGTCTGCGCCAACAACGCCATAATGCATAAAGGGCGCGTGTTTGGAATAATTGAAGAACATCAGTTCGCCGGTCGCTTCATCCACTTTTGTGTGCGCCGACACGCCGTCAAGCGGCACCCAACCCTCGGTACCGAACTGCTCCAGCGTAAAGGGATCTAAGCGATAGCCTTCGCCGCATTGGTAAAAAGTCGAGAGGATCTTGCCAGCGTGTACCACGACATCGGTTGAGGAAGAGTCTTTCAACCATTCCTGCGCACCCCAGCCGGGGCGGGTCGATTTGTGCGGCGGTTCCATGAGCCCCGCCCACAAGGCCTTGCCGGCTTCTTGTTCTGCCTGAAAGCCCTTGGTGCGGACAAAGCGGCTGCGATAGCTTGCGCGGCCACCTTTGAAACTGATCGCATGAATGAAGCCATCACCATCAAAAGGATGATAGCGACCAATGGGTTCGTGCACGGGAACCTCGCCCGTCCGAACATACACCCCGTCAATGTCGTCAGGAATAGTACCGATGACTTCGGCGTCGCCATTGGCAAAAATGGCGTTCCATTCATTGAAGGTCGGCGTCCATGCCCCTTGCATATAAGGGTGGTCAGTAGATTTCAGTGTCGAGCGTACTGTACCAACAAGTTCGATTGTCATCACTTCACTCCGTAGTAAAAAAGCGCGGCAAATTGCATGCCGCATCATATTCTTGTTTCAGCCGCGCGACGATCTGCGCGATTGGTTCAACGGCCTTTACCGCGCCGACGCCTTGTCCGGCGGACCAGACATTCTTCCATGCCTTTGCATCATCTTGTGCATTTTCAAAATTGGGCTTTTTGTCTTTAGGCATATCATTGGGGTCATAGCCAGCGGCAACCAGACTTTGTCGCAGCCAGTTGGCCGTAATCCCGGTAATGCCATTTGATGGCACAATATCCTCTGCGCCTGCGCCCACGACCATGTCCTTATAGGCTGCATCCGCCATGCTTTCGGCACAGGCGATTAAGGCGGTGCCGACATAAGCGAGGTCCGCACCAAGAATCTCCGCAGCACGGATTGCGTGCCCGGTTGAAATGGCACCGCCCAGCACAATCGGGCCATCCCAAAACTGCCGCACTTCTTCGACAAAGGCAAAGCCGGCTGTTTGCCCGGTATGGCCGCCGGCGCCAGAGGCGACCAGTACTAAGCCATCTACGCCAGTTGCAGCCGCCTTGCGGGCAAAGCCTACCGAGTTGACATCGGCAAATACCAACCCGCCATAGCTATGGACGGCATCGACGACACGGGCCGGGTTTCCAAGCGCGGTAATCACGAGCGGCGGTTTGTAACGCAGAACAGATTCCAGGTCAGCGGGCAGACGCTCGTTGGACGGGTGCACCACCAAATTTGCCGCCCAAGCGGCCGCCCGTGGATCAGATGCCAGTGCTTCGGTTATCTGCCGCATCCAACCGTCAAGGATCTCCGGCGTACGCGCATTGGGCGTTGGAAAACTTCCAATCATTCCTGCTCTGGCTTGGGCGATCACCATCTCTGGCCCCGAAATCAGGAACATGGGCGCACCGATTGCCGGCAGCGAGAGATTTCGCAACAGTTGCGCGGAAAGGGGCATTGGAAGTCTCGTCCTCCATTTCGACAAAGTGTAACTTGCATAAAGAAACTAGTTTGTATAGTCATACTTTCATGACATGTCCTTGTAGGCAGTGAGGGAGTTGCCGCTACGTAAGGGCATAGATTTTAGGGGAGAATGAAATGAAAAAATCCGTATTAGCTATTTTGACCACCACCATGTTGGTCACACCGTCATTTGCCTGGGCACAGGATGCTGCGGACGAAGATCGCGGCGGCCTTGAAGAGATTATTGTCACCGCGCAGAAGCGCGAAGAGGGTTTGTCACGCGTACCGATTTCGATTTCTGCGGTATCGGGTGAATCGATTTCCGAAACGGGGACGGCCAATCTTGAGCAGCTATCGTCCAGCGTACCAAATCTGCGTATCACGCAGACGGGCATTGCTAACCGGATTGTAATCCGGGGCGTATCGTCGGGCGACAATAAGGGATTTGAACAATCGGCAGCGATGTTTGTCGACGGCATTTATTATGGCCGCGATCAACTGGTGCGCATGCCGATTGTTGATGTCGCGCGCGTCGAAGTGCTGCGTGGACCGCAGCCTACTTTGTTCGGCAAGAATGCGATTGCGGGCGCAATCAGCATCATAAACAACAAACCGAGCGATGACTTTGGGGGTTCGTTGACCGGTTCTTATGAATTCAACCATAAAGAAACACAGCTAACGGGCATTATCAATGCGCCGATTGGCGAGATGGCTGCGGTTAGATTGGTTGGCTATTACCGCAAGCAAGACGGGTATATCTTTAATACACCCAAAATCGCGATGAGCCGAATGTGGATACCAAGTTCTTCCGCGGCACGTTCAGCTTGGGCAAGGATGGCCCAGTTACGGCGTCGCTGAAAATCGAACATGCTGATTTCGCCGTTTTAGGTCAGGCACGTGAGAACTTACTGCCGCGCGGAACCTACAGCGCGTCGCCCTTTTTCACGACTATTGATACCACTCTCGATGGCCGGTCACAGAGCGGAGTTTTTGATAGCCGGACCAAGATCCTAAATTCGACACTCGATATCGATATTGAAGCAGGCGCACACACCGTCAATTTGATCTCTGGTTTTGCACATTATAAGTCGAACGAAATATTGGATGTTGATTATACAGCTCTGCCAATGCTTGACGGCACCAACCAAGGCGAAACCTATGACCAATTGTCGCAGGAAATCCGGCTAACATCGCCCGGTGATGGGCCGTTCACTTATTTGGCCGGCGTCTATTTTCAGACGTCTAAGCTAAAGGCGCGCGATACCGTTGTATTTGGTGACTTTTTCAAGACACTGGCAGGTCCGTTTGCGGGTTTCCGACCGCTGGGCGATTCGCGAAGTGACCGGCAGTTCCTGCAGAATTCCGATTTATGGTCGGGTTTCGCGCAAGGCACCTATGCGATTACCGATCAGTTGCGGGTAACCGCAGGTGTGCGCTACAGCAACGAAAAGAAGTCGGGCAATCGTGATCTTGTGATCTCAGCTGGGCCAACCAATTTGACCCCGATCAACATCGTGCGGGCAGTTTGGGGCGCAGTGCGCGTGGTTAATCATTCGATCAGCGGCGAATTCTCCGAAAATGTGACGACGCCAATGGCGAATATTCAATATGACATCACGCCTGAACTGATGGCATATGCGTCCTACGCCAAGGGCGCAAAGGCGGGCGGGTTCGATATCCGCTCTAACTCGTTGCCGACCACCCCCGGTTTTCCCGGCGCATTCCAGTTCCGGCCGGAAAAGGCGGACAATTACGAAACTGGTCTGAAATATAAGAGCCGGAACCTCAGCTTTGCGGTCAATTATTACAACACCACCTATAAGGATCTGCAAACATTGACCTTTGACGGGGGCATTGGTTTCAACGTTGACAATGCTTCGGCTGCCAAGGTGAGCGGTGTGGAAGCTGAAGGTCGGGTGGCTATTGGGGATCATCTCCAACTCAGCGGCGCAGTCGGCTATTTGGATTTCAAATATACAGACTTTCTGCGTGGACAATGCCCCTTCGGCCTAGCGCCGAATGTCCAGCCGGGCAATTTTTGTAACTATAGCGGCGCGCGCGCAACCATGGCACCGAAATGGACCGGCAATGTGGCCGCCGATTTCAACTATCCTGTAGGCGATAATCTGCAGATCGTGTTCAACGTCAATGCCGACTTCTCGAGCCGCTATCAGACAAGCGCCAACGTCCTTGACAGCTCGACCTATCAGCAGGGCTATTCTAAATTAGGCGCGCGTCTATCTTTGGGTACAATTGACGATGGCTGGGAATTAGCGCTAGTTGGCCGCAACCTGACGAACGAGCGGATCATTCTGACTGCAGGCTCTTTACCCTTAGCGACGACACTGACCGGCAATACCGGTGTTGCAAATACCGGTATTTTTGATCGGCCACGTAACGTCGCACTTCAGGCGAGCATGAAGTTCTGAAGATGAAGGCTATCCGCATAAAGCGGGCCTTAACAGCTGCCCTGCTGCTCACCTGCACTCCGGTGCAGGCGCAGCAGGCGCCAGCCAGCCCAGCAGAAAGTGATCCGGTCCAGATGGGCTGGATGCAGGGCAGTCCGCCGCCCCCAGAAAAGCGCGTGCTTTTTTCCGACGGCGGTTTCTATACATTTCCGAAAACCCGCTGGTCTTTTGCCCATTATCGGGACTTGATGCCAACATCGCGCATTTCGCGGGGCAATGGTCCCGTGTCTGTAATGCCGCTGGCGCTTAGGAAAGACCTTGACGCCGTCACTTTCACACCCACTGGCCGCAGCGAAAAGATGACCTGGGCACAGGCGTTTGAGGCGGTGTATGGCGATGCCGTATTGATCCTGCATAAGGGCCGCATTGTGTATGAACGCTATAATGGTGTCATGAACGCGGATCAGCCACATATCGCATTTTCGGTTACCAAAAGCTATTTTGGCACAGTTGCCGAGATGCTGATTGCGCAAGGTAAGTTAGACGAAAATGCATTGGTGTCGCGCTACATTCCGGAATTAAAAGCGAGCGGCTTTGGTGATGCGACGGTGCGCCAGATACTCGATATGACAACGGGGCTTTCTTACTCTGAAGACTATACCGATCCACAGGCCGATGTTGTGCGCTTTGGCGTATCGGTAGGTATGTTGCCTGCTCCACCAAATTATACGGGGCCGCGCGCAGCCTATGACTATCTGCCGAGCATTGCCAAGCAGGGGACGCATGGCGAAGCCTTTACCTATAAGTCAGTGAATACCGAAGTGGTCGGCTGGCTGATCGCAAGGGTTACGGGAAAGCGCCCGCATGAGGCGTTGAGCGAGCATATTTGGTCAAAGCTCGGCGCAGAACATGATGCCCATATTGTCGTTGATAGCGCAGGTTATCCATTTACCGCAGGTGGCTTGAACCTAACCTTGCGCGATATGGCGCGTTTCGGCGAGATGATGCGCTTGAATGGACGGTTTAATGGCCAGCAGATCGTCCCGACATCTGTGGTTGCTAAAATCCGTGCTGGCGGCAGCAAAAGTGCGTTTGCAAAGGCCGGATATACAGCGCTGACGGGGGGAAGTTATAAAAGCCAATGGTGGATAAACCATAATAGCCATAATGCGTTTAACGCGCGCGGTATCCATGGCCAGACCATCTATGTCGATCCGGTGGCCGAAATGGTGATTGTCCGCTTTGCTTCTAACCCGCAAGCGTCTAATGTCGCTTTCGATGATATATCCCTACCAGCCTATCAGGCGATTGCCGAGAGGCTGTTGGACGCCCAGTGAAGCATGAAACAATCCGGGCCTGCTCCATCTGGCGCGCGCTGGAGGTAGTCGGCGACGTGCCTGTTCTGTTGATTATGGAACAGGCATTTCTTGGACGGCGTCGCTTTGATGACTTTGTCGTGCAAACGGGTGTGGCCCGTTCTGTTATCAGCAACCGCTTGGGAAAGCTGGTCGAGGCGGGAATTTTTGTCAAATTGCGAGAGCGTGGAGCGGGTTACCGGCTGACGGAAAAAGGACGGGACCTGTTTCCAGCAGCATTAATGGTTCAGCGTTGGCAGCATATTTGGGCATCGGGTGAGCGTGATATGCATGTTACCCTTAGCCATCGGGACTGCGGCCACGTCATGCACCCCTTGGCCGTTTGCAATAGCTGCAGCGTGGAAATTGATCCGCGAATGGTCGGTTGGGAAGCTGGCCCCGGCCTGAGCGAGGTTACCCCGACATATGGGCGTCGGCGTAAGCAGTCGGCTGCGGCTACGGTCAAACGTAGCAACAAAACTATGACCGATTCCGTTATTGAGCTGTTCGGTGACCGTTGGTCAACTTTGGTAATACGGGCCTGTTTTACGGGTATCAGTCGGTTTGACGACATTCAACGCGACGCACGGATGGCGACAAATATTTTGTCTGACCGGCTCGAACGTTTGCAAAATCAGGGTATCGTAAAAGCTTGGCCCTATTCGTCGCATCAGGACCGGTTTGAATATCGCCTGACAGCAAAAGGGCGCGATGTTTACCCGGTATTGCTGGCATTATTACACTGGGGTGATCGCTGGTACGCCGACCAAAAAGGGCCGCCACTGCTTCTGACGCATAAATCATGTACACATGATTTATCCCTTCGGCCTGTCTGCAGCGCGTGCGGCGGCACATTGCATATCGAAAATATTCTATTTGAAGCGAAGCGGTAAATGCCAGTCCATGTCTGGCCCCCTATCGCATTCAGTTCTTTAATGGACGTCATCTGTGGGTAGCAGCCCATCATTTTTCGGAGCTTTACATGTGGACATCTAATCGTCGGCACGCACTCATGGCATTAGCATCGTTACCGCTTGTCACAGCCGCAACAGCTGGACGTAAAGTTACGATATTTGAAGCCGCTCGGATCATTACGATGGAACCGGCTTTACCCAGCGCGCGCTTTGTTGCCGTGTCCGACGGCATCATCCTTGGACACGCGGTCGGGACGTAGAGGTTGACCGTCGCTTCGCCGGCAAGGTGCTAATGCCCGGTTTTGTCGATCCGCATGTGCATCCTATGCAAGCATCTGTCATGCTCAACTTGCCGTTTGTTGCGCCGGACGACTGGACACTGCCGTCCGGTACCTATCCCGGCGCACGAACGCCCGAGGCATGGCGCGCGGGCCTGAAGCGGGAACTGGCACGATCAACAGATAGCCCCTTCATTTGCCGCGAAAAGTTCGGTTGGGCGCTTTACCGTTTTGGCCATCGGCTTGACACTTGCGGCCCTCTTCCTCTTACCCTTCCCGCTCGTCACTTCCGTTCCATTGGTCGGACTGTTGCTGTTCGCGACCAGTTTTGGCAAAGGCCTTTTTGACGGTTGCATCTACGCCGCGATGCATGATGTGATGCCCGCCGAAGCGCGCGCCACGGCCGCAGGGCTTATGACCATGCTTGGCTTTATCGGTGCCGGGATAACCACCGTTCTTCTCCCCATCCTTGCAGTGCACACAGGTCTTGCTGCTGGTTTTGCAATGATGGCGGGACTTTATCTGTTAGCGGTGTTTGCGTTACTGCTGGCTCGGCCGATGGTTGCGCGTGTTATTGCCAAGCAGGAAAGTGGACTTACAAATGCCTAATAAACGCCTGGTTGGCGGAATTGAACTTGGTGGTACGAAATCCATAGTTGCTATTGGCTATGATGATGGCACGATATTGGAGCAGACCAGCTTACCGACCATCGTTCCTGAATTGCTTATTCCGCAAATCGCCGAATTCTTGCGGTCGCATCGCGACGGGCTCGGGCAGATTGAAGCGCTGGGCGTCGGTGCCTTTGGCCCAATTATAGTTGCCCCAAAGGCAAAGAATTATGGCAGGTTGCTGCAGACCAACAAATCGGGATGGAGTAATTTTGATCTTGCTACGGCTCTAAGTTCAGCCATTGGACTTACCCCTAATATTGTAACCGATGTCGCATCCGCTGGTATAGCCGAGGCTGCTTTGGGGGCATTAAGAGGCTATGATCTTGGCATATACCTAACGGTCGGAACCGGCATCGGGGGAGCGATCCTCTGCCATGGCAAACCGCTTCCCGCGCTGCTGCATCCAGAGATCGGCCATATCGCGTTGCAAAGACATCACAATGATGTCGCTCCCTCATGCTGCCGTTTCCACACGAGTTGCGCAGAGGGTCTCGCCGCTGGTCCAGCAATATTGGCGCGCTTCGGGCAGCCACTCAGTCACTTTTCCGTTGGCAGTGCAGAGCATAACTTGATTGCCGACTATTTAGGACAGCTTTGCGCGAACCTTGTACTCACCTTGTCGCCCCAACGCATCGTTCTGGGCGGCGGCGTGTGCAAAACCCCCGGCTTGATTGAAGCTACCCGCGCTGCAATGTTGAACCATCTGGGTGATTATGCACCTGAGGACGTTGAATCCGAATATTTTGTTTGCGAACCAACCCTTGGGCAGGACGCGGGCATCGTCGGTGCCTTGTGCCTTGCGGAGCTTGAAAAGCCATCGCCAGTCATTGCCTTACGGCGTGCTTAAGTTAGGCGTTTTTGGCCTGACCCTAATTTTGGCGACTTAACTGCCGCGCACCCATGTGCTGCGTGCAAGACGGTATACCAATCCGGCCAGCCCGCCATAATTGGCGCGGTGGTAAGCCGAATCGGGCGCCAATTGTGCGGTCAGGCGTTTGTGCGCCGTCCCAAGGGCATGATAAGGCACGCTGGGCAGCAAGTGATGTAATGCGTGGTAACGCAGCCCCACAGGTGCCCAGATCTCTGCCAGCAGGCCGGGGGGCGGGACATTGACGCTGTCGAGGAACTGGGCGGTCACACTCAGCGGTTCACCATCATTTTCCCATAAATGCGCAACAAGCGTGCGGACTTGGTTGAGTACGGCGACGCTTGCGACGATGGCAAGGAAGATCAGGAAAGACTGGAGCGGGATGAAGCCTGTGAATACGCCGGTCAGCAGCGCAATCGACCAGATGCTGGCGGCGGTTTCCTGCACGATCCAGTTGCGATGTGCCTCGCCCTCGGCGGGTCTGCGCCGGAATGCAGGGTTGATCGCAAGACCCGAATAACGTTCGACTACGACCTTGCGCAACGCAGGGATAAACAGCGACAGCGGCGCAAGCACGGCGTTGCGGAACAGCAAAGCAATGGGCGCCAGCAACGAAACGATAATGAACACCGGCAGCGTCCATGGCTTCATCAGCGCCAAGGGCAGATATTCGGGATCTTGATCGGTGCCATAACGCGTGCGCGCGTGGTGCAGGTTGTGGATGCCTTCATACATATAAGACGGCACGAGCAGCGGCACACCAATCACGGCGTTAAAGCCAAAGCGGAAACCGGGAAGCGCGGAATGCTTCACATGCGTCACTTCGTGAATGAAGCCGCCGGCGCGATATAGGCCAAGGATAGAGACCAAAGCCGCAACGCACTGAATCCACAGAGTTCCAGACATGATAGCCACCGCCAGCCCGGCATAGCCGAGCAGCGCCGACAAAAGGAAATCCGACCAGAAAATGCGCGGGTTCGGCGCGGCAAGATCCCGCGTGAGTTCGGCAACCGCGCGCAACATAGCTTTGTCATCAGGAACCTGTTTAAGACGCGCTGCACGGCCGACGAGATCACCGCCTAAAACGGCGCCGTCTACCTGCGTGTGCGGGGTCAGTAACATTTCACTCATGCGCGTATCAATCTGCCTGTCGGACCTGTTTGACCCTACATAGGCATTAGTCGTGGCGATAAAATGGCAGAATATATGAATTATGGCCGCTTTCTTTCGGCGCGTTAAGCCTAACATGTGCACAGGCTTGCCAGC
>NZ_JBILOS010000099.1:0-7642 GCF_044374345.1 Sphingorhabdus sp. | reverse complement strand
GGCACCACCAGTTGCGGGTCAAACTCCTGCCGCTCGCCAAGGCCATCGCAATCGGGACACGCGCCTTGCGGGGCGTTGAACGAGAACAGACGCGGCGCGATTTCGGCGATGGTGAAGCCGCTGACAGGGCAGGCGAATTTCTCGGAAAACACAATGCGGTTTGCGGGCAGGCCGACATTTTTCATGTTCCCCTCCCGCAGGCGGGAGGGGTTAGGGGAGGGCCCTTCCGAGGTCGCGGACGGCCCACCCGGCTCGCCCTTTCGCTCTGTCTGGGAGACAGAGCTGGCGAGCCCCCCTCCCGCCTGCGGGAGGGGAGAAAAAGTCGCGCGCGCTTCGCCAAAGGCGCTAGGCACGCTGTCGGCATTGCCCGTCTGCAATTCCGCCACCGTGGTGTCGGCCAAATCCACAAAGGCCAAGCCATCCGCAAGCTTCAACGCTGCTTCAAAACTTTCGGCCAAACGCTGCTGGATGCCGTCCTTGACGACGATACGGTCCACCACGACCTCAATGTCATGCTTATATTTCTTGTCGAGCGCGGGCGCGTCTTCGATGGCGTACATTTCGCCGTCGATGCGCACGCGGGTGTAGCCCGAACGCTGCCACTCGGCGAGTTCCTTGCGATATTCGCCCTTGCGGCCTTGCACCACGGGGGCAAGCAGGAACGCGCGCGTGCCCTCTGGCAAGGCCATCACGCGGTCGACCATCTGGCTGACCGTTTGCGCGGTAATCGGCAGGCCCGTCGCGGGCGAATACGGCACGCCGACGCGCGCCCATAACAGCCGCATATAATCGTAAATCTCGGTCACGGTGGCGACGGTCGAGCGCGGGTTGCGCGACGTCGTCTTCTGCTCAATGGAGATCGCGGGCGACAGGCCCTCAATATGCTCGACATCGGGCTTTTGCATCATTTCCAGAAACTGGCGCGCATAAGCCGACAGCGATTCGACATAACGCCGCTGCCCCTCGGCATAGATGGTGTCGAACGCGAGGCTGGATTTGCCCGAACCGGAAAGCCCGGTGATGACGATCAGCTTATCGCGTGGAAGGTCGATATCGACGCCCTTGAGATTATGCTCGCGCGCACCGCGCACCTTAATATGGGTGAGTGACATGAAGTAGCTTGTTCCAGATTTGTTCTAAAAGCGCAAGTGCGCGAGTCTCATCCCGGAATGGGCCGAAGATTAACCAAATTCAAGGCAGGTTTTTACCTCATCTTGCATGCGCATATCACGCGCGGGCGAAGGGGGCCCCGTAATGTTATGATACAGTTTAACCGCTGGATTAACTTTCCACTTCTAACGCCGGGCATTCCATGCTCATGTGGGGCATGACTTTAGACACAGCATCCGAACCCATCGCCACCCCCGCCGCCACTATGGTGATTTTTCGCCAAAACCCCGATGGCGGCGCACCATTGTTGCTGATGGTCGAACGTATCAAGGCAATGGCTTTTGCGGGCGGTGCGGCGGTTTTCCCGGGTGGGAAGGTCGATCCGGCGGATTGCGATTATGCCGAAATGCTCGGCGGGCCTCTGCCGTTGGATGAGGCAGCGGCGCGGCTGGCGGCGATCCGCGAGACGATTGAGGAAGCTGGGCTTGCGCTTGGGCTAAAGGGTGTTGATGACCCCGCCGATTGCGATGCCCCGCGCGCGGCGTTGCATGATGGGGAAAGCCTGCAAGCCATATGCAACCGCTTTGGCTGGGAACCCGATTTCGACCAGCTTGTGCCATGGTCACGCTGGCGGCCGCCAGCGTTTGAGCGGGCATCGCGGGTTTTCGATACGCGCTTTTATTTGGTGAACGCAGGCAACACCACGCCGCTGGCGACCGTCGACCACACCGAAAACCGTGCGCTGTTTTGGGCCAGCGCGGCAGACGTTCTTGAGAAAGCCGACAAGGGCGAGGTGAAGATCATCTTCCCGACGCGCCGCAATCTGGAACGACTGGCGATGTTTGGTGACTTTGACTCTGCTGCCGCGCACGCGGCGGCGCATCCGGTTTCCACTGTTCTGACCTATATTGATAAGCGCGAAGACGGAAACTGGCTCTGCATCCCCGACGGCCATGGCTATCCTGTGCTTCAGGAGTCGCTCGACCAGGCAATGCGCGGCTAATGGCGATGCTCGCGCAACTGCAGGGGTTGATCGGGATCGCGGTCATATTGTTGATGGCGTGGGGATTTTCCGAACAGCGCAAGGCATTTCCGGGCTGGCGCTGGGTCGGTGGCGCGTTGCTGCTGCAAATATTGATCGCATTGGTGATCGTGCGGGTCCCCTTTGTGTGGGACGTCATCATGCTCGCCAATTATGCGGTCATGGCGGTCGAAAAGGCGACCTTGGTCGGTTCAAGCTATATGTTCGGCTATACCGGCGGCGGGGATTTGCCGTTCGTGCTGAAGGAAGGCGCAAGCCCTCCGCTGATTATTGCCTTCCAGATATTGCCTTTGGTCATCGTTTTCTCTGCGCTTTCCGCATTATTGTGGCACTGGAAAGTCCTGTCGATCATCGTGCGCGGGTTAAGCTGGGCCATGCAAAAGACGATGGGGGTGAGCGGCGTCGTTGGCTTGAGCGCCGGCGCAAATATCTTCTTAGGCGTCGTTGAGGCGCCTCTGGTCGTCCGCGCCTATTTTGAGAAAATGAGCCGCAGCGAATTGTTCATGGTCATGGTGCTGGCGATGTCGACAATTTCCGGCGCGATCCTGATCCTTTATGCACAGACGCTGTCCAAAACGATTCCTGACGCTGTCGGCCATATGATTTCGGCATCTTTGATTGTGCTGCCCGCGTCGATCCTGATCGCCCGGCTGATGGTGCCGGGCGCGGGGGATACCCAGATGGATCCTGATGACACCAGCTTGAAATATGACAGCAGCATCGACGCGGTCATCACGGGGACGATGGACGGGGTTCAGCTGTTCCTTGCGGTTATCGGTATCATCATCGTGGTGTTTGCGCTGGTTGCTTTGGTTGACCAGATGCTGACCGTGTTGCCCTTGGTCGACGGGACAGCGTTGACGCTGCGCCGGATGTTCGGCTGGCTGTTTGCGCCATTGATGTGGGCAATCGGCGTGCCGTGGGACGAGGCTGGAACTGCAGGCGGGTTGATGGGAACCAAGGCGATATTGAATGAATATGTCGCCTATCTCGATATGGCGGCATTGGCCGATGGCACTTTGGGCCCGCGCAGCAAGCTGATTGTCACTTATGCCTTATGCGGATTTGCCAACTTGGCGAGCATCGGACTGCTCGTGTCGACGATCGGCACCTTATGCCCTGCACGCCGCACCGAAGCGGCGTCATTGGGTATGAAAAGCTGGGTCGCAGGCAATCTCGCCTCTGCGATGACAGGGGCGATGATTGGCCTTGTTACGGCGGTTTAGCTGGGTCGCCCTCCCCAAACCCCTCCCGCCTGCGGGAGGGGCGTTAACGTCGCTCTAAATCAATCCTCAGGCGCGATGGTGACGATTAGGCCGTCAAGCGCATCGGTTACAGGAACCTGACACGACAGGCGTGAGGTTTCGTTCCGGTGGTCGGTGCTGTCGAGCAAGTCGTTTTCGTCTTCGCTCATCTTGGGCAGGCGATCGGCAAAAGCGGGATCGACATGGATGTGGCAGGTCGCGCACGAGCAGCAACCGCCGCACAATGCCAACAATTCGTCAAAGCCATTGTCGCGGATGACTTCCATCAGGCTCAGGCCATTTTCAGCCTCAACTTCGCGGCCTTGGCCATCGCGTGAAATTACTGTGATTTTAGCCATGAAAATGCTCCCTAAACCCGTGTTTCGGCCCGCCTGATAAGTTGCCGACGTCATAATGTGAAGCGCTAATTTAATGGGGATAAGTCGGGCGGCGCACTTGGCCAAAGCGGTGGCGGCGCTTATGTCCGGACCGAACAGAATCAGAAAGACCGTCCATGACCGAAAATCGCCACGCCCCTGTTATCATTATAGGTTCCGGTCCCGCCGGTTACACCGCGGCGGTCTATGCCGCGCGCGCCAACCTGACGCCCATGATGATTACCGGTGTTGAAATCGGCGGGCAATTGATGACCACGACCGAAGTCGACAACTGGCCAGGTGATGACGCGGGTGTCATGGGCCCCGAGTTGATGGAACGGATGCGCAAGCACGCCGAACGTTTCGGCACGCGGATTGAAAATGACTATATTGAAAAGGTCGATTTTTCGAAGCGGCCCTTTGTCCTGACGGGCGGCGCGGGTGATTACACCGCCGACGCGGTCATCATCGCCACAGGGGCAAGTGCGCAATATCTTGGCCTGCCCAGCGAAACTGCGTTCATGGGCAAGGGCGTATCGGCCTGCGCAACCTGCGACGGGTTTTTCTACCGTAACAAGCCAGTAGCCGTCATCGGCGGCGGCAACACTGCGGTCGAAGAGGCGCTGTACCTCGCCAATATCGCAAGCCATGTGACCTTGGTCCACCGCCGCGACAAGTTGAAGGCGGAGAAGATCTTGCAAGACCGCCTGTTCGCGCGCGAAGCCGAAGGCAAAATCACCATCAAATGGAACCACACATTGGATGAGGTTCTGGGCGATGCGATGGGTGTCACGGGCATGCGCATTGCCGCGACCGACGGCAGTGGCACCGAAGATGTGACCTTGCACGGCGTATTTATCGCCATCGGGCACAAGCCAAATACCGGCATTTTCGAAGGGCATCTCGATATGGCCGGCGGCTATATCAAGGTGCGCGGCGGTGCAGAAGGTCAGGCAACGGAAACCAGCATCCCCGGCGTATTTGCCTGCGGCGATGTGATGGACCACATCTATCGCCAAGCATGCACCAGCGCAGGCACGGGCTGTATGGCTGCATTGGATGCGGAGCGGTTTATCGACGCTGTTGCGTAAATTGGCGGGCGTTTAAACCACGGCGGCCTCCACGCCATAAACCCCCATATGCCGCCCGTCCGCAAGATGCGGTTGCATGTCCATGCTGTGTGAGATAGCTAACACAGCATATCGGGGGGAATAGACATGGCATTTGATCCAGCGACAGAGACCGCGCGTTATATTGACAGCCTGGGGCCAGAGGCGCTGCAAAAGGCCGAAAGCTATACCATCGCCACGCATTGGATGTTGTTGGCGGGGTTGGTTGTCACCGCCATTGTAACGTGGATTATTGTACGCTCGGGCCTGCTCGACCGCCTGTCGGCGAAAATGCAAAATCGCGGCTGGGCATTGCGCACATGGACAATTTGCGTCGCGTTTTTCGTCATTTCGGCCGTCATCAGCCTGCCATGGGGCATTTATGAGCAATGGGGTTTTGAACGATCCTATGGCCGGACGGACCAGCCATTGTCTGACTTTCTCGCGCAAAATGCCATTGGCATCGCGCTGTCGAGCATATTGGGCGGGCTGTTTTTCCTTGGCGTCTATGCGCTCATTCGCCGTGCGGGCAAAACATGGTGGATATGGTCCGGTGGCCTTGCGGCTTTTGCAGCGGCGGCGACGATATTGCTCGCGCCTGTGGTGATTGAACCGATGTTCAACGAATATAAGCCAGTTCCAGCGGGACCAGTGCGGACGGCGTTGCTTGAAATGGCGGACGAAGCCAATATTCCGCATGACCGTGTGCTGATGTTTGATGGCTCACGTCAATCGAACAACTTCACCGCCAATGTCTCTGGCGTTTTTGGTTCGGCGCGGATTGCGATTTCCGACGTTGCGCTCAAGCAGGCGTCATTGGACGAGGTGAAGGCCGTAACGGGGCATGAGATTGGGCATTATGTTCTTGGCCATGTCTGGCGGATGGTGTTCGCCATTGTGTTCATTGCGATGCTTGGCTTTTTTCTGGCCGACCGATTGTTCAACCGGGTCGCGGCCTTATTTGGCAGCAAAGCGACCATCGGCGACCCCGAAGGATTGCCGATATTGTTGCTGATCGTCTCGGTTCTGGGCCTGTTTGCGCAGCCGGTGGTCAACAGCGTGACACGTGTCGGCGAGAGCGAAGCCGATGCTTATTCGCTTCGGACGGCGAATTTGCCCGATGCGCTTGCAGGCGCGTTGGTGAAGACCGCCGAATATCGCTACCCGCGGCCATCGGCGTTGCAAGAAGTGATATTCTACTCGCACCCGTCGGTCGAAAACCGCGTCCGCCGGGCGATGGACTGGAAAGCGGAGCAGCTGGAAAAAGCGGCGCCGCGTTAGGCCGCTGCTTTCTTCTCCTGCCGGAATTTGTGCAGCAATGGTTCGGTATAGCCATTGGGCTGCGCCACGCCTTCGAAGATGAGCGCACGGGCGGCCTTCAATGCGATGCTGCCCGATGTGAGCTTTTCGTAAAGCGGATCGCTGGCATTTTGCGCGTCGACCTTCGCCGCCATCTTGGTGAGCGCGGCGTCCACCTGCGCCTCGGTCGCAATGCCGTGGAGCAGCCAGTTGGCAATATGCTGCGACGAAATACGCAATGTGGCGCGGTCTTCCATCAGGCCGATGTCGTGAATGTCGGGGACCTTTGAACAGCCGACACCTTGGTCAATCCAGCGGACGACATAGCCAAGGATGCCTTGCGCGTTATTCTCAAGCTCTTGCGTGACCTCTTCATCGGACCAATTATGGCCGACCGGCGCAACGGGAATGGTCAGCAAGGGATCAAGGCCCGGCGTCGGTTCTTGTGCCAATTCAGCCTGCCGCGCAAAGACGTCAAACTGGTGATAATGCATCGCGTGCAGCGTTGCTGCGGTGGGTGAGGGGACCCATGCGGTGTTGGCACCCGCCTTGGGGTGCCCGATTTTCTGCACCATCATGTCGGCCATCATATCAGGCGCGGCCCACATGCCTTTGCCGATTTGCGCCTTACCCGAAAGACCACAGGCAAGGCCGATTTGGACGTTGCGCGCCTCATAGGCTTGGATCCAGCTGCTCGCTTTCATCTCCGCCTTGCGGATCATGGGGCCAGCCTGCATCGCGGTATGCATTTCGTCGCCGGTGCGATCAAGAAAGCCGGTGTTGATGAAGACGATCCGGTCTTTCACCGCGTGAATGCACGCGGCGAGGTTAGCGGACGTGCGGCGTTCTTCGTCCATCACGCCGACCTTGATGGTGTGGCTTGCGAGGCCAAGCACATCTTCGACCGCATCGAACAATGCGTTGGTCAGCGCGGCTTCTTCGGGGCCGTGCATTTTGGGCTTTACGATGTAGATTGAACCTGCGCGGCTGTTGCGATGCGTGCCAAGAGCTTTCAGGTCGTGCAGTGCGCATAAAGAGGTGAACAACGCGTCGAGAATGCCTTCGGGCGCTTCGCTGCCATCGGGCAACAGCACCGCCGGATTGGTCATCAGATGCCCGACATTGCGCACAAACATCAGGCTGCGGCCCGCAAGAGTGAGGCCGTCATAATTGCGGTCCGCCTCAAGCGCGCGGGTCATGGTCCGCCCGCCTTTGTCAAACGACGCGACCAGATCACCACGCATCAGGCCAAGCCAGTTGGTATAGGCCGCAACCTTGTCCTGCGCGTCCACGGCAGCAACCGAGTCTTCCAGATCGATAATCGTGGTCAGCGCAGCTTCAAGGATGACATCGGCGATATGCAGTTCGTCGGTCGCACCAATGGGGTGCGCGGGATCGACCAATATCTCGATATGCAGGCCGTTCTGTTTGAACAGATAGCGTTTGGTGTCACCCGATGCG
>NZ_JBILOS010000098.1:0-7879 GCF_044374345.1 Sphingorhabdus sp. | reverse complement strand
CGAACAGGGCGTCGATTACTTCACCATCCACGCGGGCGTGCGCTTGCCGTACGTTCCACTCGCGGCAAAGCGCATGACCGGCATCGTGTCACGCGGCGGTTCCATCATGGCGAAATGGTGCCTCGCGCATCACAAGGAAAGCTTCCTCTACGAACATTTCGACGACATTACCGAGATTATGAAGGCCTATGACATCGCCTATAGCCTTGGCGATGGCCTGCGCCCCGGATCGATTGCCGACGCCAATGACGAAGCGCAATTTGCCGAGCTCTATACGCTGGGCGAGCTGACCCACCGCGCGTGGAAATCGGACGTGCAGGTGATGATCGAAGGCCCCGGCCATGTGCCGATGCACAAGATCAAAGAGAATATGACCAAGCAGTTGGAGGTGTGCGGCGAAGCGCCATTCTACACGCTTGGACCGCTCACCACCGACATCGCGCCGGGCTATGACCATATCACCAGCGGCATTGGTGCGGCGATGATCGGTTGGTACGGCACGGCGATGCTGTGCTACGTCACGCCAAAGGAGCATTTGGGCCTGCCCGACCGTGACGATGTGAAGGTTGGCGTTGTGACCTATAAGCTCGCGGCACATGCCGCTGACCTTGCAAAGGGCCACCCTGCCGCGCAAGTCCGCGACGATGCGCTCAGCAAGGCGCGCTTCGAATTCCGCTGGCGCGACCAATTCAACCTAAGCCTCGATCCCGACACGGCGGAGCAATATCACGACCAAACGCTGCCCGCCGAAGGCGCAAAGTCAGCGCATTTCTGTTCGATGTGCGGACCAAAATTCTGCTCAATGAAAATCAGCCAAGAAGTGCGGGAGTTTGCGCGGTTACAGAACCAGCCAGCCGAAGCGTTCATCGCAACGGAAGAGGCAGAGGCCGGCATGGCGCAAATGAGCAAGGTCTATGACGAAACCGGCCGAGAGCTATATATGGGCGCTGGTGATCGGGAGCATGATTGAGGGGTAATCGGCGCGGCTATCCGCCAATCGCTTGTTCGATCCACACACGTGCATCGGGGAAGCTGCGCTCTATTTCTGGCAAGTCATTGACGCACAGAAATTTGATCGCGTCGCGCTCCGCCCCGCGCAAATAGCCACTGACATCGTCGGCGCTCCATTGGTCATGCGCGCCGACGGCAATGTGCAGATAATCGCGCGTGTCCAATATCGCGGCGCTGCCGTCGGCAAGGCAGGCATGGTTATGCAGGCTTTGCGGCAGGAACTGCGCGGTGTCGCGAAAGCGATAGCTGGCGTTGTGGGCAAATTCGGCCGCGTAGGTCGCACATAAATCCGCCATCACCGAACGCTGCATCGGGTGCACGACATGCGCGCTTTCGAACACATGGTCGGCGCTATAGCCAATCATCTGCGCGGCGTTAATCTGGTTAAAATGGTTCAGCAGGCTGGCCTCATCACGGCTCGCGCCACAGGCCGCCAGATCGCTGTGGTCGGTCCATTTGCCGCGCAACACGGGGCCATCGCCGGCAAAGAAATCCGACGGCGTAACCGGCGCGGTCAGGAAGACGTCGTCATTGAAATATAAGAAATGTTCGGCCAGCCCGGGGATGCGCCACAACATCGTTTCAATCGACAGCGAATTGAATGTCGGCAACGCATTTTCCGCCCCGTCAAAGATGTCGCGATGGTCAACGATGCTGATCTTCGCCGCGAATTCGGGCGGCAATTGCGTGATCTGCGGAATTTGATTGTCGGTGACGATCCATATCCGCCGCACCCACGGCGCATTGTTGGCGATGGAACGCACGCAGTAATTCAGCTCGTCACTGCAGACCCAGCGATGGGGGTTGGTGCCATTATCGTGGAGCGGCGCACGCGCGAAAGCATCCGCCTCCGCCTTGGCCTCTGCCAAATAGAAATCCCTTTGTGCCTTATGCGCGGGGTCCGCCCCGTCGACCCACGTAATGACTGCATCGACCTCTATCATTCACCCACAATTTACGCCCCGTTTTTTTGCCGCTGTAGGTTTATGCAGAGGTTTTGGGAAATGTAAAATCTTTGGGGGGTGGGAAGGCGTGATGACGGTCACGGGCCGGTGCGGTTGGCCGTTGCACCAAGGAATTGTGACATTTCGCTTCCAAGTAAAAATCACCCATAAATTAACGAATAATTACCGTAATTTATTACGTATTTCTTTATTAAATATAATGATGTTCGACATGATAAAATAAGGAGAGTGCAATTGTCTATTCTTCGTCGTTCTCTTGCAATTTTTATTGCACTGATCATGCTTCCCGTTTCTGCCAATGCCGGACAGCTTGTTTTGAACAATGGTTCGAACGCCCCAATCACCTGTACCGTCGATGGCTGGACCATTGCGACCGGCTATAATTTTGATTGGAATATCACCGTACAGCCGGGTGCATCATTCAGGGTGGGGCAGAATATGACGCGCCCGGGTAAGCCGGTCATCAATTGGGTGAGCTGCGGCGGGCTGACGACCAAGATGATGAATATCACGCCGGCCGCGCCTGATGGCCAAATATTCCTCAACGGACAGCAAAAACGCGTGTTGAACGCGGCGCTTTACCCGTATCTGCCAACATTGCCGGGGAATAAGTTTGAAGCATTGGTCGCGCATGTCATCAAAACGTATCAGGCACAGAACCCCGATGTTCTGCTTGCCGCACAATTAAATGACCAAACGAACATATATAGTTTCGACAACCTTCCACTTCTTTTGTCCGCAAATGGCCTCGATGTGATTGAAATGGATGTTACCTATTTGGATTTCGTTGTGCGCGAGAAGTTGATCAATAAAGTAACGAGCGTTCCCAACAAAGCGCTTCCCGTGGCGATGGCGAGTGTGACCATAAATGGAACCGTCTGGGCTATTCCAAGCTGGCTATGCTCCAACTTCATATATGCCAGCGACGGTGCGTTGACGAATGTCAAAACGCTGGACGACTTGTTGGCGTTCCTGAAAACGCGGCGGGTGTCGCCGCAGATCGCCGCAAGCTTTAACGGCAGTTGGACATTACCGGCCATGTATATCAACGGCTATGTCCAGACATATGGATTGGACAAAATAAATCAGTCTATGGTCATGCCGCCTGACCCGACCGTCATTTCCAACCTGCTGAAACTGACGGCAACATGCAACGATGACGGCACCAATAATTGCACGAACGATGTCTATCACAACGGTGCAAATGGTACGACCGAACAGGTATTTGCCACTGGCCATTCGGGTTCAGACATGGGCTTTTCCGAGCAATCTTTTTACATCAATTATTACGGGCCAGTGTCGCCATTATATTCGGTGATCGCGCCATGGGGTGCCAAGCCGCAGCCGTTGCTTTTTTCCGATGCATTTGTGACCAACAGCTCGACATGTAAGCCGGGCACGCCATGCGCCGCCGACGCCGCTGCCCTGACCACTATGATGACCGATTTGCCGATGAAAAATTACATCGTCCAATCGCAGGATCTGCCCGCCGGCACACCATGGCGGACATTGTTGGTCGCGACGCAGGGTTTCTATGCCCAGCCGCAAATTGCCAATAATCCTATGTATCAACAATTTACCAAAGTGTTCCCAACCGCCGCCGCCTATCCCAATAATTTTACGGCCGAGGTGCAGACACAAATGGCCGTCGGCATTTGCAAGGCGTTGAAGGCACAGGATCCCACTTATGTCTGCAACAGCGGCGTTGCAAATGCCGCGACGCCGCCAAGTGCGGCCAACGACAATGCGCCGGAAAACGTGACCGCGGAAAAACAGTCGTTTCGCACATCCGGTAGAAGCGGAGGTATCACGCAATGAGCAATGGACCTGTTTCCGGCAATGGAATTGCCTGCACCCTGCCACAGGGAAAAACAGCGCTTTGGACCGCCACCGCCCAAGCGACGAATAACCAGTTCGTCCAGTTAAGGGATAGTCGCGGCAATATCATCTTCACGGCGACGGGTGCGTCCGTGGACGGACATTCGCCGACACCGATTGGCAACGGAAGCTTTGTCGCGGGCGACCCGTCGAACAATTATATGCTGTATATTGGCACCAATGGCGGCGCCAGCTGGTCGCAAGTGATCTGGGACGATCTGCCGCTGACCTATAGCGGCACGACCAAGATCAGCAGTTATAATTTCATTTCAGAAGATTCCAGTGATCAGGATTTCAACGATCTCTGGCTGTCTTTGACCTGGTTTGACCACGTCGGATAGGAGAGAAAACATGTCCAATGGCCCCGTATCAGGAAACGGCATCCCCATCATGTTGCCGCCCGGAATGGTGATATTTTGGAATGCAACCGCCCAAGCGACGTTCAGCCAGTTTGTTGCGCTGAACGATGCATCAAACAACCGCATATTTTCGGTGGAAGGCGCAAGCACAGACGGCCATGCACCCACCGTCATTGGCCAAGGGTTTTTCCAAGTGCCATCGTCGGTAAATGGCCCATATATGCTATATCTCGGCACCAATGGCGGCAGTCGTTGGTCCAACGTTATTTGGACAAATGATACGCTGGATAATGGCGGTTCCAATGTCATGTCCCGTTATATCTTTGGTTCCGAAGATGGCAGCGACAATGATTATAATGACACGTTTTTGCAGATTCAGTGGTTTACGCGGCTGGGGTGACGCGGCTGATCAAAGTGTGTGCGGAACCAAGTGCGCGATGCGAACGAGCGAAGCGAGGACAGGCCGGACGCGAGCTTTGCATGGGCGCTGGCGATCGGGAGCATGATTGATGCTGGCAATTGCTCTACTGTTAGCGTCCGCAGGGCTATCGGCTGAACCAGCAGCCAAGCCTTTAACAAATGAAGGTAGGGCGGGGGATTTGATGATTTTACAGCTCTGGTCAGACAAACCGGATGAATTCCTGACCGAATGGAGCAAGCCAACCCCGCCCCATCTAAGCACAACCACAAAGATTGAGCGCAATAAGCGCATTACAGCCTTCATCATTTTTGCAGGATGCAAGGCCGACGCGTCCGGCAAATGCAATCTGCAAGGAAACGTGGAATTTCGCGATCCAGATGGCCAAATTTATGGCGAGCAAAAAGACATAGATATCTGGAGCGGCCCACCGATTGACGGCTACGATCTCAGACTGTCTCCCGTCGGTCCTGCGTTGATTATCGAAGATGGCGAGAAGCTCGGTGATTATACCGTGCGGATTACGATAACCGACCGCAACGCAGACGTCACAGCGACAACCGAAGAGAGGCTGACGGTCGTAGAAGCGGTCGCCAATTGAGCATGGCGCACATGAGCAAGGTCTATGACGGGGCCGAGGGCGCGCAAGCGCCCGACGCGAACGAGCGCAGCGAGGACATAACGGCCGCGCGCTATATATGGGCGCTGGTGATTGCGAGCGTGATTGAATGATATGAGTCTAGAAACGCGAGAAGGATGCCCGGCTATGTTTCAACTTGGGCACAGTCGATCTTGCACCCACCCTCTTATTTGCCCCATCAAGTGTCCATTGGCTAATACGCCGATTTCCATTAATGCTACGCGACTGTAATTTGCCGTGCGGCCTGCAACGGCCAATTGCATTAGAATTAGCTCGAGTAATGACTTTCCTCTAAGCAATTTTTGATATTCATTGGAAATTGCGGTGGCAAGATCCGCTGGATGTACCTCATGGTCAGACAATGTACATTTTTCAATATATCTATCATCTCTCGAAATGATACTCTTTGGATGATCAGAAATGCTTTGATTTTCGTCACCATTAAGTATGCGATATAATGCAAGTGCATACCAATACGAAAATTTTGCAAGATTGGATCTAAATTCATCCAATTCCGTTGACAATAATAGACCTTCTAGTTTGCCATCTGTGTATAAATCATTCTCAATGGAATAACCAAATGTAGTTTTTAGAGAGGGATGTTGATAATTTTCTGGTAAATTAGAATAAACCCATAAATCTTGATCTACAAAAAATATGACTGATTCCGAGTCTGTAATTTCATTTTTACGATCAAAAATTTCTAATACTGTTTTTCTTCCTCCGACAGGAAGCACGCTAATGCCTGCCGAATAAAATTCATCCTCAAGTTTTCGGAAGAATATTAGATCATCCGTGCCCTCAACCAAAATATGTTTTGTGTTGGAATGATTTATTGTCGCAATAAAGTCATCTGCCGTAACAACACTACTTAAGCTACCCATGGAGTTCAGCCTCAGTATCGCCACGGTCGGGGTCGATTTGTAGTTCCTTGTCCGGATACTTGCCATAAATAAAGGGCGAATGGGTCGCCATAATAAACTGATTTGATGACTGTTGTCGAATGAGCGTAGGAAACAATTGCCGTTGCCAATCAACGTGAAGGCTTAACTCAGGCTCATCAATCAAAAATACGGCATCTTCATACAAACCATTGTAGGAAATGAAGCTAAGCATCTGCTTCTCTCCCGCAGAGAGAGAATCTGAGTTTACCGCCAACGCGGCATCGCCAAAGCTGAGCCTTTCGTTAAACTTGATTCCGGAGTGTTTGAACATTGTGGTTACAGTACTTTGTATCGCTTCAATTGGAGCCATAATAAATGTTCGGTTCAGCTCAACTTGCTCAATTTTCTGCCTAATTGAATCCAGTAATTCGTTGGCTTCTTGTAAATCGCTTCCGCCATCTTGTGTCGGTTGCCGCCCCCGTATCGTCTCAACGATTTCTTGTGACATCGATCTTTGTTGAGAGTTATATAGCTCTGAGAGATCTGTGTAAGTTTTTAGCAAAATACTGGATATGTCTACAGTTGAAATGGCTGTGATGAACAAATGAGACTTGTTTGTAAGTTTCCTAGCAAGTTCCGTGAGTCCATCTTCTACATCGTTTTTCTCACGAGCTGGACGTAACAGGGCATTGCCGAACATTCCGGTTCCGATGCCGGGTCGTGAAGAACTCGTTGTTAAAGAAAAGCCGCCTTCGATTCTTCGAAATGTAGGAAGGAAAACTGAGCGTCCAATTTTCATTAAAACTGGATTTGCGCCATCTTCAGCATTTATAAAAATATCACCATCCTCATCTCTTTCATCTTCAAACGTTCTGCTGGATTCGCCAATAGACATCTCAACTCTACATGTAGCTTTCCCAGTTCTTACAACCGTGCATGTATACTCGTCTGTTTCAATGGTGACTTTCTGAAAATTGACTTCTTGCAAAGCGAGTAAAATATTTCCACTGATGATATACCAGATCAATTTAAGTACGCTGGTTTTTCCGGCACCGTTTCGTCCTGTGAGGATATTTATATCTTCATGGAAGTCTAACCGAAGCGGCTTTTTTCGACCCAACAGACCGCTGACTTCGAAGGACTTGATTCTCATGATTCTTCCCGCTCCCGATTTACGGTGACAGTGCACTGAATAGGAGTTGAGCGCACTGTCACTGAAACTAGTGAGAAGGTCGCAACCATCATAGATTTGCCCAAGTACGAGCGGCTCGTATACGAACCGTTCGTATACTCCGCCACGCACTCCATCCGCCCCAAACGGAACACCGCGCGCTCCGGCCCGTTATCCTTCCCTTGATACTCTCCGTATGCTGACGCTGACGTGCTTTGGCTGTTCGGATCAACCGAAGGAGCTCCATATGAAAAAAGCACTTATCACAACATTGATCGCCGCGACTGCGCTGACGGGGGGCTGCGCCTCTTATGGCGGTGGCTCGGCCTATGATGATGGCGGCTTTGGCTATTATGACCGCGCGTCGTTCGAACGGCAGCAGATTGTGAAAGCAGAAGGCGTCTAGAAAACTAACGGCTATTCAATTAGATATCCAATCGCGCTGCTGAAAAAGACGGCGGCCAAAACGTAATGGAGGTCTCGGTGGACAATATCATCCCCATTGAGCGGGCATTCGCCTTTGTACGAAAAAAGCGACAGTTAGGATGAGTGG
>NZ_JBILOS010000097.1:0-7940 GCF_044374345.1 Sphingorhabdus sp. | reverse complement strand
CTTGCTGTTCCTTTGCGCGATATTGCGCAAGGTCCGTCATGGTCATGTCGCCGGGGCTAAGCTTGCTCGTCGTGACCGCACTTACAATCTGGTTGGCGATGGGGCCGGTGTAAAATGCATCGGGTCCCTTTTTCGCCAGCAACTTTAACGTCGCGGCAAGTTGCGGATTGTTAAGCTTCATACCTGCGGTAACAGGTACGCCGTTGCGCCAATAAATCGCACGCGCAGCATCAAAGTTGGACCACAGTGGCTGAATACCTTTCAGCCGTGATTCAAGCGTCTTGTTGACGATGAACCCCTTGTCGGCAAGGCGGATGGCGGGCTTGAAAATCGTCGCCCAAGACAGCTTGCCCCATTTGCGGTGGGTTTCCGCCATAAGCTGGATATTGCCGGGAACGCCCACGGAACGTCCGCCCTGAAAGGCCTCCAAGAAACCGAGCGCTTTACCGTCGGGTCCGACAAAACGATCGGGTGTCGCCGCAGCTGGCGCCGTCTCGCGCCCGTTGATTGTCGACAATACGCCCTTTGCGCTGTCCTGATACAAAAGGAAGCCGCCGCCCCCAATGCCGCTCGATTGCGGTTCAACGACGGTCAGCGCCAACATCATGGCCATCGCCGCATCGGCAGCGGAACCACCCTGACGCAACATTTCCATCCCCGCTTCTGTAACGCGGGGATCGGCCGATGATGTGACACCGACATTTTCGGCAAAAACCGGTTGAGCGGCAAGGACGAGTGCGCTGATCGCGAAGGACAATTTTTTCATACCCGATACCTAGCCCCGTTTACACGGCAATGCCAAGTCCGGATTTACGCGTCAGTCCCCACGGCTTCGGAGATATTGGCAAACCCGTCGCGCTGCAAAAGTTTCAGCAGTTGCCGGTTGATTTTCAGCGCCAGTCCGGGGCCATGATACACAAGCGCACTGTAAATCTGCACCAGCGATGCGCCCGCACGGATGCGCGCATAGGCATCTTCGGCAGATGCAATCCCGCCAACGCCAATCAAGCCCAGCTTCCCACCACTCGCCTTGCGAAAATCGATGAGGCGTTGCTGCGCAAGGTCACGCAAGGGCGCACCCGACAGGCCGCCGGTTTCGCCGGCATGTTTGGATTGCAGGTCGGGCCGCGAAATGGTTGTGTTCGATACGATCAAAGCCGCAACACCGCGCGCCATCGCCACGCTGACAATATCGTCAATGTCGGCGGGTTGCAAATCAGGCGCGACTTTCAGGAAGACCGGCGTTGCCCGCGACCGCGCAGCCATAACCTGCGCCAACAGATCATCCAGCGCAGCCTTGTCCTGCAGCGCACGTAGCCCTGGCGTATTGGGCGAGCTAATGTTGACCGTCAGATAATCGGCCAAAGGCTCCATATTACGCACGCCGATGACATAATCAGCAATGCGGTCCGCGCTGTCCTTATTGGCGCCGATATTGATGCCCAGCGGCCCTGCCAATGCCGTGTCCGGAATATTCTGCAGCCGCGCGATGGCCGCCGCCTGCCCTTCATTGTTGAAACCCATGCGGTTGATGACTGCCGCGTCCTCAACCAACCGGAACAAGCGAGGTTTCGGGTTACCCGCCTGCGGCAACGGCGTTAATGTGCCGACCTCTGTAAAGCCAAAGCCAAGGCGCATGATCTCAACGGGTACTTCGGCGTTTTTGTCATAGCCCGGCGCCAACCCAACGGGATTTGCAAAGTGCAACCCGGCAAAGCTTTGCTGTAAAGCAGCGTCCTGCGTTCCCATAGACGGGATTGGCAGCATTTTCAGCGCCGCAAGGGACATGTTGTGGGCGGTTTCGGCATCTGCCTGAAACAAAAACGGGCGTGCAAGTCGGTAAAACATGAGCGTGCTATTCACGAGTCGCGTGCAAGGTGCAACGGCGGGATTACGTTCATGACGCTGACCAAGATGATTTTGGCTGCAAATACCCGAATTTTATGGGGTGGTGACGATTCCGTCCAATCGCATTTTACCAAACGTCTGCACTGTCGTAGCCCAACCCAAGAGCTCCGCCGATGAAAAACGGGCGTTCTTTCCTGAAAGCCCCCTTCACCGCTGCCATCGTCCCTGACGGGCCGTTCGGCGGCTATGCCTTCGGTGCGTCCGGTTCTGGGCTGTGCGGCTTTGCTTTGCGGCGGCGGAGATTGGCACGTAGGGCCTCGCGCAACCGTTCGGCCTTAATCCGCTCTTTGTCTTGCGCGTCTTTTGCCAAGTGCCTTCTCCGATCCATTCTGCCTGCTCGCGCACCCGATGCCAAATCGCCCACAAAGGCGCAAGCCGCTTGACAACCGCCCCGTCCCTTCGCATAGGGCCGCACCTTCGGTGTATGCTGCTGTAGCTCAGTGGTAGAGCGCGTCATTGGTAATGACGAGGTCGGGAGTTCAATCCTCCCCAGCAGCACCAGGATTTCCGACATTCTCTATAAAATTATCACGCGCTCCGTGGTACGGATGTACCACTCATAGTCGATAGCGTCCGCGGCCCTCTTCATAAAACTGATAGCATGGCAATGAATTTGGCCGCTGCATTTAAGGGGACAAATTACGCCAATGGTTTGCCTAGTGATAGGGCCCATGATAGAAAATCAAAAAGAAGGGGCGTTGCTACACCGATCGGGATAAGGGAAATACAGAAAGGCGATTTTGGCTATCGCGTCGTGAACGGGAATTAGCTTGTATTTGAACGCACAATTCCAGCCTGAAAGCGGTGCATAGCTGAACCGCAGCATTTTGGAAAACGACGTCCGGCCCAGAAACGCCAACAGAGTATAGGGAGGATGCAGGCTGATGCTAACGAGAGGCGACGAATATCCAATCCACCAGACAGCTGAGCCCATCGCATATTCCGGGACAGATCGGAATTTTTACGATCGGTATTTCTTTAACGGCTATCAGGCAGATGGCAGCGATTTTTTCGCGATCGCCTTTGGCGTTTATCCGCACCTGAACGTTGCCGATGCCCATTTTTCCTGCATCCGGGGCGATGTCCAATATTGCGTTCATGCCTCCCGCTTATTGGATATGGAACGGATGGATCTCACCGTCGGGCCGATCACCATTGAGATACTCGAACCACTTAAATCGTTGCGCGTCGTCGTCGACAACCATGAAGGCATATCCGCCAATCTGACCTTTGTTGGCCGAGCATTCCCCGTTGAAGAGCCGCGCTTCACCCGAAGGATCGGGCCGCGGACCTTTATGGATTATACCCGTATGACGCAAAACGGGCATTGGCAGGGCTGGATTGAGGTAGATGGCATTCGGCGGGATATCGACGGTGCTGTTGGTACGCGTGACCGCAGTTGGGGGATCCGCCCCATTGGCGCCAGCGACCCGCAGCCGACCGTCCCGCAAACTATCCCCCAATTCTACTGGCTGTGGAGCCCAGTGAATTTTCAGGATGGTGCACTCTATTTTCATGTGAATGATGATGCGCAGGGCCGACACTGGAATATCCGCGCAGTATGGTGCCCGGACGGCGCAGCTGCGCATGAAATGTTGGAAAGCGACGCGTGCGAAATGGCGGTCACGCTTAAGCCCGGCTGGCGGCACGCGGAACAGGCGGTCCTGAAAGCAGAATTCGCAGATGGGCGAAATGTCACGGCCGTCTTTGAACCGGGTACAGCGTTTCTGATGCGCGGCATCGGCTACGGCCACCCGGAATGGCCACATGGTGGTTGGAAGGGTGTATTAACGGTAGAGCGCGAAGATATTGACCTGACAACCGTTGAGGCTGGCCGCGCAGATCATCTCCACATACAGGCCGTCTCTCGCGTGACCATGACGCTGGGCAGTGAGAGCCAGACAGGTACAGGCATTCTGGAACAGTTGATCCTTGGCGCTTATGAACCGCTGGGCCTGAAGAGCATTTTCAATGATTGATGCAATCCCCCGTCTGGCCGATATGACCCCCGCTTGGTTGACGGAGCAGCTGCATAAAAATGGCTATGATGCCAAGGTCATGTCAGTTGAATCGCACGCCATAGGCACAGGACAGGTCGGCGCGACGTACCGCCTTAAACTGATATATGATGGCCCTGCGAACGGCGCGCCTCCCACGCTCGTTGCAAAATTGCCATCCAATGATCCAGTCAGCAAAGCTGCCGGTAGATCCTATATGACATACATGCGTGAAAGCCGTTTTTATGGGCTTTTTGCGGGTAAGAAACCGATGGCGATACCCCATCATCTGTTTATCGCGTTTGATGACGACAGCCACGATTTTGCTTTGCTGATGCACGATCTTCCATCACATGTGCCGGGCAATCAATTGTTGGTTCCAACGCGGGCAGAATCCGAACTGGCAATGGATGCGGCGGCTGGCATTCACGCGGCCTGGTGGGGCGATCCATCGCTCGACACGCTTGACTGGCTCAGCGGCACGAAAGCTGTTCCACCCCAGATAGATAGCGACGCGATTTATACGATGCTTTGGCCTGCATTTTGTGACCGATATCGCGACCGGATCACCAAAGAGATGAAAATGGTCGGTGAGCATTATTTGGGCAACATCAAACGATGGTTAGACTCACGTTCCGGTCCACGCTGTCTAACGCACAATGATTTTCGTCCAGATAATATGCTGTACTGCGCCGACGACAAGGACAAGCCTATCGTCATCGTCGACTGGCAAACCGTTGGTGTCGGCGAAGGTGCAAGCGACATCGCCTATTACCTTGGCACATCGATGGACCCGGCTACCCGTAAAGCAGAAGAGCACGGTCTTCTGGCGCGGTATAGAACGCAATTAGATCGGCATAATGTACCCTTCGCAGACCTTGCGCACCAGTGGGATGCCTATCGGCTTGCGTCTTTTTCGGGAATGCTCATGGGCGTAACGGCGTCAATGGTCGTGGAACAGACCGACCGCGGCGACGCAATGTTTCTGGCTATGTCAGAGCGGTCGGCTTTGATGGCAATAGACCATGCCGAGATTGCCCTTGATTTCTAGCCCGGCAGGAACGCTGCGACCAAATCACTGCCCTGACGGGATCAGGGTGATTTCAGTTTGGCGCCCATCGATAAAACGCACAGTCTTGCCGTCAAAAAAAGCATTCTCTTCGCTGCGGAAATCCACGCGTTGCCCGCCCCATTCGGGAACGGCAGCATAAGTTGTAAGCTCGATGGACCATGCTGTGTTGGCGTTTATCACCCCGCTTCCACGCGGGTCGGCGTTTTGGTTATCCCAAAAGCCAATGGACGGCCCGGCACCATGACCATGCAAGCCAATCGGGTGCGTGTAAATCGACGGATCAAGCCCGGCCGCCACGGCTTCTGCCCGCGCCAATGCCAAAGCCGCATTCCCGCTGCGTCCAACCGCAAACTGGCGTCTCAAGATATCCTGCACCCGGTTGCTGTTCGCCAGCCCCTGCCGGAGGCCAGCAGGCGCATCGCGCTCGCCGGGTTTCAGAACATAGGCAAGATGCTGCGTATCGGTGCTGAGCCGCAGATAATTGATGCCAAAATCTGTCCATAGCAGGTCGCCCGGCTGAATGACCTCATCGCCTTCCAACATACCCTTTGCGCCCGCCCGCTGGATCGCGACCGAAGGATGGAACCATGGTTCGAGGCCCAGCTGAAGCAGCCGGTCACGATACCACCATTGCACCTGCTCCGCCGTTGTCACCCCCGGGGTGATCACGGCACGCGAAAATGCCTCAGCGATTATCGCATGGGCAGTGCGCAGCACGCTGGGATAAATTTCCATCTCCGCAGGCGTCCGCGTCTCAAGCCACCGGATAGCGAGCGTTTCGCCGCTGACGATCCGCGACCGCAATGCTGCGGGCAACGCGCCTGTAAATTTTTCATATTGGCTGAGCGTCATGCCGTCGGCGAATTGATATAGGTCCGACGTGTTGATCGCAATTTTGGCCGGATCGCGCGCGGCGATTATGTCAGCGACCGCTTGCCACTGATCAGGCTGCTTGCTTGGGTCCCACGCTGGCGCGAACAGGCCGCCAAGTCCATAGCGGCTAACCGTCAGACGCTCGACCGGCTTTCCATTTCCCGGATCATGGAAAATCAAGATTGTCCGGCGCCGTGCGTGCATATTCTCTGCATCCAGCATCGACGCGACCACGGGCTCTTCAAAATACTCCCGCGCCACCAATAGCCACACATCAATGCCCTGTTCGCGCATGATGGCCGGAATGATCGTATCCAACCGCGCGGCTAAAATGCGGTTTTCGGTCGCGGCCCTTTCACGGGCATTCAATATAGGCGGCAGCGCGGGTGTCTGCGCCTCTGTCTCGCGCATGACGATGGGCGCGGACATGGCAGCAGTGGCTGGCCCAATCATGGCCGCAAGCAGAGCCAGTCCAGATATCACACGCTTTGCCATCATGCTTCCCCCTATCATATTATGCACCGACATTGGCTGGCCGCGATGCAAGGATCAAGTCCGACATGCCATTCGATGTGAAAACAGGTGATATCAGGGATAGGCTTGGGTATGAAGGAAGCAGGGATATTCCCTTATGAAATGTTCCCCCACAGCATGTTGAACCTGTATATTGACGCGACACACGTCCGCTAAGCGCTTGACGGCAGGCGGGTTTTCCCGCCATGCGGATGCTCATGCGTTTCTTCTCTGACAATGCCGCCCCGGTGCACCCCGCTGTCATGCAAGCCATGGCCGATGCCAACCATATCGACACCGCATATGATGGGGACCAATGGAGCGCGCGGCTCGATGCCGCATTCTCCGCTATGTTCGGCCGCGATGTCGCGGTGCTGTGGGTGGCGACGGGGACAAGCGCCAACTGCCTTGCGCTTGCGTCGCTTGTTCAGCCACATCAGGGCGTCATTTGCCACCGTGAAGCCCATATTGAGGTTGACGAATGCGGCGCGCCGGGTTTCTACACCGCTGGTGCGAAGCTGATGCTGGTCGAAGGCGATGGCGCCAAGGTAACGCCTGAAACGGTCGAGGCGTGTCTGAACGGCATTCGCAACGATGTGCATCAGGTGCAGGCGGCAGCATTGTCGATTACCAACGCAACCGAATATGGCATGGTCTACAGCCCTGCCGAAGTCGCGGCACTTGGTGCATTGTGCCATGATCGCGGTCTTGGCCTGCATATGGACGGCGCGCGTTTTGCCAATGCAGTGGCGACCTTGGGCTGTGCTCCCGCCGATGTGACAGTCAACGCTGGCGTCGATGTATTGAGTTTCGGCTTCGTCAAAAATGGCGGCATGGGTGCAGAGGCGTTGGTTTATTTTGACCCGGTGCTGGCTGACGCTGCGCGCTATCGGCGCAAGCGGGCCGGACATTTGCAGTCCAAAGGCCGTTTTCTTGCGGCGCAATTGTTGGCGATGCTGGAAAATGATCTGTGGCTGACCAATGCGCGTTCCGCCAACGCAGCGGCGCAGATCATTGCGGGCGCGGCCGCCGAACGATTGCTCTATCCCGTCCAAGCTAATGAGATCTTCTTGCGCCTGACGCCCGCTGAAGCGGCGGCGTTGCGGGCGCAAGGTTTTGACTTTTACGACTGGGGCGCAGTTGACGAAAATTGGGGCGCGGCGCGGCTCGTCACCAGTTGGCAACATAAAGAGGCCGATGTCGCTCCGCTGGCCCGCGCGATCGCTGCATTATGAGCACGACCGCAGCGGAATCCTCCACAGAACCCGGATTTCTGACGCCGCGGGTGTGGATACCCTTTATGGTGACGTCGGTTATCTGGGGATCTACTTGGCTGGTTATCCGCGATCAATTGGGCACAGTGCCGCCGACCTGGTCTGTGGCCTATCGCATGATTGTGTCCGCCATCGCTATGTTCATCCTGGTCATCGCGATGCGCCAGCCGGTGAAAATAGATCGGCCAATGGTCGGTTGGACAATCCTGCTTGGCGTGATGCAATTCGGGATGAACTACAATTTTGTCTATGCCGCTGAACATTATATCACGTCGGGATTGGTCGCAGTGGTATTCGCGCTGT
>NZ_JBILOS010000021.1:0-28302 GCF_044374345.1 Sphingorhabdus sp. | reverse complement strand
ATTCCAAGCCGTTTCATCGAGGAACTGCCGCTTGACCATATCGAGGCCGAGCAAACCATGACCGGCGGCGCATCACTTTGGCGTGCCAACTGGAGCGAACAAACGGACCCGTTCGCCCATCTGGCGGCAGCCAACCAAGGCCGCAGCAACGCGCGTAGCCCGGGCTGGCAACGGGCAGCCACATCCGGCGGATTTAATCCGCGCCTACAGCGCATACCGGAAAACACACGCAGCGCGGTCAGCCTTGGCAATAAAGGCCGCAGCGACCTCAGCATCGGCCTACGCGTCTTCCACGAGAAATTCGGTTATGGCGAAATCGCGGAGATCGAAGGCAATAAGCTTGAGATCGAATTCGAACAGGCGGGCCGCAAACGGGTGATGGACAGCTTTGTAACGATCAGCTGACGTATCTGCTCTGGTAATGCCTATCGCTTTGCGGTTATGGAAAGCCATGACTGCGGGGGCTGCACAAATCATATCGGACGCAAGAGCGGCGCTTGGCCGCCGCGACGCCGCTTCTGCAATGCGCTTGTTGTCGGAATTGCCGGACGCGCAGATGCCATGGCTCATGATGGCGCAAGCCTGTAGCCTAGCCGGAGATGCCAAGGCGGAGGAAGCTGCGTTGCAGCGTCAGTTGGAAATTGACCCGCGACATTTGCCAGCCTTAATTTTGTCGGGCGAGTTAAAGGCACGCTTGGGCGATGACCGGGCAGCAAATTCGTTCTTTCAAGCAGCACTCAACCAAGCCGCGACAATGCCAGACGTGCCGGCATCCCTGCACCCCATGCTGAACCGCGCGCGCGATTTCATCGTGCATGTTCAGGCGAAATTCGAACAGCATTTGGTCGATGGGCTTTCGCAAGCGGGTTTGCATCGCGACGGACGGGTTGGCACCGCAATCGACATGTTGCTCGGCAAAAAGCAGCTATACGTGCAGCAGCCTTCGAGCTTTTATTTTCCCGGGCTCCCGCAGCGGCAATTTTACGAACGTTCGGAATTTCCTTGGATCGCCGAAGTTGAAAATGCAGTGCCGGCGATGCAAGAGGAATTGCGCGCAGTGTTGGCCGATGGGCAAGACTTCGCGCCTTATGTCGAGGCAAGCAGTGACCGGCCGAGAGCGGCAAACCCGCTGATCAACGATCCAAGCTGGGGCGCGTTTTATTTTTGGCGCAACGGCGAAAAAGTTGAAGCCAACGCGTCGCGTTGTCCGGCGACGATGGCTGCGCTGGAATTGGCGCCGATGCCGCGTATCGATAAACGTTCGCCCATTGCCTTATGGTCATTGCTTAAGCCCGGCACACATATTCAACCGCACCATGGGCTTTTGAACACACGGTTGATTTGCCATATTCCGCTCATCGTTCCTGACGACTGCGCCATTCGCGTCGGCAACGAGACGCGTGCATGGCGCACAGGCGAAGCGCTCATTTTTGATGACAGCTTCGAACATGAAGCGTGGAATAAAAGCACGGATACCCGCGTCATATTGTTATTCGAAGTCTGGAGGCCGGAGATTTCTGCCGAGGAACAGGCCGCGCTCACCACTATTTTCGAGACGATCAATGACTATCACGGCATGCCCGAAGATGCAGGATAATAGCTGGCATCATGAAACGGCTACTCGCGTCTTCATCAAAAATCTCTTCATTGCCTTGGGCAAGACCAGCCGATAGGCGCATGCAACATGTCTGACACGAACCCCAACATCCACCCGCTCAGCATCGCTGACTTTCGCTATTATTGGCTGGCGCGGTTTATGGCGGTGCTGGCAACAATGGGGATGGTCGTCGTTATCGGTTACCAAGCCTATGACATCGCGCGCAGTGACTATGGCATGTCCATTCGCGAAGCATCGCTGCAGCTTGGACTGCTGGGCCTTGTGCAATTCGTGCCACTTGCGTTGTTGACCCCTGTTGCCGGATGGGCCGCAGACCGGTGGGAACGCCGGACAGTCGCGCGGCTTGCCAACAGCATCGACATGATCGTCGCGTTGGCGCTGGGTTGGTTCACTTATATCGATGGCCTTACCCTGCCCCTGCTTTTCATGTTTGCTGCGTTGCATGGCGTCGCCCGCGTATTTGTCGGGCCATCGATGTCGGCGATCGCGCCCAACATCGTTCCACCGGCGTCATTGCCGCGCGCCATCGCATTGAGTTCAATCGCGTGGCAAGTCGGGTCCGTTTTTGGCCCAGCCGCAGGCGGGCTGATGTTTGCTGAGAGTGCATCGCTGCCTTATTGGGTTTCGGCAGGTTTGATGTTTGCCGCCACAATCAGCTTGAGCTGTGTGAAGCCAGTCCATCCGCCCCGCATGGAAAGAAAAATCCATCCCATAAGGCAAATGATTGATGGTCTGCGGTATACATGGTCCGAACGATTTCTGTTGGGTGCCATTACGCTGGATCTATTTGCCGTCCTGCTTGCCGGCGCGACCGCGATGCTGCCCGTATATGCGCGCGATATCCTGATGGTCGGACCGGATGGTCTTGGCCAGTTACGTGCCGCGCCAGCAGTCGGAGCCTCCGTCGTTGCGCTCATGCTCGCGATCAGGCCCCTACGCCACAATGTTGGCGCCAAAATGCTTTGGGCCGTGGTGGTCTTTGGCGTCGCAACTATCGGTTTTGGCCTAAGCCACGAAATTGGTAGCCATGTCTTTGGCGACGCGCGCATCGGGTTCCTGAACATGGGCGCCGGCATGGCGGTCGCGTTAATCTCACTCATCATCCTTGGCGCGTCAGACATGCTTTCGGTGTATGTCCGATCATCGTTGGTTCAGCTCAACACCCCCGATGAGATGCGCGGACGCGTCAGCTCGGTATCGGGCCTCGCGATTTCTGCCTCCAATGAATTGGGCGAACTTCAGTCCGGTGTGGCGGCGGCGGCACTTGGACCGGTTGGCGCGGTTGTATTCGGCGGCGTTGGTGCCATATTAATCACTGGAATGTGGGCGCGGCTATTCCCCGAGCTTAAAAACGCCCGCACATTTGAACCACAATATAGAGGAAGCAATTCATGAAAGCCCAATCGATCCTCGAAACCATCGGCAACACTCCGCACATCCGGATGGGGCGTATGTTCCCCAATGCCGAAGTCTGGATCAAATCCGAACGATCGAACCCCGGTGGTTCAATCAAGGACCGCATTGGTCTTGCGATGATCGAGGCGGCCGAGAAGGACGGCAGCCTGAAACCCGGCGGCACGATCATTGAACCGACGTCCGGAAATACCGGCGTTGGCCTTGCCATGGTTGCGGCGGTCAAGGGGTATAAGCTCATCCTCGTCATGCCAGAGTCCATGTCGCTGGAACGCCGGCGGCTTATGCTCGCTTATGGTGCATGCTTCGACCTGACGCCGCGCGAAAAGGGTATGAAGGGTGCGATTGAACGTGCTTTGGAACTGGTGTCACAGACCCCGGGTTCGTGGATGCCGCAGCAGTTTGAAAACCCGGCGAATATCGACGTCCATGTGCGCACAACATCGCAGGAAATATTGGCAGACTTTGCAGATACGCCGATTGACGCTTTGATTACCGGCGTTGGCACAGGTGGTCACATCACCGGATGCGCAGAAGTGTTGAAGAAGGTCTGGCCCAATTTGAAGGTCTTTGCGGTGGAACCCACTTTGTCGCCAGTCATCAGCGGTGGCCAGCCCGGACCACATGCCATTCAGGGGATTGGCGCAGGGTTCATTCCCGCCAACCTGCATACCGCATTGTTGGATGGCGTCATTCAGGTCGACCCTGAAGTTGCCAAGGAAACCGCACGACGTGCCGCGCGCGAAGAAGGCATGCTGGTCGGCATTTCATCCGGTGCGACGCTCGCCGCCATTGCGCAGAAGCTGCCCGAATTGCCAGCGGGATCACGTGTTCTTGGTTTCAGCTATGACACCGGCGAACGCTATTTATCGGTCCCCGACTTTTTGCCCGTCGACTAAACAAAAAATGCCGGGACGTGATATCCCGGCATTTTTGTATCTGAGCATGAAACGGCTGAGCGGTTACGCTGCGGCGAACATCTCCGGCGACAACGCCATTAACGCCTCACTGCCCGCTTCAATCTTGCGACGAAGCGCGCCGCAATCGGGCAGATACCGCTCGGCAAAATAGCGCGCGGTCACCAATTTGGTTTCGTAAAACGCCGCATTGCCGGTTCCGGCATCAAGTGCACGTTGCGCCGATTCCGCCATGCGCAGCCATTGTAGGCCAAGCGCCACGATGCCCATGATGTGCATGTAATGATGCGCGCCCGCACCGATATTGTTCGGATTGGCCATGCCATTTTGCATGAACCACATGGTCGATGCCTTCAAATCGCCGCTGGCCTTTTCAAGACGGGCCGCGAAATCTGCGAGTGCCCCGCCCTTTGCGACCGCACATTCTTCATCGACGATCTTGAAGAGCGCCTGAATTGCCCGGCCGCCATTTTGCGCCAGCTTGCGGCCAACAAGGTCCATCGCCTGAACGCCGTTGGTGCCTTCGTAAATCATCGCGATACGGGCATCGCGCACATATTGTTCCATGCCCCATTCGGCGATGTAGCCATGGCCGCCATAGACTTGCTGCGCATTGGTAGCGACTTCATAACCCTTGTCAGTGCCATAACCTTTGATGACGGGCGTCAGCAGCGACAAAAGGTCGTCCGCCATCTGCCGTTCTTCCTCAGTTTGCGCATGGTGCAGCAAATCGGCTTGCAACGCGCCCCACAGGCACAAGGCACGCATGCCTTCGGTAAACGCCTTGGCATCCATCAACATGCGGCGCACATCGGGGTGCACGAACAGGGTGTCGGCTTTTTGCTCCAGATCCTGCGGACCGGTCAGCGCGCGGCCTTGACGGCGATCATGTGCATAATGCACGGCATTTTGGTAAGCGACTTCGGCAATGCCAAGGCCTTGCTGGCCAACGCCCAGACGGGCGATGTTCATCATGATGAACATGGCCGCGAGGCCCTTATTTTCTTCACCGACAAGATAACCTGTCGCACTGTCATAATTCATGACGCAGGTCGCATTGCCGTGAATGCCCATTTTATGTTCGATCGAACCACAGGACAAACTGTTCCGCGCGCCAAGCGACCCGTCATCATTCACCAGAAACTTGGGCACGATGAACAGCGAAATGCCTTTGACGCTGTCCGGTGCGCCGGGTGTTTTGGCCAAGACGAGGTGAATGATATTCTCAGTGAGGTCATGGTCGCCCGAAGAAATGAAGATTTTCGTTCCGGAAACGGCATAGCTGCCATCATCATTGGGCACAGCCTTGGTGCGGATGAGGCCAAGATCGGTTCCGCAATGCGGCTCGGTCAGGTTCATCGTCCCGCCCCATTTGCCCGAAATCATATTCGGCGCATATTTGGCTTTCTGTTCGTCGCTGCCCTTTACCAATATTGCCGATACCGCACCTTGGGTAAGCCCCGGATACATCGCGAACGCCATGTTTGAACTTGCCATAAGCTCTTCAAACGCCATGGAGACGATGTGTGGCATGCCTTGGCCACCAAACTCCACGGGCGCTGACAATGTGCCCCAGCCGCCTTCGCAATAAAGCTTATAGGCTTCTTTGAAGCCATCCGGCGTGGTGACGCTGCCGTCTTCATGGCGCGTGCAGCCTTGCAAGTCGCCGACTTGGTTCAACGGAAAAAGAACGCCCTCTACAAATTTGGCGCCTTCGGTCAGGATCGCGTCAACCATATCCGCGCTGGCATTTTCAAAGCCGGGCAGATTGGCGAAGCGCTCAACAGCCAATACTTCGTTGAGAATGAACTGCATATCGCGAACGGGGGCGGTGTAGTTTGGCATTTTCGATCCTTAATTGGCTGGAAATATCAAATTAGGCGGTGGCAGATTTGTCTGCCGCCTCTGCCTTTTCGACGGTTGAAACAAATTGGGTAAGCTCGTGAATTGCGCTTTCGATATCATCACGCTGCGCCTTCAACAGATTGATCCTGTCGCGGCATTTTTCAATGGTCACGCGGCGCTGAATATTGCGGCCATCGTTCAGATCGTAAAGGTCAATCATCTCCCGGATTTCAGCAAGGCTGAAACCGACGCGCTTGGCACGCAATATCCACGCAAGGCGGGCGCGATCGCGCTTGGAATAAATGCGGGCAAGCCCCAACCGTTCGGGTGAAATCAAGCCTTGGTCTTCGTAAAAGCGCAAGGCCCGCGCGGTTACATCAAACTCGCTCGAAAGATCCGAGATTGTGAATGAATCGCGGTTAAATGCGTCTGGCGTATCGATGGTCGCATCGGCCCGCCTTTCCTCGCGCGTAATTGATTCCATGGCGCCTTCCCTCTTGTGTGCACTAGCGTCACTACTTTACGTTAGCGTAAACGTCAATTGGCGAAGTTACCCCTGCCGCGGCGTAACATAGCCTGCGTTTACGTGCGCGTGTCGGGTTTTGGTGGCGAAGAAGGCGGGGTGACGGACGCGTCGGCCGACGGATCGCTAGTCAGGGGTGCAGGCGCAGGGTCAACCATTGGATCCGGCTTGGGCGGTTTCCGCTTTACCGGCGTCGAAGTATCTTTCAATACCACCACTTCCTGATCCAATTTCGTGACCGCAAACAATGACTTCGCAAATTGGAGTGGCAAGCGAATGCAGCCATGCGACGCAGGATAACCGGGCAGATGGCCGCCGTGTATGGCAATCCCGTCCCAAGTGAGCCGCTGCATATAAGGCATTGGTGCATTGCTATAGAGGTTGGATTTGTGATCGATATTTTTTTGCAGAATATTGAAAGCACCAATGGGCGTTTCTTTGCCTTTTTTACCTGAAGAAATCGTGCTGAAGCCAATCAGCTTGTCATTTTGAAATACATAGACCCGCTGCGTATCCAGCACGACGACAATCTTCATCGGCCCCTCATGGCGGTCTTGCGGGATCCACACATATTGCCCGGGCTTAAGCGTATCCACTGGCCCCTTTTTGGGGACGGGCTTTGGCGCAGGTGCGATGACGGGTGGTGTAATGACAGGTGGGACAACAACCGGCGGCGGCACCACATTTTCAGGGACCTCAGCTGGGCTAGCCGGTATGTTCGTCGGCACTGCTGGAACTGAATTCTGCGCGGCGACACCAACGGGCGCGCTCGCGAACAGCGCAAACGCACATATGACGTGCAATGTCCGGATTCCCACATTCGATTTCATGGAATTCGCTTTAAGCCCTTAAGATACAGCAACACACTGATTTTAGGTATCTTAGCAAACAACTCAGATGAATTCGATGTGAATTTTGCTGCAATCGGTAAAAACAACCTTGGGGGCAATGAGGTTAACTGTCCTAGTTTTGCGGCGAAGCGCCTGTGCGCTACTGTCGCTTGCAAACGTTCGTCCCTATCTCATTGTCATGATCATTGGTCGCAGACATTTTATCCAATCCGCCATTGCCGGTGCCAGCTTGCTTGCTGCGCCCTCGACGGCAACAGATATTGTTTTTGCCCCGGGAACAGGCAGCAACAGCGCGGGGTCACCCTCGCCGTTATTGCTCAGCCGCGCCAAAGCCGCGCTGGACATGCATAAAAGCCGCATTCGCAATCACGATCTCATCGCTATTGCCGATTTTTCGAAACCGTCACGCGACCCTCGTTTTTACGTCGTGGATTTGCGGAACGGTTCATCCGCGCATTATCTGGTGGCCCATGGAAAAGGGTCCGACCCTAGCCACAGCGGATGGGTCCAGAACTTCTCGAACGTTCATGGGTCCGAAGCGACATCAGCGGGCAGCTATCTCGTCGGCGATACCTATATCGGGCAATATGGCGAATCTCGCCGGCTCATTGGCTTGGATCCGCAGAACGACCAAGCCGAAGCGCGCGCGATTGTTATTCATCCGGCATGGTATGTGAACCAGTCTTTGATCCAGGATCAGGGCAAGATTGGCCGCAGCCAGGGTTGTTTTGCCTTCGCCAAAAATGACATCAACGTCATTCTCGAGCGCGTGGCCCCCGGCTGCCTGCTATATGCAGATAAAGTGTAATTTCAGCTGCCGATACCGGATTTGAATACACCGCAAATGATCCGTTTACCGCTGTTCCCGCTGGGGTCTGTTTTATAATCATCTGCTTTTTCGTGAATAACCAACGCACCACCATCGGCATCTAACAGCCCGGCAGGTCCTGAAATCACAAAATCAGGCAATTTATAGTCCAATGTTATTTTACGGTCAGCGCCAGCCGTTACATTTGGCAAATCGCCATGATGCGCGCCCATTGGATTATCCAAACCATGTTGTTTCATCTCGGGGTTCCAATGTGGTCCGGCAGACGTAAAATCCGGTCCTTGGCATGTTCCCACCGCATGAAGGTGCATGCCAAATGTTCCTTCTGCTGGCGCTTCGGCCGATAGGCTTAGGAACAGGCCGTCCCCGCGCCGCGATATGGTTGCAACGCCTGCCCGGCTGCCATCTGCCCGCGCAAGCTCAGCCGTGACGACTTCCGACGCTTCACCGGACTTTGTTGGCATAAGCGTCGCACAGCTCGCGAGGACCGGGATGAGTAGAACAGGCAGAAATGCGCGCATATTATGCTCCTATAGAAAAACGGCTTGGGGCAACATAACATCAACCCTGCGCCGCTCAATGTGTTTCACTCACTCAACGCGCCCATGCGCTGGGTTTAATCCCCTGCGCAAAAAGGAGCGCGGTCAAATCATTATGGCGCACCGCAAAATTGGCTGCGGCGGCAAGTTGCGGTCTAGGATGATAGCCAACGCCAAGGCCGTTGGCCGATACGGCCTCTGCGATCATCGGCATGTCATTTGCACCGTCGCCGACCGCAAGCGCAGAATTCAGGTCTAATCCCAACGCCCCTGCCGCAGATTGAAGCACCTTCCGCTTTGTCGCCGCGCCCACAATATCGGCAGCGAGACGTCCCGTCAGACGTCCCTGTTCAATCTCAAGGACATTGGCATGCACCTCTGCAAAGCCAAGCATGGCCGCAACGGGACCGGTAAAACTGGTGAAGCCCCCCGATACCAGCACAGCATGTGCACCCCATGCAGCCATGGTGCGCACCAATGTCTCTGCCCCAGGCATAGGACGGACGCGTTCATGCAGACATTGCTGGATCATGTCGGCATCAAGCCCAGAAAGCAACGCAACACGGGCCTTCAACGCCTCGGCAAAATCCAGCTCGCCCGCCATGGCCCGCTCGGTAATTGCGGCGATTTCGGGCTTTATTCCGGCAAAGTCAGCCAGCTCATCGATGCATTCGACCGTAATCATCGTGCTATCCATGTCGGACACCAACAGCATTTTGCGCCGTTGCTCTTCATATTGGACGACGACATCGACGCGATCTTCGAAGATGGCAACCGCGGTGCGCGCCTGCGCCAGCGTGCCGTCAAAAAATATGTCCACAGCCCTGCCCTCCGCCAGCCAGTCCGTGGTTGCTGGAACGCATGTATGTGCAGCCAATCGGTCGCAGGCTTCTGAAATAATGCCGCTTTCCAAAGAATCTGCTGCTATCAGGGTTAAGATGGGCATTTCGAATCCTAAAAAGATGGTCGCGCTTATTGCGGGTCCGACCGCAAGCGGCAAGACGGCATTAGCGCTGCAATTGGCAAAGTCGCGCAATGTCGTGATTATCAACGCCGACAGCGCGCAAGTTTATTCCGAACTGCAGATACTCAGCGCCCAACCGACCGAAAGCGAACAACGCAGCGCGCCGCACCGTTTATTCGGATATCTGGACGGCCAAACGCATTGTTCGGCGGCACGCTGGGCCAATGATGCCAAAGACGCGATTGACGAAGCGCATGATGCGGGCGCGCTGCCTGTACTGGTCGGTGGCAGTGGCCTATATATTCAAACATTACTCGACGGCATTGCACCGATACCCGACATTGATCCGGAATTGCGCGCCCGCATTCGGACACTGCCCGTGGCACAAGCTTATGAAGCGCTTCAAAAGCGCGACCCCGCTATGGCCGCGACCTTAGGCCCTGCGGATATCATCCGAATTACCCGCGCGCTTGAGGTTATTGAGGGCACTGGGCGCAGTGTAAGCGAATGGCGCAAAATTAAGACGGGCGGCATCGCGCAAGACATCGTGTTGCGCCCGCTCCTCCTCTTGCCACCGCGCGAATGGCTGTATCAAAGGTGCGACATGCGGTTTGAACAGATGATGCAAAGCGGTGCTATTCAGGAAGTTGAAGCCTTATTGGCGCAGCAAATGCCCCATGATGCGCCAATCATGCGGGCCATTGGCGTTCCAGAGATCGCCGCGCTTCTTGGCGGCACTATGTCAGAGGCAGAAGCCATCGAACGCGGCCAAATTGCGACCCGCCAATATGCAAAGCGGCAGTTTACCTGGTTCAGGAACCAAGCGCCCACCGCATGGCCCCGCATCATCGATGAAATAAATGATTCAAATAGACGGTATTTTGAAACAATATTTCAATGATTATCGTTGACATGTCATTTTGTAATCTCTAGCTAGCCCGCTCTTGCCTACTGTGTTGCGCTGCAACATAGGGCAGTTTCATAATGAGTGAGGACTTTACAGTGCCCGAAAAATCCGGTGCAGAAATTTTGATCGATACCTTGATCGAACAGGGTGTGGACACCGTATTCGGCTATCCCGGCGGCGCAGTTCTGCCGATTTATGATGCGCTCTTTCAGCATAAGAAAATCCGTCACGTACTCGTCCGTCACGAAGCGGGCGCTGCGCATGCCGCAGAAGGTTACGCGCGTTCGACGGGCAAGCCGGGCGTTGTACTGGTCACGTCAGGCCCCGGCGCGACCAATGCCGTCACCGGCATTGCGGATGCTTTCATGGATTCCATTCCACTCATTGTTCTTACGGGACAAGTTGCCACCAACTTGATCGGCTCAGACGCGTTTCAGGAAGCCGACACAGTGGGCATCACGCGCCACTGTTCAAAGCACAATTATCTTGTGAAAGATCCCGCGGACCTCGCATCCACCGTGCGTGAGGCTTTTGCCATCGCAACCAAAGGACGCCCCGGCCCCGTTGTCATCGACATTCCGAAAAACGTTCAGGTTGCAACGGCATCCACCGACGTAAAGCGCCCAACGTCATCGCGGTTTAGCCCTGCGGGCGAAGCCGATTACGCCGAAATCAACCGCGCGGTTGAGCTTTTGGCCAATGCGAAGGCGCCAATCCTCTATACCGGCGGCGGCATCATCAATTCCGGACCCGATGCAAGTGCGGCGCTGCGTGAACTCGCCGAACTGTGCGGCGCGCCTGTCACCTCAACCCTCATGGGCCTTGGCGCATATCCTGCCTCCGGCGACGCATGGCTTGGTATGCTTGGCATGCATGGCACATATGAAGCCAATATGGCGATGAACCAGTGCGACGTGATGCTATGCCTAGGCGCGCGTTTCGACGACCGCGTAACTGGTCGCTTGGATGCCTTCTCACCCGACAGCATCAAAATCCACATCGATATAGACCGCAGTTCGATGAACAAAACGGTACGCGTTGATCTGCCCATCGTGGCGGATGTTGGCGCGGCGATGCGGCAAATGATCGAAGTGTGGAAAGGCCGTAAATATAAAGCCGCGGCGTTGGATGACTGGTGGGCACGTATCAAGGGCTGGCGCGCAGTCGACTGCCTCAGCTACACCGGCAGCACGCAGGAAATCATGCCGCAATATGCGATTGAGCGTTTGTTCGTGGCCACTAAAGACAAAGCGCCGATCATCACGACGGAAGTTGGGCAGCACCAAATGTGGGCGGCACAGCATTTCCATTTTGATGCCCCCAACAAATGGCTCACCAGCGGCGGCTTGGGAACCATGGGCTATGGCCTGCCCGCAGCGGTCGGTGCACAAATGGGTAATCCGGACGCGCTGGTGATCGATATCGCTGGCGAAGCGTCGATCCAGATGAATATTCAGGAAATGGCAACCGCCACCCAATATCGTTTGCCGGTCAAGGTCTTCATCCTGAACAATGAATGGATGGGCATGGTACGCCAGTGGCAAGAGCTGACCTATGAAAGCCGGTTCTCGGAGAGCTATTCAGACAGCTTGCCCGATTTTGTGGCGCTAGCCGAAGCTTATGGATGGAAAGGCATACGTTGTAGTGACCCGGCCAAGCTGGATGAGGCCATATCCGAAATGCTTGCCCATGACGGCCCGGTGATGTTCGACTGCCGCGTGCACAAAACCGCAAATTGCTTCCCCATGATACCGTCAGGCGCGGCCCATACCGACATGATCCTGCATTCCGATGAAGTATCAGGGACGATGGACGACGAAGCAAAGGCGCTCGTATAATGCATATCAAACAGGAACTCACCGAACGGCATGTGCTCACGCTGACCGTCGACAACGAAGCCGGCACGCTGGCGCGGATCGCGGGTATGTTTACCTCGCGCGGTTACAACATCGACAGTTTGACCGTTGCCGACATCAGCGAAGATCATGCGATTAGCCGGATTACCATCGTGACCCGCGGGCCACCGCCGGTCATCGACCAGATCATTGCGCAATGTGAACGCCTGATCCCGGTGCACAAAGTCACGGACCTGACCGAAGCTGGCCCCCATGTCGAGCGAGAGCTTGCGTTGGTTAAGGTGCGCGGCACCGGCGACCAACGGGTTGAGGCCATGCGCCTTGCCGATATTTATCGTGCCCGCGTGATCGACGCGACTGTCAACAGCTTCATTTTTGAGATAACCGGCGGCCCGGACAAGATCGACACGTTCGTCGCGTTGATGCGCGAAGTCGGCCTGGTTGAAGTCGGCAGAACCGGAATTGTCGGCCTGATGCGCGGAGCCGAAGGCAGCTAAATTTCATCGTCAAAATATTACGCCGTTGAAAGTAAGACCCTGAAACACATTCCGGGTGACGGCAAAGCAGAAGGACCAAAACATGAAAGTATTTTACGACGCAGATTGCGATCTGGGCCTGATCAAGGACAAGAAAGTCGCGATTGTTGGTTATGGTAGCCAAGGCCATGCACATGCACAGAATCTGCGCGACAGCGGCGTTGCGGACGTAGCCATTGCGTTGCGTGCTGGATCGGCCACCGCGAAAAAGGCTGAAGCCGCTGGCTTTAAGGTATTGGCGAATGCCGATGCAGCAGCGTGGGCAGATATCTTGATGGTACTGGCACCTGACGAGCATCAGGCCGCCATTTACGCCGATGACTTGCATGCAAATATGAAGCCCGGCGCGGCGCTTGCCTTTGCCCATGGCCTCAACGTCCATTTCGGCCTTATCGAACCACGCGCAGACATTGATGTCATCATGATCGCGCCAAAGGGCCCAGGCCACACCGTGCGCAGCGAATATCAAAAAGGCGGCGGCGTGCCTTGCCTTATCGCGGTCGCGCAAAATTCATCGGGCAATGCCCATGACATCGCGCTTGCTTATGCAAGCGGTGTTGGCGGCGGACGCAGCGGCATCATCGAAACCAACTTCCGCGAAGAGTGCGAAACCGATCTGTTCGGTGAACAGGCCGTATTGTGCGGCGGCATCACGCACCTTATCCAAGCAGGCTTCGAAACACTGACTGAGGCGGGCTATGCCCCTGAAATGGCGTATTTCGAATGCTTGCACGAAACCAAGCTCATCGTTGACCTTCTATATGAAGGTGGCATCGCCAACATGCGCTATTCGATCTCCAACACCGCAGAATATGGCGACATCACGACTGGCCCGCGCATCATTACCGATGAGACCAAAGCGGAAATGAAGCGCGTTCTTGCGGACATTCAATCCGGCCGTTTTGTAAAGAACTTCGTTCTGGACAACCGTGCGGGACAACCAGAGCTTAAGGCCGCACGCAAAGCTGCTGCCGCGCATCCAATCGAAGCAACTGGCGCAAAACTGCGCGCTATGATGCCTTGGATCGCCAAGAATAAGCTGGTTGATCAAGCCAAAAACTAATCTTCTTGGCATCTTGACAGTTAAGGGGGAGGCATCGACACTGGTGCCTCCCCTTTTTCATGTCTGGAGCAATTTTATGCGCAAGCTTTTATGTGCCCTTCCCCTCTTCGCGGCAGTCCCCCTGATCGCACAGAGCGCACCGCAAACCCCCGGCGCAGTCGATGTCACGCGCGTGACCGCAGGAACGTACAACACCGATCCCGGACACACTCTGATCGGCTGGCGGGTTAGCCATTTCGGTTTCAACGACTATTTTGGTATCTTCGGCGATGCGACGGGGACATTGGTTCTGGACCCTGCAAAGCCAAATGCATCAACGGTCGATATCACTATTCCTATAGGCAAAGTCACAACCGCGAGCGCTGGCCTCACGGGCCATTTGCTTCGTGCTGGCAAAGAAGGGGGCAAAGCTGACTTTTTCGGTCCAGCACCAGCGGATGCAAAATTTGTGTCCACCAGCGTGGTCGCCAAGGGCACGACAGCCAAAATCACGGGTAATCTGACGCTGAACGGCATCACCAAGCCAGTCGTGCTCGACACGACCTTTTCAGGGGCTGGCAACAATCCGTTCAATAAAAAACCAACCGTCGGCTTTCACGCCACCGCTGTCATCAAACGCAGCGAATTTGGCATTAGCTATGCCGTTCCTATGATTTCGGACGAGGTAAAGCTCGACATTAGCGTCGCCTTTGAAAAGGCGAGCTAAAGATCAAAAATAAAACGCCGCAAATGCACAAAGGCGATAATCTTTCCGCGCTTTGTGCCTTTGCGGCGTCATGTGCATATCTTGCTGGCTACGCCAACCTTGGGATATAATTAGCCCCGGAAAGCCGCATCCAAAGCAACCTTCGCTGCGCGATACTCGGCCTCAAGCTGATCAACAAATTGTGCCACAGTTTGCACTTCCTTGATCGCGCCGATACCCTGGCCTGAACCCCAGATATCCTTCCAAGCCTTGGCTTCGCTATTGCCGCCCGAACCAAAGTTCATCGTGGAAATATCGCCCTTTGGCAGATTGTTGGGGTCCATCCCTGCGCGCTCGATCGACTGGCGCAGATAATTGCCGCTGACGCCGGTAAACAGGTCGGAATAAACAATGTCCGCCGCGTTTGCTTCAACGATATTCTCTTTGTAGCCATCAACGGCATTGGCTTCCTTCGTCGCGATGAACGCGCTGCCGATATAGCCAAAATCTGCACCCATGGCTTGCGCGGCCAACACAGACGCACCGTGCGCAATCGATCCGGACAATGCCACCGGTCCATCAAACCACTCACGAATTTCGCGCATCAATGCGAATGGTGAGGTTACGCCAGCATGTCCGCCAGCACCTGCAGCGACGGGAATAAGGCCATCAGCGCCCTTCTCAATTGCCTTATGCGCGAAACGGTCATTGATGACGTCATGAAAGGCAATACCGCCCCAGCTATGTACGGCCTGGTTCAATTCTTCCTGCGCGCCTAGCGACGTGATTGTGATCGGAACTTGCCATTTCGCGCAGACGGCCAAATCCTCCTGCAACCGGTTATTTGATTTATGCACGATCTGGTTCACCGCATAAGGCGCGGCAGGACGCGTGGGATTGTCGCGGTTATGTGCGGCGAGTTCTTCAGTGATCTGGTGCAACCATTCGTCCAGCTGGCTGGCCGGACGCGCATTGAGCGCCGGGAATGAACCGACGACACCGGCCTTGCATTGTGCAATCACAAGCTCTGGGCCTGAAACGATAAAAAGCGGCGATCCAATCACCGGAAGACGAAGATTGTCGAAAATTGCCGGAAGTGCCATGCGCCGAATCCCTTGTTAAATGACCATTTAAATGTGGGTTAGCGCCTGCACATTGCGGCTGTCAAATGGCTGGCACGGAACGAGCCATTACGTAAGGTTAGGCGGACGTGATTTTTCATGCACGCCCGCCTTTAGATCACCTTACGCGCCGTTAGCGGCACTCAAAATCGCCCGAACGGACGCGGTTGCGACATCCCTGCTGATACCGACACCGAACAAAATAGGGCCATCGCCCACGCGGCACTCAACATAGGCAGCAGCGCGTGCATCGGTGCCGTGGCCGATTGCGTGCTCGCTATAATCAATGATGTCCAGCGGCCCTCCAAGAGCGTCCTCAAGGGCGTTGGCAAGGCTTGAGATAAGTCCATTGCCGCGACCGCTGACGCTTTGTTCGACGCCATCGATGCGGATATTGCCTGCGAAGATCCGCTCATCCAGTTGACGCTGGCTTTGGCTTTCGCGGAAGTCGAGCAACCGGAAGCGCCCTTCACCTTTCAGATGATAGCGCTTTTCAAACGCCTCCCAGATGTCGGCACTGGTCAACTCCCGGCCCGTGGTGTCGGACAATTCCTGCACCGTGGTCGAGAAATTAGCCTGCATACGCTTCGGCAGTTTGAGGCCGTGGTCCTGCTCGATAACCCAGGCGACACCGCCCTTGCCGCTTTGCGAATTTACGCGGATGACGGCTTCGTATGACCGGCCCAAATCCGCTGGATCGATTGGCAAATAAGGAACCCGCCAAATTTCGTCATTTTGCCGTTCATGCGCGGCAAAACCCTTTTTAATGGCGTCTTGGTGCGATCCGGAAAAGGCCGTGAACACCAATTCACCGGCATATGGGTGACGCGGATGGACCGGCAGTTGATTGCAATATTCAACGGTCTGAATGACCTCATCGATATTGCTGAAATCAAGACCGGGGTTCAGCCCTTGCGTATACATGTTCAGCGCCAGCGTGACGAGGTCGACATTGCCCGTGCGTTCGCCATTGCCGAACAGGCAGCCTTCAATCCGGTCGCCGCCCGCCAACAGGCCAAGCTCCGCCGCAGCGATGCCACTGCCCCGGTCGTTATGCGGATGCAGGCTGATGACAACCGCATCACGCGCGCTGATATGTTTGCACATCCATTCGATCTGGTCGGCATATACATTGGGCATCGCGGCTTCGATGGTGGCTGGCAAATTCAGGATCAGTGGCTTGGCAGCGGTCGGTTTCAAAACCTCCATCACCGCCTCGCTCACCTCAAGGCTGAATTCGAGTTCTGCGGTCGAAAAGGTTTCGGGGCTATATTCAAAATGCCAGTCGGTTTCGGGGAAGCGCGCGGCTTGCTCCATCAACATATGCGCGCCTTCAACCGCGATGGCCTTCACCCCCGCTTTGTCGAGGTTGAAGACAATGTCCCGCCAAGCGGGGCTGACGGCATTATACAGATGCACAATCGCACGCGGCGCGCCCGCCATGCTTTCGAACGTTTTCTCAATAAGGTCGCGCCGTGACTGCGTCAGGCTCTGGATCATCACATCATCGGGAATGCTTCCGCTATCGACCAAACCACGGATAAAATCGAAATCTGTCGCACCGGAGCTTGGGAAACCAACTTCGATTTCCTTCACGCCCACTTTCAGGAGAAGATCAAAAAAGCGGCGCTTTTTCTCGGAGCCCATCGGATCGATCAGCGCCTGATTGCCATCGCGCAAGTCGGTCGAAAGCCAGCGGGGCGGAGCGTCTATGGTACGATTTGGCCACTGACGATCGGGCAGGTCAACTTGCGGGAATGCGCGGTATTTACGGGATGGATCAGCTAACATCATGTTCTTTGCAACTTCGCTATTGCGCCCATTATATGGGCTGTAAGACTTGGCGGGGTTTCATGAAGCCCTTAGGCGGCCTGCCGAACGATGCCGACACCAAGCGCACGCCTAAGGGCGTGTAAGTCGTAGAAGGTGCAAGGTCGCGTTGTGCAAAGACATTATGTTGCGGCGATAGCCATTCAAAGCAACATTCGTCCAGTATAAAATTTATGGGCATTCATTTAGTTGCCAAGCAAATGGCGCGAGCCATTTGCTATTGGGCGGAGTTTATGGCCTCTTTACCGGTAACGAAGCGTGCGTTTACTTTGCCCTCCTCAGGGATGGGCGTCACGACAACAACCTCATCTGCATGCAAGCCGGGCAGCTCAAGGGCGCGATCATATGCCCCTTGCGTGGCAAGGTCGTGCACAAGGCGCACCACATAACGCATAGCTTCATGCACGGGCAGCTGCGGATGCGCGAAGCTAAGTTCCTGATCGCATAGCCACGCCAACCCTGTGGTTTGCACAATATCCACCGTCGACATATCAAAGCCAACACATAACAACGCCGGAAAGGCCGCACCTTTGGTATATTGCGCGACAGCCTCCGCGTAATAATCATATCCGGAAACAACAGCCGCCGGAGACCAAAACACGGCTTTGATGCCGAGGTTGCATCCCAAAACGTCGCCAAGCTCCAGCATAGCCTGAACAATTGCGGGAATAATGCGGCCAGATGCAACCGCTGGACCCAAATCAATGTGTACGGCGGACTGGATATCCGAGAGGTCAGCGTTGCAAAAAATGTGGTGCGTTGCCGCTGGCGCAGGGCACGACTGCAACGCATAGGTAAAAGAAACTCCGCTAAACAGCAGACTGCCCGATAGACTCATCGGGTTACTGCCGTCATCAAATGTGATGCCAAGCCGGTCGAAATCGACGGATTGCCACATTTCTCTCAAATCGGCGCAGCTATCCGCCGAAAGCAATGCCATAACCGACATACGATCTTCCAATCGAAGTTCCTTTTTGTTCGTATTGGTCGAAACAAAAAGGTTCAAGCGATTTTGCGACGATACATGGTCAACGCGGCGCAGCTTGTTAAATTTCGACTTGGCTTCCCAGTTCGACCACCCGATTGCTGGGCAGTTTGAAGAACTCCATGGCGTTTGCCGCATTGCGCAACATCCATGCGAAAATCTTTTCGCGCCAGATCGCCATACCGGGCATCTTCGACGCAATCAGCGTCTGCCGGGACAGGAAGAAGCTGGTGTGCATCATATCAAACTTTGGACCGCACAGATCAACCAAATCCAGTGTCGCGGGGACATTGGTTTCTTCCAAAAAGCCAAAGCGCATTTTGACGCGATAGAAACCTTCACCAAGGTCTTTGCAGATAATCCGTTCGCCGGTTTCGACGAAGGGGACATCCTCAATTTGTACAGTGAGGATGATGACGCGTTCATGCAAAATGCGGTTGTGCTTGATGTTATGCAGCAAAGCCGAAGGAACGCCGCTCGCGGCCGACGCCATAAAAATCGCCGTACCCGGAACCCGCGTCGCGCTATTTGCCGCCGATTTGATGAAGATTTCCATCGGCATGGTGCTTTCGGCCATACGCTCCCGCATCAGCGCGCGGCCACGTGACCATGTCGTCAGCAAGGTGAAGATCACCAAACCAATCAGCAGTGGCACCCAGCCGCCCGACGGGACCTTGAGCAGATTTGCGCCGAAATAGGCAAAGTCAACGATGAAGAACAACGCCAATATCGGAATGGCTTTCCACTTTGGCCATTTCCAAAGCGACACGAGCACGACCGCGATCAGGCAGGTATCGATAAACATCGCGCCCGTGACCGCGATGCCATAAGCAGCGGCAAGGTTTGACGAAGACTGGAAGAACAGCACCAACAAGAGAACCATCACCGCCAGCCCCCAATTGATTGCCGGAATATAAATCTGGCCTGCGGCTTTCTCACTCGTGTGCAGAATGCTCAAGCGTGGCATGAAGCCCAACTGAATGGCTTGTTGTGTTAAAGAGAATGCACCCGAAATCACGGCTTGGCTGGCGATAATCGCGGCCAAAATCGTCAATATGATGACAGGCGTGCTAATGATGTCCGGCACCATCAGGAAGAACGGGTCACGAATGGCCATCTGGGCTTCCTCAGGCGTCATCGACAGGATCATTGCCCCCTGCCCCATATAGTTCAGCATCAACGCAGGCAGAACAAAGAACAGCCAACTGAACTTAATTGGGCGCCGTCCAAAATGCCCCATATCGGCATAGAGCGCCTCGGCTCCGGTAACGGCAAGCACCACAGTGCCCATCGCGACAAATGCGCGGAAGCCATCAACATAAAAGAAATAAAAGGCGTTTAGCGGGTTCAGAACATCCAGAATGATCAACGGCATCTTTGTAAGATGCATAATGCCAAGGCCCGCCAGCGTCGCAAAATAGACCAGCATGATCGGCCCGAACCATGCGCCGACCTTGGCGGTACCACGCGACTGGAACGCAAAAAGCGCGCCAATAATCAAGACGGATATGGGCAAGATCCAGGCGCTAAAGCCTTGGTTGACATATTTGAGACCTTCCGCCGCGGACAAGATCGACATCGCCGGCGTAATCATGGAGTCGCCATAGAAAAGGGCGGTTGCAAAAACGCCAAGCATCACGAACGGCGCGGTCCATTTTGCGCCCGCAGTCTGCCGGTTGATCAGCGCGAGGAGGGCAAGACTTCCGCCCTCGCCTTTATTGTCGGCTTTCATGATCGTGAAGACATATTTGAATGTCACAACGATCATCATCGACCAAAAAACGAGACTTAGCACACCATTAATGTGCATCGGATCTGGGGTGATGGGATGATGTCCGGCGAACGTTTCGCGAAACGCATAAATCGGGCTGGTCCCGATGTCGCCAAACACAACGCCAACTGTGCCAACGCACAAAGCGAGCAACGACCCCTTCGGGGCATGGCTTTTATGTTGATCTTGCTCGCTATGACCAAAATCGTCTGCGGCTTGCGGTCCAACCATTTCGTTTCCCCGGCGTTTCCCCCGATTGCCCCAGAAGCAGTCAGGACGCGCGCATTAGCATGGCCACCACCCCATCACAACAAAGCAATGACGCCCGTTATTTGCATTAAAAATAAATTATATCAGTTACTTAGGTGCATTGGCCGCTTGCGCACTAGCGGCCTGCGCCTGCAATGCCTTCGCCGCTTGCAGTTGCGACTCAATCCGTGCCTTCCACTTGGCTTGCGGTGTTGCAAGCGACACGGTCTTTTCCCAGAGCAAAATGGCTCCGTCGAGATCCCCAGCAAAGAGCCGCGCAAGCCCCGCGAAATAATATGGCGCAGGATAATTGGGCCGGATTGCCCGCGCCTTATCAAATGCCAATTGCGCCGGCGGCGACATTTGGCCTTCGCTTGCGAGCATCAGTTGCAAACCCAATGCCGACCACAAATCAGGGTTGTTGGGGTCTTGGCGCAGGCCAGCTTGAATATAGGTTGCGGAAAGCGGGTAATCGCCCTGCTTGGCAAAGGAGTCCGCGGTAACAAGCCAGCGTTTTGCGCTGCCAAAGCTTTGATCCATGTCTGCCCGTATGTTGACCAACTGGTTCGCGGCGACTTCGCTTGCCGCCAGTGGCTTGGCCGGTGACGATGGTGTCGTGGGCCGTCCCTGAAGCGCGTATCCCGTCATGCCCAATAGAATGACAGCTGCGGCAATCTGCCACAAACCTCTCGACGATCGGACATTCCAGACGAGCACGGCTAGGCTGAGTACCGCCAAAATGCCAAGTGCAAACCAACCGTTCATGCGTCCCTCCGGAATAGCCCGCGCGCCAACCAAATGCCCGCAATCAGGATCAATAAGGGCGTTAGCCAAAGCAGCAGCCCTACCCCCTTCATATCAGGTTCGAAGCTGACCCATTCACCATAGCGCGCGATCATCCAGCCACGAATGGCCTCGGGCTTTTGCCCCGCTGCAATTTGTTGCCGCACCTCCGCGCGCATCGTACCCGCCATGTGCGCGTCACTATCGGCGATCGATTGCCCCTGACATTGAATGCAGCGCAGGCTGTGCATCAACTTGGTCGCCGCCGCTTCTTGTGCGGGATCAGGCAGCTGACGGTTCGCCAATGCAGGCGCGGGGCCGCTGCCTTGCGCGAACACGGGTGTTGCAAGCATCAGAAAGATTAGCGCGAGCACTCTCATTTCGCGGCGTTCACTTTTTCAATCAGCATCGGGACATGTTCGGCACGGATATCACCGATATGCTGATACAGTATCGTGCCGTCACCGCCGATGACATAAGTTTCCGGAACCCCTGACGATCCAAGCTTAAGCTGAACCGCCATTTCGCTGTCCGATCCAATCCGCCGGAACGGGTTGCCGAATTCGTTCAGAAATGCTGCAACGTCTTCGGGTCTGTCGCGAATGGCGATGGCGTCAATTTCGATACCTGCCTTTTTCAACGCCTCAAGATACGGCGCTTCCGCCTTGCACGGTAGGCACCAACTGGCAAAAATGTTCAGCAAACGGGGCTTTCCGTCGGCCATATCGGCGCTGGCCAAACCTTCGACACCCGCCGTTGCTGCGGGCAATGAAAATGCTGGCAGCTTTTGGCCAATCATCGCCGAATGCACTTGATCGTCTTTGGGGACGGCTAGGCCGTACATCGCCAGACCACCGATAAAGGCGACCACCGCAAGCGGGATCCACAGAAGCCAGGGCCGGTTCATGTCGCCTGCCACTTGCTTTTAGCAGGCTTTTTCGCGCGCCGGAACATGCGGCCAAGCAGCGCAATTATACCACCAACAGCGATTAACATTCCGCCATACCAAATGAACGGCACAAAGGGTTTCCACCACAAGCGTACTTGCCAGCGGCCATCCCCCTCTTGGTCGGGCTGCGCAATGACGGCATAAAGTTGGCCATTCCAACGTGTCAGTAATGCCGCCTCACTCGTTTGCATTTCAGGCTTGAAAAACTGCCGTGATTGCGGACGAAGCACAAAGGCATTGCCATTTTTCACGGCATGCAGTTGCCCCTCGACTGCAACCCAATTGTCACCGACAACAGGATTGACGTCGTCAAGCTTTACTTTCCAGCCTACGATTTCCGCGCTTTCACCCGGGGCAAGCGCGGTCAATGTTTCGGACGAAAATCCGGACTCTGCCGCCATGCCAAAAACGCTGACGGCAATGCCGAAATGCGCAATGACCATACCGAATATAGGTAATGGTGTGCGCAGCAATTTGCGGCCGCGTAAAGGCAGCCACGCGGCGATAGCCAATGCCAATGACAAAGCGACGCCAAGCAACGGGAACAGTCCAACGTCAGGCGCAAATTTCCACACAGCGATGCCGCTCCACAACAAAATTGCAGCGCCCCCGATAAGCCAATATTTTAGGCGTTTGAGATCATCACGGCGCCAGCGCAGCATCGGGCCAATCAAAAGGGCAAGCATCAACAGTACAGCAATGGGCACCGTTGCCTTGTTGAAATAGGGCGGGCCAACCGAAATCTTGTCACCCATCGCTTCGGCGGCCAACGGGTACAGCGTGCCGATGAGCACCACGGCAAGGATAACGCTCAGGAAGATATTGTTCGCCACAATGCCGCCTTCGCGGCTGATGAGCTGAAACGGCTCGCCTTGCTTGACCGAACCAATGCGCAAAGCAAAGATCACAAACGCTAGGCTGGTGTATATCAGCATCAAAGCAAGGATGAACGCCCCGCGTTCCGGATCGACTGCAAATGCGTGAACGCTGGTTAAAATACCCGACCGCACCAAGAACGTCCCAGCCATCGACATTGCAAATGCAACGAGCGCCAGCATGATCGTCCATGCGCGCAAAGCGTTTCGGGTCGCAAGTACGCTGACCGAATGCAAAAGCGCAGTCGCCGCGAGCCAGGGCAGCAGAGATGCGTTTTCAACGGGGTCCCAGAACCACCAGCCACCCCAGCCAAGCTCATAATAGGCCCAATAGCTGCCGGCGGTGATGCCGATGGTCAGGAATATCCACGCCGCCAACACCCATGGCCGCATCGCCCGTGCAAAGGCTGGCCCAACCTGATTGGTCAGCAGTGCCCCCACGGCAAAGGAAAAGGCGATCGAAAGCCCCACATAACCGAAATATAAAGTCGGCGGATGGAACGCGAGGCCAATGTCCTGAAGCAATGGATTCAATCCATTCCCTTCAACAGGCGCAGGGACGAGGCGCTCAAACGGGTTTGACGCGAACAAAAGGAACCCAAAAAAGCCAAGGGCAATGAATGCCTGCACCGCCAACGTGGCATTGAGCGTTTTGGACTCAATCCGCTTTTCCAACAGCGCAATCGCAGCGCCGGATACCGACAAAACCGATACCCACAGCAGCATCGAGCCTTCATGGTTGCCCCATGTGCCCGCAAGCTTGAAAATCAGTGGCTTATCAATGTGGCTATTGCTGGCGACCAACAACACCGACAGGTCGGTGACGTAAAACAGCCACATCAGCGCGAGAAACGCGAAGGCACATAAAGCACCTTGGGCATAGGCGGCAGGCTTAATCAGCGGCACAAGCTGCCCAGCGCCGCCGCGCAACAATGTCATGCCGCCTATAAGTTGAAGCAACGCCATTGCGGCGGCCAGCCACAATGCGGCAAGTCCTGCCTCTGCCATTATGTCAAAGCCCTCATTTTGAAAGCGTGTCCTTTGTATGTTCTGCGGAAGTCATGTCGATATCCGCCAGTTCTTTGGGCACATAATTTTCGTCATGCTTCGCCAACAGGCTGTCCGCGATAAAGATGCCGTCGGCGCCAAGCCGGCCATCTGCAACCACACCAGATCCTTCAACGAACAGATCGGGCGTAATACCGCGATAGGTTACTTTTTGCGTTTTATCCTTGTCCTGCACCGTAAAGGTAATGGAAACGCCATCGGGCGCGCGGACGATTGAGCCCTTTTGCACCATTCCGCCAAGCCGAATGGCCTTACCCGGCGCAACATTGGCATTGGCCAAGGTGGTGGGCGTGTAAAAATACGACGCTTCTTCCCGCAGCGCCGCCGCCGCGATCAGGCCAGCCCCGATCAAGGCGAAAACCGAAATCACGGCTAGCAGCAGGCGTTGATGCTTGGGTTTCATGGCTGTTGCCTCAATTCATCTGCCGAAGCCTCTGCACGACGCATGGCAAGATAACTGGAAATCAACAGCCAGCTCATGCCAATGCCAGTCACGGCGAACGACGCGATAATGAACGGTGCGTGCGGCATCAATAGTCCGCCATCCGGCGCATACGCGCCTCAATCCGCATTTCAGCCAACGCCGTGCGCATCCGCATCAACACCAACGCGCCGAACAACAGGCTGAAGCCTGCAACAGACACAAAAAGCGGCACAAGATAGGCTTGATCGATGGAAGATCCACCCAAGGTAATGCTCGCCTTTTGGTGCTGGCTTTCCCACCAGATGACGGATCGGTTGATAATCGGAATGTTGACGGCACCGATGATGCCGAAAACGGCGGCGACGCGGCTCGTATCGCCCTTCTCGCTCGACGCATTCGAAAGCGCGATATATCCAAGATATAGAAAGAATAGCACCAGCATGGATGTCAGCCGGCCATCCCAGACCCACCATGTACCCCATGTTGGCCGACCCCAAATCGACCCGGTGATCAGGCAAATCGCCGCAAAGGTCGCGCCGGGTACCGCAATTGCGCGCGCCGAAACGCCAGCAAGCGGATGGCGCCAGACCAGCTGAACGATGCTCGCAATCGCAATGCCCGTCCATCCACCCATACCCAACCAAGCGGCGGGCACATGAACGAACATAATTTTTACGGTATCCCCCATAAGGCGCTCAGTCGGCGTAAAGAACGCCCCCCACAAGCAAGCCCCGAGCGTCAAAGCGATGCCCAGCCACAACAGCCAAGGCGTAAGTGGCTTTGCGATTCGCAAAAAGCGGGCAGGATTGGCGAAACGATGCATAACTGGGCGACGCATCTAGCACCACCAAAGCGTTACGCCAATGGATTCGGTATCAGCGGCCAATAAGCTTTTGTGCCATATTGTCGGCGACTTCAGCTGGCGTATTTCCGGTCGAATCACTTTCATTCCAGATTGCCGCCAATCGGCCTGCGATCGCATCGACGCGCCGGTTAATCTCGGCATCGTCGGCATTTTCGATCTGGCGCAGTACGTTGATAATACCGCCTGCGTTAATGACATAATCCGGCGCATATAAAATACCGCGGTCGGCGAGCATCCGCCCTTCAGGGCCGGTTGCCAGCTGGTTGTTTGCACCACCGGCGACAGCGCGCACTTTTAACGCGGCTACGCTGGCCTCGGTCAGTACCGCACCCAGCGCGCACGGGCTGAACACATCGGCTTCCAATGTCATAATGGCATCGGCCGCAACACTTTGCCCACCCAGTTCGCGCGCAAGATCTGCAGCGCGCTGCGCGTCAACATCTGCAAGCGTCAGCTTGGCGCCCTCTGCCGCCAGATAACGCGCGAGCCCGCCACCGACGCTACCAACGCCCTGAATGGCCACATGGACGCCATGAAGGTCGTCGGTACCAAGCGCATGCTTGACCGCTGCCTTGACGCCCAGAAAGACGCCACGCGCGGTATACGGCCCAGGATCACCACCTTGATCAGGAAGTCCGGCAACATGCGGAGTAACCTTGGAAACGGCGACCATGTCCGCTTCGGAAATGCCCACATCCTGCGCAGTGATATATTTGCCGCCGAGCGAGTCGACCGCACGTCCAAACGCTTCAAGCAGTTCTTGCGGCTTTGCCCGCTGCGGATTCGCCAAAATGACGGCCTTACCACCACCGGCCGAAAGTCCGGCCATGGCGTTTTTGTAGCTCATGCCGCGCGACAGCCGAAGCGCGTCGGTAATCGCCGCCTGTGAGTCGGCATAATGCCAGAAACGCGTTCCGCCAGCCGCTGGCCCCAAATGGGTCGAGTGCACCGCAATGACGGCCTTGAGACCCGTGTCACGGTCATCAAACACATGGACCGCTTCATGCGAGTCAAAATCTGGCAAATCCCAAATGGCGGGCATCTCGTCACTCCCAAATACGGACGAATTCATTCCAACGGCAATCGGAATCAAATTACACATCGACGTAATAATATTACGCAATGCGAAAGTCACTCGGATTATGCGGGGGGAATAAATGGGGCGACCGAGGGGTCTTGAACCCCCGACCTCTGGTACCACAAACCAGCGCTCTAACCAACTGAGCTACGGTCGCCATAGCGCCACTAAGGCAGGCGCGTTCCTATATTTTGGCCTTAAGATTATCACATGCCGGGCGTCAACCCGGCACGCTGATTATCTTACTTCTTAAGGCTAAGGCCACCAAAGCGCTTGTTGAACTGCGCAACGCGGCCGCCTGTGTCGAGCATACGGCCCGAACCACCGGTCCATGCGGGGTGCGAAGTCGGGTCAATATCCAGAGCCAATGTGTCGCCTTCCTTGCCCCAAGTGGAGCGTGTTTCGAAGACGGTGCCATCGGTCATCTGCACCTTGATCATGTGATAATCGGGGTGAATATCGGCTTTCATATATAATTCCTTTGTTCAGCGACCGGTTTCCGACCGGAAGCCCTAAATTCGGAAGCGCCGCGCATAGCGGTGGACGCCAGTTATAGCAAGATTCAATTATCCGCGAATATCATCACGCTGGCGGATCGGCGATCATGGCCATGAATTCGGCTTCCGCCGCGACCTGATCGCCCATCATCGCACGCCCCGCGAATTTGCAGACACGCGGACGCTTTTGCACAAATTCGACATTCAGATGCAGCAAGCAACCCGGCTCAACGGGCGCACGGAACTTGGCATTGTCGATCGACATGAAATATACGAGCTTACCCGAGCCAATCAACCCAAGGCTCTCCATTGCTAAAACGCCAGCCGCTTGGGCCAGCGCTTCGACAATCAGCACGCCGGGCATGATAGGTCGTCCAGGGAAATGTCCCTGAAAAAACCCTTCGTTGATTGTTACGGCTTTGATCGCGCTGATGCGCTCATCAGGGACAAGCTGTTCAACGCGGTCAACCAGCAACATCGGGTAGCGGTGCGGGAGCACCGACATAACCCGGCGGACGTCATAGTTGCTAAAATCAGCCCCGCTCATTCCGCTTAGCGGCTTTCAGGCTGTGCTGCAGGGTTCGCTGGTGCAGCAGCACGTGGCTGCGCCGCAGCGGCCTGAGCGGCTTGCATCTGCGCTGCGTTGTTAAACAACTGCTGAATTTGCTGATACAAAGCGCCAATCTGACGCGACGGACGATAGCCCGCAGGGGGCGTGATTGATGCTGCTGGAATAGCTTTATCCAGCTCAGCGGTAATCGCAGACGTTACGTCAACGGCTTCAGGGGCCCAAACAAATGCGTCCGGTGCCAAAATGACGCTGATTTTCTTTGCAGCAATAACCGCCTGCTGCGCAGCTTCATACTTCACAGCGACCTGCTCAACGGCATATAATTGCGCCAAGATGATCGGTTCTTGAAGCGTATTGATTTCCTTTTGCTTTTCATCAAGCTGCGCCAGCAAAGGGTTTTTCGCCTTAATGGCAGCGTCAAGCTCAGCCTGCGTCAGCTCTTTATCCTTATTGGTATCAAGCTGCGCATTGATGTTGTTGATTTCCTGACGCTTGGTTTGCATCTGCTGAACAGCGGCTGCATATTGCGTGCCGATCTGCTGATACGCCGTGCCAAGTGCCTTTGAACGGGCAATAGCGACCGATGTTTCAGCGGTTGCAATGCCGGATACCTGAGCCGTTGCAGGAACAGCGATGGCTGTTGCGGACAAAAGAGCTGCCACGATGGCGGTGTTACGAATTTTCATTAGA
>NZ_JBILOS010000093.1:0-8206 GCF_044374345.1 Sphingorhabdus sp. | reverse complement strand
GCGCTTTGGATCGGGCAGATCACCCGTCAACAAAAGCCGCAGATTCTTTTTCTTTGCGAATACCGCCTTTGCGGCATCATCCGCCGATGGCGCGGCGACGACTTCTGTAAAAATTTCGGTGATGGCTTCCGCAGTGGCACCATCCAGCGGGCGGTTAACCGCAACAATGCCGCCAAATGCCGACACGCTGTCGCACTCGAGCGCCGCGCGATACGCGTCGATTAAGGTGTCGCCTGTTGCCACACCGCAGGGGTTGGCGTGCTTGACGATGACGACGGTAGGCGGTCCGTCGCGAAACTCGCTGACCAGTTCAAGCGCCGCATCAGCGTCATTATAATTATTATAGGACAGCTCTTTGCCCTGCACCTGTTCGGCTTGGGCAATCCCCGATACATGCGGACCGACGGGCACATACAGTGCCGCGCGCTGATGCGGGTTTTCGCCATAGCGCAATTCGGTTTCGCGATTTCCGTTCACCGCAAGCATATCGGGGAACAGCTGCTGCTGATCCGCAAAAGCGAACCATTGGCTGATCATGCTGTCATATGCTGCGGTCGCCGAATAGGCTTTGGCCGCACATTTACGGCGGAAGTCATAGCTTGTTTTGCCGCCGCTTTCCTCCAACTCCGCGATCAAATTGTCGTAATCGGATGGGTCGGTAAGGATCGTGACATATGCGTGGTTCTTCGCGGCGCTGCGCACCATCGACGGCCCGCCAATGTCGATATTCTCGATAATTTCATCGCGTGACGCGCCCTTGGCCACGGTTTGCGCAAAGGGATAAAGGTTCACCACGACAAGGTCGATTGCACCAATGTCATGTTCTTTCATCGACGCTGCATGTTCGGCATTGTCGCGTACAGCAAGCAATCCGCCATGCACTTTTGGATGCAGCGTTTTGACGCGGCCGTCCATCATTTCGGGAAAACCTGTAAGCTCGCTAATGTCCTTCACCTGAAGCCCTGCATCACGCAGCGTCTTGGCGGTGCCACCGGTGGAGACCAGTTCGACATGGCGCGCAGCCAAAGCATGCCCAAGTTCAACCAATCCCGTCTTGTCCGAAACGGACAATAGGGCACGCTTAATGATGACGTCTTGCATAAATTTATCCTAAATGGCGGAGCTGCCAGCCGATGGTGACGCCGCCTGTACCAGTGTCCGTGGTAATCACAAGTTGGCGGGTGGGGTGAGGACGGCCATTTTGGTCCACCCAAAGACTGTCATCCACAGATAATTGACCGTCAGATGCCATAAATGCCCAATTGCTGCCGTTGGCCATCCGCAAAAACACCGCTTGGGGACTGTCGGAAGCGACGATTTCGATTTCTGGCCCAAGATGGAAACGGATATGCACCGGCACGCCTTCTTTAGGTTTGTCCCGGGGCAGCAACGTGTCTTCTCCGCGCAGATCCATGCCGTCGGAACGCAGGATCAACAATCGCGAGTGGCTATAACCAAAACTCCGCACGTAACCGTCATGGCTTGCCTCAATACGGGTCGCTTGATCAATATCGCGGCGTTCAAGCCCCACTTCGACAACACCTTTGCCCAATTGGCCGCCGGGCAGAATTGCTGTCGAGTTGGTGTCATTCACGCATAATGTCGAATGCGCCGCCGTGGTCCGAAGCCCGCGCGCCAACGCAGCCGGTATCGTTGCGCCGACAAGCGCCGCGCCACCGCAGTTCACAATCACCCGCTGCCCACCATGCGACAATTCAAACGCAAGCGTTGAGGCGCAGCCTGACGCGGACTGACGCGCCAATGGCGGGGGACCTGCATCCAGCAGCAGTACGGACTTGCCCGCAGAAACGCGCTGATAACCCCAATCGAGCGCTTGGCGATGTGGTCGCGCGCGCACTTCGCTGGCGGCCACCAATGCATCGATATGCTCCGCACCCATATGCGCTGACCCTTGCCACGCGCCAAGGCCACCATCGGCATGCGTAAGGCCCAGCAACGCTGGCACAGCCCGCCCGAGTGCTTCGAGCAGGAATACAGGCACCATCTCGCTGCGCGCCGCATAGCATTGCTTGAGCAGGCTGAGCAGGCCGATCAATTCCATGAGTTGAACAGGTGAGCGCGACACCACGCCGCCGTCGGGGAAAATGGTCGCCCGCAGCGATTCAGCCAAACCGTTCTCGCCAACGGCGCGGCGCACCTTGCCCTCTGGCAACAAAAGCGATGCCGCGACGACGCCTGCCCAGCCCACGGTCTTGCCGAAGTGGCTTTGTGCACGCGGGGCTGTTTGATCGAGATGGCGCGCAACCCGGGCAAAATGATTAATGACGCGCGCACGGTAAATGGGGTCCGCACTGCTGAGCAGAAACGGCGAGCCCGCTGCCATGTTCATCAAGCGCCACGCACAATTGTCGACGCGCCATGCCGGCTCACGGGTCTTCATGCCATTGGCCAGCAACCATGCATCGGCAATTTGCGCTGCGACGGGCGCACCTTCGCCGCGATTGGTCGCCGCGGACAAATCACGCAACCAAGCAAATCGGTGAATATAGTCGGTCAGCGACGGCTGAAGCGCGAGCGTGTCATAATCCAAGCCGTCGAACGCCTGTTCAAAACCCTGATAATGGAATTTGCCCATACGCAGCGCCTGCCCGCGCCCGGCATCGCCTTTTAGGGGATCGTTCGGCACCGCAAGCAAGCGCATGGGAACCTTGCCCGTAAGCCTGCCGCTATGCAGCGGCGTGCGCCATGTTAACTTGTAAAATTCGAGAGACAGCCGCTCGAGAAGATTTTGGCCCGCGCCTTGGGGCCTGACAATCAACGCCGTTTGCCGTTGCCCATTGTCGCCTTCATCGCCGTCGGTCATTCACCCCTCAGCGCCAAAATATTGGCCGCATATTGGCCCGCGCCACCCTTGAAAGTCGCTGTTCCAGCAACCAACGTGTCCGCCCCTGCCGAAATCGCCAGTGGCGCCGTTTGCGTTGTGATGCCGCCATCAACTTCCAACCGGATATCGCGGCCTGTTTTGTCGATCATCTTGCGAATGGCTTCAATTTTGCGCAGCTGGCTTGAAATGAAGCTCTGGCCACCAAAACCGGGGTTCACGCTCATCACCAGCACAAGGTCGATGTCGTCAATAAGATAATCCAGCATTTTGGCCGGCGTGTGCGGATTGAGCACGATACCCGCCATCTTACCCAGCGACTTGATCAGCTGCACGGTGCGATGCGGGTGCGGCCCGGCTTCGGGATGGAATGAAATGATATCCGCGCCAGCCTCTGCAAAATCCTGCACATATTGGTCGACCGGCGAAATCATCAAATGCACATCAAACGGCTTTGCGCTGTGTGGGCGAAGCGCCTTTACCACCGCAGGGCCAATGGTGATGTTGGGGACAAAATGTCCGTCCATAACATCAACATGAATCCAGTCACATCCGGCGGCATCAATGGCCCGCACTTCTTCTCCTAATCGGGCAAAGTCAGCGGACAAAATCGATGGCGCAATGCGAACAGGGCTGGTCATATTTTGCGTTTAGACGCTGGACCGCGCATGGGCAAGCGAACGGACCGCGTTATACACAGCTTATCGCACGCTTTGGCGCGGCTCACGGCGGTAAACGAACAGGTCACCGATCACATCATGCGACTCCGCAAATTTGGTGAAGCCAAGCTTCGCTGCGACATTATGCGAAGCTGCGTTGCCACGGTCGATGATGCAGCGGATTTCGCCCAAGTTCGTTGCGTCTGCCCAACCAAGTATCGCGGTCATCGCCTCGGTCGCGTAACCCTTGCCCCAGGCATCAGGGGTAAACGCCCAGCCAGCTTCGGGAAAGCCTTCAAGATCGCTGATGCCGCGTTCAAATTGCGCCAGCCCGCCATTGCCCACAAAGCGTCCGCTCTCGCGCTCGACAAAGGCCCAATAGCCATAGCCGAACAGCGACCACATGCCGATGCCCTGAAGCATTTTCATCCAGCTTGTATTGCGGCTGCGCGGCTCGCCGCCAATAAACGCAGTCATGCGTGGGTCAGCCCAGGCCGCCGCATAATCTTCCCAATGCGCACGCGTCATGGGTTCGATGGAGAGGCGTTCGGTTACAAGTGTTGGGACTTTCATCGGCTAAACCTATGCTGAACGTGTGAACCGCGCCACGAAAAATCCGTCAAGGCCACCCTGATCGGTAAGCATTGGGGGCATGGTGCGGACATGGCCCTGTGCATTGGCAACCACGCCCGCTGGCAATTCGTCCGCGGTCGCCGCCAAAGTTGTATATTCCGGCTGCCGCGCAAGAAACGCCTCTGCCTGCGCCTCGCCCTCATGCGGTTCAAGTGAACAGGTCGCGAAGACCAAGGTGCCGCCGGGCTTCACCCATTGCGCCGCACGGTCAAGCATGGCGCTTTGGATGGCCGCCAGATTGTTGATGGCTTTCAAATCAATGCGCTGCAGCACATCGGGATGGCGCCGCATCGTGCCCGTCGCACTGCATGGCGCATCCAGCAATATGGCATCAAACAACTGCGCCGGTTTCCATTCCATGACGTCCGCATTGACCCGCTCAGCATTTAATTGCGTGCGTTCCAGATTGGCCATCAGACGGTCCATGCGCCGGGCACTGTTATCCAGCGCGGTCACGGTAAAGCCCGCAGCCGAAAGCTGCATGGTCTTGCCGCCGGGGGCTGCACATAAATCGAGCGCCCTTTTGCCCTGTCCATCACCCAGCAGACGCGCCGGAAGGCTGGCGGCGAGATCCTGCACCCACCATGCGCCTTCGTCATAGCCATCGAGTTCTTCGATAGCGGTTCCGCGCGGTAAGCGGACATGCCCGGGCATCAGGCTGACGCCGCCCAGTCGTTCTGCCCACGCGTCGGTGGCCGTCGCATCGCGCAAGGCAAGATCAAGCGGTGGCGGTTCTGACAATGCGGCCTGTGCGCCTGCAATCATCTCGTCACCCCATACCGGATGCCAGCGCATCATCACTGCCTCTGGCAACGACGGCAGATCAGGCAGCGTGGCTTCGGCGCGCAAGAGCGACCCCAGCACGCCATGCACCAGCCGCCGTGGTCCGCCATCAACCAGCGGCAACGCGGTCGCAATCGCGGCATGGGCGGGTGTGCCCAGCCGCAATATTTGCGCCAGCGCCAGCCGCAATACCATGCGTGCCTTGGCATCATCCGGCAGTGGCTGTTTGGTTTTGCTGTCAATCAACTGGTCCAGATCCACCGACCAGCGCAGCGTTTCTTGCGCAATCGCAATAGCGAGCGCGCGGTCCGGCGGCGATAGCCCTTTGGTCGCATTTGCCGTCGCCTGATCCAACGGCGTGCCCATGCGCATGACGGTATCAAGCAGCCGCAATGCGGCGCGGCGGGTCGGAAGTCCGGAAATTTCTTCAGTCATGCAAAGCGCACTAGGCGTCTGCGCCAAACAAGGGAAGAGCGGTTCGATGTCACGCCATAGCCAAGCTTCACCTTGCAAACAGGCCTATCTGCGCCGATGTAGGGGTTAACCGAACGCGCTTTCGAAGGAGAAGCTTCATGGGCACGCGCCCTTCACATGTCAAAGCACCCGATTATTTGTCGAAAAGCCCGCCCGTGCCAGCACCGAAAGCCGTTGATCGCGAACCTGAGCCAGATGCGGAACGACTGGACCCCGTGCGCTATGGCGATTGGGAATTGAAGGGCGTGGCGGTCGATTTTTAACGCGCCTATCGTCCATCGATGTTCCGGCATATCATGCCCGGGCTACCTAGAGTCAGGACCTAATGATGCACGCCCATAAACGGGGCGGACACCTCCGGCCGCACGCGTACCAATCGGCCAGTCGCTTTATCAATCATCGCCCAAGTCGTATTTGCCCGCACAATGACCTTGCCCGCGGCATCAACAAAATCCACACGCCGGTCAAATTGCGCACCCTTTGGCTCGCGTTCAATCCAAGTGTTAGCGGTAACGCTTTGCCCGGGTCCGACATTGCCGCGGTAATCAATCTCGTGCCGCGTCACGACCCAGAAATAGGCGGCGATATGTTCAGGCGCGGCAACAGCCTGCCAATGCGCTGTCGCCATATCCTGAATCCACCGCACCCAGACAGCATTGTTGACGTGGCCAAGCTCGTCAATGTCGTCTGGTTGCGCGGTAAATATGCGCGTGAATGGAGTCACTTCTGCGATGATGCCATCCCCATTTGCCAGATGATGAACGCCGCCTCTTCGGCATTTTCGCGTAACCGCTCGAACCGCCCGGACTTTCCGCCATGGCCCGCGCCCATGTTGGTTTTAAGCAGCAACACATTGTCGTCGGTCTTCATATCGCGCAGCTTGGCGACCATCTTTGCAGGTTCCCAATAGGTCACGCGCGGGTCATTCAATCCAGCGGTCCACAGCATGGGCGGGTAAGCCTTTGCCGCGACATTGTCATACGGGCTGTAGCTGCGGATATAGTCGAACGCCGCCTTGTCGGTGATCGGGTTGCCCCATTCGGGCCATTCGCCCGGCGTCAGCGGCAGATCCTTGTCGAGCATCGTGTTGAGCACATCGACAAAGGCCACATGGCTGACAACCGCGCCAAATAATTCAGGTGCCTGATTGACCACCGCGCCCATCAATTCACCGCCAGCTGAACCGCCGCTTGCGGTCACTTTGCCTTTGCTGGTGAAGCCCAAATCGATCAGGCCTTTCGCCGCATCAACAAAATCGTTGAACGTGTTGGTACGCTTGGTCAGTTTGCCATCCAGATACCATTGATAGCCAAGGTCGTCGCCGCCGCGAATATGCGCGATGGCATAAGCAAAGCCGCGGTCGACCATCGACAGCCGGTTGGCCGAAAAGCCGGGCGGCATCGCGTAACCATAGGCGCCATAGGCATAGAGATGCAGCGGCTGGCTTCCGTCTTTTTTGAAACCCTTTTTGGTCAGGATCGACACCGGCACTTTGGCACCATCGCGCGCGGTGATCATCACGCGTTCGGTCACATATTGCGCAGGATCATATCCGCTGGGGATTTCCTGCACCTTCAATGTTTCCAATCGGCCATCGGCCAGATGATAATCAAACACCGTGTCGGGCGTGACCATCGATTCATAACCCAGCCGCAGCTTCGTCACATCATATTCAGGGTTATCGCCAAGGCCCGCATCATAGCTGGCCTCAGGGAATTTGATTGGCTGCACCTTGTTGGCATCTGCATAATCGCGGATTTCAACTTGATCGAGGCCATCGATGCGGCCCTCGGTCACATAGAAATTTTTGAACAGCGACAGCCCCGTCAAATAATGGCGGTCAGAACCGGCAATCAGCGTTTTCCAATCGCCCGGCGCTTTCATGCTGGCGGTCGCGACGCGGAAGTTCACATGATCATCGTTGGTCAAAACATACAGCATACCATCGCGGACATCGACGCTATATTGGCGTCCCGTTTTGCGCGGCGACACCATGATCGGCGTTGCAGTGGGATCGCTTGCGGGGACCAGCCGCACTTCGCTCGTGACATTGTCGCCCGTACCAATGAAGATCCAATCCTCTTGGGCGGTCAGACCGACACCAACGCCAAAGCCGATGTCTTGTTCCTTATAAAGCAACTTCGCTTTGGTCAGCTCGTCGCCGATCCGGTGGTACCATGCATTGTCGGTGCGCCAGTTTTCATTGGCAAGGCCATAGACAACGCCTTTGCTGTCCGATGACCAGACAATGCCCGACAATGTGCCCGGGATGATGTCGCGCAATTTTTCGCCGGTTTCCAGATTGCGGAAATGCAGGTCAAACCGTTCCGACCCGTTATCGTCGTACGCATATGCCAATATTTTGCCATCGGGGCTGATCTCTGCGGCACCAAGCCGGAAATAGGCCTTGCCCTTGGCGAGTATATTTTCGTCGAGGATGAGCTGATCGGCACCGCCGGCAACCGCCTTGCGATAATGCTTGCGATATTGCGCGCCTTCTTCGAATTTTGACCAATAGATATAGTCGCCATCCTTTTGCGGGACCGAGCTGTCGTCTTCTTTGACGCGGCCTTTCATTTCCTGAAAGATGGTTTCGGTCAGCTGCGCCTGCGGCGCCATCTGCGCTTCAAAATAGGCGTTCTCGGCATTCAGATGCGCGAGTATCTCTTTGTCATCAATCGTCGGATAACCCGAATCGCGCAGCCAGTGATAATCATCGGTAATTATAACCCCGTGCCACGTGGCGCTATGCGGGCGTTTTTCAGCAACTGGGGGCTTAATTTCACCGGTGGTTTTTTCAGTCATAATGGCTTTC
>NZ_JBILOS010000092.1:0-8236 GCF_044374345.1 Sphingorhabdus sp. | reverse complement strand
TGCGGCTGCCGGTATCGATCAGCGCGGTTGCGATGATGGACAAGGAACCACCTTCTTCGATGTTCCGGGCCGCGCCGAAGAAGCGCTTTGGACGTTGTAATGCGTTCGCATCGACACCGCCGGTCAACACCTTGCCCGATGATGGAACGACCGTGTTGTAGGCACGGCCAAGGCGCGTGATAGAATCGAGCAAGATGACCACATCATGCTTATGCTCAACCAGACGCTTTGCTTTTTCTATAACCATTTCAGCGACTTGCACGTGACGGGTCGCGGGTTCGTCGAAGGTGGAGGAAACAACCTCACCCTTCACCGAACGCTGCATATCGGTGACTTCTTCTGGACGTTCGTCGATCAACAATACGATCAAGAATACTTCAGGATGGTTTTCGGTAATGGCGCGGGCGATATTTTGCAGCAACACGGTTTTACCCGTACGCGGCGGCGCAACGATAAGCGCGCGTTGGCCCTTACCTTGCGGGCTGACAATATCGATAACGCGTGCGGACTTGTCCTTCACCGTTGGATCAAGCGAGTCCAAAGTTAGCTTCGAATCCGGATAAAGCGGCGTCAGGTTATCGAAGTTAACGCGATGACGGACGGCGTCCGGATCATCAAAGTTGATCTTCATCACCTTGGTCAGGGCAAAATAACGTTCGCCATCTTTTGGCGCACGAATTTCGCCTTCAACGGTGTCACCGGTGCGCAGACCAAATTGGCGGACCATGTTTGGCGAAACGTAAATATCGTCTGGACCCGCCAGATAGTTTGCTTCTGGCGAGCGCAAGAAACCAAAGCTGTCGGGCAGAACCTCAATCGTACCAAGACCCATGATCTGCTCACCATCTTCGGCCAGCTCTTTCAGGATAGCAAACATGAGATCCTGTTTGCGCAAGGTCGACGCGCCCTCGACACCAAGCTCTTCAGCCATCGATACGAGGTCAGCGGGGTTTTTGCTTTTCAGCTCTTTCAAATGCATAGGTAATTCCGTTGAATGGACCATTGGCCCCGATTGCAGGTGGACAATTGTCCGATTGAGAGCCGGTTTTTAAAAAGACAACCGACAAGATGTTGAAAGTTGGTGGCGCGGTTGTTGTTGCGTTCGCGCCTCACGCCCAGGACGGGCTTGAGCTGTCAAATAGGCTGCGATGCATGCGCCGTCAACTGTTCTGCACAATCGCGCGGCGTAATCGTCAGAATGGCTTGGCCACGACCAATATAACGATGATGGCAGCCGCAATGCCCGGCACTTCGTTCAACAGGCGCAATTGCTTGCCTGTGAGCTTGCGTTCACCGCGGGCGAGTTTCTTGGCATAGCCAACAATCCAGCCATGATATCCGGACAGCGCAAGCACGAACAGCAATTTGGCATGAAACCAGCCTTCTGCCATCGCACCGATATGCCAAGCCAAAAATAGTCCCACAACCCACATTATAATTATCGATGGATTGAGGATGATTTTGATGAGCTTGGACTCACGGTCTACCCATTTGGCAGCCTCTTCAGACCCTACCGCACTTTCCTGATGATAGACGAAAAAGCGCGGGAGCATAAACAGCCCCGCCATCCAGAAAATCACAAAAATGATATGGGCAGACTTTAACCAGATATACAGCACAGATAGCGTTTCCGTCATGAAAACGGCCTTTATGGGTTAACCCTTGCGGACCAGTTTAAGAAGCATTTCGACATTTTCAATCGGCGTATCCGGCAAAATACCATGGCCAAGATTGAAGATATGGGGGCGGTCGGCAAACGCCGATAGAATATTGTCGGCAGCCTCTTTCAGGACCTGACCTCCAGCAATCAGCGCGAGTGGATCAAGATTGCCCTGCACCGGCAAACCTTTTGGCAGCTCTCGGTTTGCCCAGTGCGGATCAACCGTTTCATCCAGTCCCAATGCATCAACGCCCGTGCCCTCGGCATAAGCGGCAAGCTTACCGCCCGCGCCTTTGGGGAAACCAATAATGACCGCATTCGGGTTGCGGGCTTTTAAGCGACGCACGATTTCGGCATTTGGCGCGATGACCCATTTTTGGAACTGTGCTGGCGACAAAGACCCTGCCCAGCTGTCAAACAACTGAACTGCATCAACGCCGGCATCAATTTGATTGGCCAGATAATCAACCGTTGCCGAAATGATCGCTTCGATAAGTCCACCAAAGCGCTCCGGCTCTGCGTGGGCCATTCTGCGGGCCTCTGCTTGGTCTTTGCTGCCCTGACCATGCACCATGTATGTAGCGACCGTCCACGGGCTTCCAGCGAAGCCCAGGAAGGTTGTTTCCGCTGGCAGTGCCGCCGATACTTTACGCACCGTGTCGATAACAGGATTGAGCCGTTCAGGCGCTGGCACAAATTCTTCAAGCCGTGATTCCGCCAAGCGCGGCGCAAGCCTTGGACCTTCGCCTGTTTCAAACCACAGATCCTGACCCATGGCGTGCGGAATGACCAGAATGTCAGAGAATAAAATGGCGCCATCAAAACCAAAACGCTTGATGGGCTGCAGCGTTATTTCCGTTGCGGCATCGCTGTCATAAGCAAGCGCCAGAAAACCGCCCTTTTCAGCACGAAGGGCCCGATATTCCGGAAGATAACGACCTGCCTGTCGCATGAGCCAAATAGGCGGTACTTCCTCTTGGTTGCCCTTAAGGACGTTAAGCAGTTTTTTCGAGGCTTGCGCTGACATAAGCGGCCGAGATCCAATCAAAATATATATTTATATTAAGGATGATGAAAGATGATGTGCTGTTGATATCGCAGGCCTTAAAAGCTTTTACGGATATTGCCAACATCTTGACGTCCACGGGCAAACGCAATCCAACGGAGTCGCAAACTCAATCCCCATTATTCACAGGCTGTGGATAGGCAATTGCCCCTGTGGACAGGCTGTGCCCGAATCGAAAGCTTATTCGGCGATAGTGGGGAAGATAGGGCGGGTGAAAACTTGTCCCTTGATTTATCCCCAGCCTACCAACAAGACTGTGAGTCATGAGCCAACGTTTTCATCTTCACCTGCTTTCGGACTCCACAGGCGAGACGCTTGAAAACATCGCGAAGGCCGCATTGGCGCAGTTTGATGGCACCGAAAATGTCGTAAAGCATTTTTGGCCGATGGTCCGCTCGGAAAGCCATCTCGACCGAATTTTACGCGACGTCGCGACGAACCCCGGCCTTGTCCTCTTCACATTGGTCAACCGCGACACGCGGCGCAAGTTGGAAACACGATGCCGCGCGATGGGACTACCAGCGGTTGCCGCGCTTGATGCGGTGAGTGACGCCATGTCGAATATGCTTGGGCAAGAGGCAAAGGCACGCCCGGGTCGGCAGCATGCGATGGACGCTGCCTATTTTGCCCGCGTGGACGCTATCCAGTTTACCATTGCCCATGATGACGGCATCAATTCGCAAAATTGGGAAGAGGCGGATATCGTCCTTGCTGGCGTCTCGCGGACATCCAAGACGCCAACCAGTATTTATCTTGCCAACCGCGGATATAAGACCGCCAACATCCCCATCGTTCCCGAAGCGCCGCCGCCACCAATATTGTTTCAGTTGAAGCACCCCATGGTGATTGGCCTTGTCACCAGCGCCGAACGACTGGTTCAGGTACGGCGCAACCGATTGCTTTCGTTGAACCAGTCGCCCGACACCGATTATGTCGATGAGGAAAAGGTAAAGGCTGAAGTCGCGCATGCGCGGCGTATGTTTGCCGATAATGGCTGGCCTGTGCTGGATGTGACGCGGCGTTCGATTGAGGAAAGTGCCGCTGCGATCATCAATCTCTTCAATGAACGCGAATTGGCCCAGGACGCAAAAACATGACCCTCATCCTCGCGTCACAAAGCGCCGGGCGGATCGCGATGTTGCGCGCTGCGGGTGTTGATGTTGAGCCTTGCCCTGCGCTGGTTGATGAAGACAGCATCAAAACGGCGCTTACGCAATCGGGCGCTAAACCGCGCGATATTGCCGATGCACTTGCTGAAGCCAAGGCGCTCAAAATATCACGCAAACAACCGACCTTTATGGTACTTGGCTGTGACCAAATATTGCTGAGTGCCGACGGAAAAATCTTTGATAAGCCCGAAAACAAAGACGAGGCGCGCGCACATCTCGCGGCATTGTCGGGCGCGTCGCACAGACTGATAAGTGCAGCGGTCATATGCGAACAAGGCAAGCCCGTGTGGCGGATTGTCGACAGCGCGCAGATGACGATGCGCACGCTCAGCGCCGCATTCATCGACCAATATGTCGATACATATTGGGATGACATACGGCATTGTGTGGGTTGCTATCGTATTGAAGCCGAGGGCGCGCAGTTATTTGCCAGCGTAAGTGGCAGCCAGTTCACGATAATTGGCATGCCCTTGCTTCCCATTCTTGACTATCTGCGGGTGAGAGGTCTTTTGCCGACATGACTATTTATGCCGAAGTTATCGGGCACCCGATTTCACACTCTAAATCCCCGCTGATCCACGGCCATTGGCTGCGGCTTTTGGGCATATCGGGGGAATATCGGGCGCAGGAGGTGCTGCCTGAAAATCTGGAGCAATATTTTGCGACCCGCGCCGCCGATGCCAATTGGCGCGGATGCAACATCACCATACCCCACAAGATTGCGGCGCTGGATTTTGTGCGCGACCCGGGCGATGTCCGCACGTCTATCGGTGCCATCAACACGGTATTTCGCAATGAATCGGGCGATCTGGTTGCAACCAACACCGACGCAGGTGGCTTTTATGGTCCAATCGCAGATGTGCCTATTGTGGGTGAAACCGCCATCGTGATTGGTGCTGGCGGGGCTGCACGAGCGGTGCTTTTTGCTTTGGCTCAGGCAGATGTTGGCGAAGTTGTTCTCGTGGCGCGCAATGCGTTGAAGGCTGCGGGTTTGCTGGCCCATTTTGGCCTGAAGGGCAAAGTGATTGGATTTGACGCACGGCTGCCCGATGCTGCCTTGCTCGTGAACGCAAGCCCGCTGGGTATGGTCGGGCAAGAGGCACTTGATATCGACTTGTCGCCTTTGCCCGAACATGCGCTGGTCTATGATCTGGTATATGCGCCGATTGAAACGCCATTGCTAAAGGCTGCACGCGCCCGTGATTTGGAAACAGTCGACGGGCTTGAAATGCTTGTGGGTCAGGCCGCCATAGCCTTTGAATTATTCTTCGGTGTTGCCCCACCAGAAGAGGGTGAAGATGAACTGCGCACGTTGCTGTTGAAATGAAAAAGCCAATCATCATAGGTCTCACAGGATCCATCGGCATGGGCAAATCGGCCGTGGCGGCGATGTTCGCTGATGAAGGCGTTCCTGTTTTTGACGCCGATGCTGCTGTCCACGATATGCAAAAAGCAGGCGGCGAACTTGTTGCAGAGATTGAGGCGGCTTTTCCCGGAACAACCAGCGTGGATGGTGTGGACCGCAAGGCGTTGGGCGCTGCGGTGTTCGGCAATCGCGACCAGCTTTCGAAACTTGAATCACTTATTCACCCTGCGGTGGCAGAACGCCGCAAAGCATTTCTCGCAGGCCACAAAGACGCCGATATGGTCGTGTTCGACATACCCTTGTTGTTTGAAAAGGGCGGACAAGCCGGCGTCGATGTCACGGTGGTGGTATCCGCGCCCGCGGCCGATCAACGCGCGCGTGTGCTGGCGCGGCCCGGCATGGTTCCCGAAAAATTCGAACAGATATTAAAACTACAAATGCCGGATACCGATAAGCGCGCCCGCGCCGATCATGTCATTGATACCGGCCAGGATATTGCAGCGACGCGCGAAGATGTGCGCGCACTTGTCAAAAAGCTGCGCGAGGGTCTTGCATAAGGCTGCAAAGAGGCTCACATCTTATCATAGAATGCGTGAAATTATATTCGATACCGAAACGACTGGATTTGACCCCGCAACGGGGGATCGCATGGTCGAAATCGGCTGCATTGAAATGATCGGCCGGGTCATGACCGGCAATCATTATCACGCATATTTCAATCCGCTTCGCCCAATGCCCGCCGCAGCCGAGCAAGTGCACGGGCTTTCCGATCGCTTTTTGTCGGACAAGCCCGTTTTTGCGGACAAAGCAAATGAATTGCTCGCGTTTCTGGGTGACAGCCCGTTGGTCGCGCATAATGCCAGTTTCGACTTCGGCTTTTTAAACCATGAATTGCAATATTGCGGCCGCACCCCCATTTCGATGGACCGCATGGTGGATACTGTCGCGCTAGCACGCGTTAAAAATCCCGGTGCCAAGCTGTCTCTCGATGCCTTGTGTACACGTTACGGCATCGACCGCAGTCACCGCGTCAAACATGGTGCATTGTTGGACGCGGAACTGCTTGCGCAATTATATATTGAGCTCACCGGTGGCCGTCAGATTGGTCTCGGCCTCGCCGATAATGACATGTCTGATACCGCTTTGGTTCAAACCGACGTGAGCAGCATTCAGACAACCAAAATTTTCCGGCCCGCGCGCGCGCATTCGGCTTCGACAGAAGAATTGGCGCGACATGCGGACTTTATAGCGAAGATTAAAGACGCGCTTTGGCTCCAGACGGGGTCATCGCTTTAACAAAGGAGACAGGCATTGGATATCAGGGTTTCAGGACATCAGGTCGACACCGGTGCAGCACTCCAGACCCATGTGGAAACACGGCTTGGATCCATTGCTGAAAAACATTTTTCCAAAGCCTTATCTGCGCATGCGACATTTGGACGCGCGCCGCATGATGGCTTTACCAGCGATATTGTGATGCACGTGATGCAGGGCCTTGTCCTAAAGGGACGGGGCGAGGCGCAGGACGCGCATGTCGCTTTTGACCGTGCTGCCGAACGCATTGAAAAGCAATTGCGCCGCTATATGCGCCGTCTGCAGGATCGCCATGTCCAGGCAGCTTATGCGGTGGCACAAGAAGAAGCAGCCTATACGGTATTTGACGGCAGTGACGACGAACTGGAGACACCAGCGCCCGACGCACCAGTAATTGTCGCCGAGATGCGGACCGATATCCCTGAATCTACCGTGTCAGATGCCGTTATGTTGATGGATTTGCGCAATACGCCTGCGTTGTTATTTAAAAACACTGGAACTGGACGGCATAATATGGTTTACCGCCGCGAAGACGGCACGATCGGTTGGGTTGAACCAAAATCCGCGCCATAAATATCGGTCACATTCGTTTAGTTTTCTTTACCAATTCAAATATTTAGGGATTGTGCTGCTAGGTTAAGCAGGCGCATTTGAAAGAAATATGATAAGACTTTCTACAAGGCTCGTTGAAGGGGCCGTTGCTGCTAATTTGGTATGTTCGGGCAAATCCGACCTGCTTGCGCGCCTATCGGTGATTGCAGCCGAAAATTATTTTCTCGATTCCCATGCGGTGCTTGAAGGCATGGTGGAGCGTGAGCGACTTGGCCCGACGGGTTTTGGTGGCGGTACCGCGATTCCCCATTGCAAGGTGTCGGGCATTGATATGCCTGTTGCCGTATTTGCCCGGCTTTCAAAGCCCGTGCCTTATGATGCCGTGGATGATGAGCCCGTAGACCTCGTTTGTGGGCTAATATCACCTGCGCAAGACGGAGCATCGCATTTGCGCGCGTTGGCCGAGGTCTCCCGCCTGTTTCGTGACGAGAAATTCCGTGCCCAGTTGCGCGGCGCAGCCGACTCGGCGGCCATGTTTGCCGTACTAACCCTTTCTGAAGAGCGCGACGCTGCTTGATTGAACCGCGGCTTGCAACGGATGTGCAGATATCTGCCATGAAGCGATTGGCAGAGGCGGACGGCGGTTTTGCGACCGTTTTAAAAAAGGGCGACGCCACATCAGGTGCCATTCTACTCATTGGGCAGATCCGCGGTGCAGAGCCACGCTTGTACGATCGATATCCGTCATTGGACGGCAAAACCGCCTGGCAAATCGTTGATTTGGCGGAAACAGGTGATGCTGCCATCCAAAATTATTGGCAAAAACGCTGCGCCCGCGACCCAGATTTGTGGGTTTTTGAACTGGATGTCGCATCCGCTGCACGGTTGGACGGACTCTTGGCTGCGTTTAATTGACTTTGCTGCGGCGCATCATAAATGCGCGGTCATCGAGTAGCGAAGGTTGTCGACCGGGAACGCATTAGGGGTGACCAGACAAACACGCGAGTCGGACGCAACAAAAGACGAATAAAAACATATATATAGCATTTCGTCCGCTGTTGTTGCCGCTTTATTGTACGTTTAATGTTGAAATTTTTTCGGGCTGCTTC
>NZ_JBILOS010000019.1:0-29352 GCF_044374345.1 Sphingorhabdus sp. | reverse complement strand
AATTGCGACATTTGAACAGAAACGCGGCGACATCGTCACGCGGGTCGAAGAAAAGTTCGACATGATCCATGTCGTCCCGCCGCAAGTCGCGCCAGATTTCGTGCGCAACAGTCCGCTGGCTGCCGCGAGTGGTTTTATCGAGGTCAATGAAGCAACATTGCAGCATGTGCGGTATGCGAATGTCTTCGCCTTGGGCGATGCCTGCTCAGCGTCAAACGCCAAGACCATGGCGGCAGCGCGCAAGCAAGCGCCGGTGGTCGCGGTGAATGTATTGGCTGCTCTTGAGGGCAAGCCTCCTGTCGCCGATTATGACGGCTATGGCAGTTGCCCGTTGACGGTCGAGCGCGGCAAGATTGTGCTCGCCGAATTTGGTTATGGCGGAAAATTGCTGCCGAGCTTCCCGAATTGGTTGATTGACGGCACGCGCCCATCGCGCCTGTCATGGCTGTTAAAGGACACCATCCTTCCCCCAATTTACTGGCACGGTATGCTCAAAGGGCATGAGTGGATGGTCAAGCCCCACAAGATCGGAGCGGCATAACGGCTATGAAATTGGCGCGCTATTTGCCGATATTGGAATGGGGACGCGGCTATGGCGGCGTGACGTTGACCAATGACTTGGTCGCCGCCGCAATCGTTACAATCATGCTCATCCCGCAAAGCCTGGCTTATGCCATGTTGGCGGGCTTGCCACCGGAAATAGGGCTATACGCGTCTATTCTTCCCATCATTGCTTATGCCCTGTTCGGGACGAGCCGCGCACTCGCCGTTGGACCGGTGGCGGTGATTTCGCTGATGACTTTGACAGCGGCGAGCGCCGTTGCCGCACCGGGCAGCGCCGAATTTATTGCCGCCACACTTGTCCTCGCGTTGCTGTCCGGGCTCATCCTGATTGTCATGGGTGTGTTGCGTCTGGGCTTTTTGGCGAACCTATTGTCGCATCCCGTGGTGTCGGGATTTATTACCGCAAGCGGTATCATTATTGCCACCAGCCAACTCAAGTCGCTGCTGGGCATTAAGGCGTCGGGTGAGGCACTGCCCGAGCTGATCACGACGTTGATCGAAAATGCCAAGGACACAAATCCTTACACCCTTGCGATTGGCGTGATTGCGACCGGATTTCTATTCTGGGTGCGCAAAGGTTTGAAACCCATGCTCATTGGCTTCGGGCTGGCGGCGCGGCCCGCTGATCTTGTTGCCAAAGCTGGGCCCATCGTTGCAGTCGCGCTGTCGATTTTGGCGGTCATTGCCTTCGATCTGGAAGCCAAAGGCGTGAAGGTGGTGGGCGACATCCCGCAGAGCTTGCCGCCCTTTACCGTTCCCTTGTTCGATGCCGATTTATGGCAGCGACTGGCCGTTCCTGCTTTATTGCTCAGCATCATTGGATTTGTGGAATCGGTCTCGGTCGCGCAAACGCTCGCAGCGAAAAAGCGGCAACGCATTGTTCCGGATCAGGAACTTATCGGCCTTGGCGCAGCCAATGTCGCCGCCGCTTTTTCGGGCGGCTATCCGGTCACGGGCGGATTTGCGCGTTCGGTCGTCAACTTTGATGCGGGCGCAGAGACCCCGGCCGCAGGTGCATTTACGGCGGTTGGCATATTGCTCGCGGCCTTGTTCCTGACGCCATTGCTCGCGTCTCTTCCCATCGCCACATTGGCAGGTACAATCATCGTTGCGGTCTTGAGCCTCGTCGATTTTAAAACGCCGCGCGCGATCTGGCATTATTCCAAAGCCGATTTTGCCGCGATGGCAGCGACAATAGCTGTGACGCTCCTAATTGGCGTTGAACCCGGCGTCATGGCCGGAGTCGGCCTGAGTCTTGCATTGTTCCTCTGGCGCGCCTCACGGCCACATGCCGCCATTGTGGGACGGGTTCCCGAGACGGAGCATTTCCGAAATGTGAAACGCCACAAGGTGTTCACTGATCCGCGCATCCTGACCATTCGCATCGACGAAAGCCTGACCTATCTCAACGCCCGCTGGCTGGAAGAGTTTGTGCTGGAGGAGATTGCCGCACATCCTCAGCTTAAGCATCTCATCCTGATGGCCTCGGCGGTCAACGCGATTGATGCATCGGCTCTGGAGAGCATCGAGGCCATCAATCACCGCATGGCCGATGCTGGCGTGTGCCTGCACCTCTCCGAAGTCAAAGGCCCGGTGATGGACGCGCTCGAACGCGGGCATTTTCTGCACGAACTTACCGGACGGGTGTGGCTTTCACAAAATGAAGCTTTTGAGGCCGTGCTGGAAATCGCCAATCGCGAAGAAGAAACGCAAGCGCCAACCGATCTGTGGATGGCAAGGGGACTGATATGATGATCGAACAGGAATGGGCAATAATTCTGGCCCGCGCACAATTTGCTTTTACCGTAAGCTTCCACTTTCTGTTCCCGGCGTTTTCTATTGGGCTGGCGAGCTTTCTCGCGGTTCTTGAGGGGCTGTGGCTGAAAACCGGTAAGGGCGTGTACGCCAATCTGTTTCGTTACTGGCTCAAGATATTCGCCGTCGTTTTTGCGATGGGCGTCGTTTCGGGCATCGTCATGTCCTACCAATTCGGAACCAATTGGTCTGTATTTTCGGACAAGGCCGGACCCGTCATTGGGCCGTTGATGGCCTATGAAGTGCTGACGGCGTTCTTTTTGGAGGCTGGCTTTCTTGGCGTCATGCTGTTCGGCATCAATAAGGTTGGGCGCAAGCTCCACTTTGTCGCAACGCTGGCCGTCGCCATCGGCACCTTCATTTCCGCATTCTGGATATTGTCAGTGAACAGCTGGATGCAAACACCGGTGGGATATGAGATTGCGGCCAATGGTCAGTTCATGCCCGGTGATAGCTGGTGGACAATCATCTTCAACCCCAGCTTCCCCTACCGCCTCGTCCACACTTTACTGGCGGCCTATCTGACGACGGCTTTTGCCGTGGGGGCGGTTGGTGCCTGGCATTTGTTGAAAGACAAAGCCAATCCGGGCGCGCGCAAAATGTTCTCTATGGCAATGTGGATGGCAGCCATCGTCGCGCCGCTTCAGGTTGTCGCGGGTGACTTTCACGGCATCAACACGTTGGAGCATCAACCAGCTAAAGTCATGGCGATGGAGGGGCATTATCAAAGCCATCCCAACGGCGCGCCATTGATACTGTTTGGTATTCCGAACAGCAAAGAGCGAACGGTCGATTACGCCATTGAAATTCCCAAAGCATCGTCGTTGATCCTGAAGCATGACCTGAATGCACCGCTCGCTGGCCTTGATACCATCCCCGACGCAGACGAGCCGCCGGTTGGCATTGTCTTCTGGGCTTTCCGGATCATGGTCGGTCTCGGTATGGCGATGGTAGCCATTGGGATGTGGAGCCTGCTCGCGCGGGCAAGAAAGCAGCTATATGAATGGTCGTGGCTCCATAAGGCCGCATTAGTGATGGGCCCGTCTGGCTTCATTGCGGTGCTGGCCGGCTGGGTGGTGACCGAAGTTGGACGGCAACCCTTCACAATTTATGGCGTGTTGCGCACCGTTGATAGTGCGTCGCCGCTGGATGCACCTGCTGTGGCATTCTCGCTTCTCGCCTTTGTCGTCGTGTATTTCGCAGTATTCGGTATGGGCATTTGGTATTTGCTGCGTTTGATGAAGAAAGCACCGGAGGCGCATGAAAGCGCGCTCGATGGTGCGCCTATCCGAAGCGCAGGCATCACCCCTGCACCCGCGGTATTGGAAGGAGCATCGGCATGATCGATCTGACAGTCATTTGGGCCAGCATCATTGGCTTTGCCATCATTGCTTATGTCGTCATGGACGGCTTTGACCTTGGCATCGGCATATTGTTTCCCTTTTTCAAAGTGGGCAAGGACCGCGATACCGCAATGAACAGTATCGCGCCTGTCTGGGACGGAAACGAAACATGGCTGGTGATGGGCGTCGGCGGTTTGCTCGCGGCCTTCCCGCTGGCGTACGCCATCATTTTGCCTGCGCTTTATGCACCGATGATTGCGATGCTGCTCGGCCTTGTGTTCCGCGGCGTTGCGTTCGAATTTCGCTGGCGTGACCCCGCACATCGCGAACTATGGGACCGCGCATTCACGCTGGGCTCGTTCATTGCCACCTTCGCGCAGGGGATAGCACTTGGCGCGCTGCTCCAAGGCATTACCGTTGAAGGCCGCTCCTACGCCGGTGGATGGTGGGAATGGTTGTCGCCATTTAGTATTTTGACTGGCTTTGGGTTGGTGGTCGGCTATGCGCTTTTGGGTGCGTGCTGGCTAAACTGGAAGACCGAAGGCGCATTGCAGCGTCAGGCGGTCACGTATGCCGGGCGTTTGGGCATTAGCTTGCTATTGATGATCGGCCTCATCAGCCTGGCCACGCTGACGCTTGAGGCGCAATATTATCTGCGCTGGTTGAGCTATCCGGGTGTGCTTGCAACGGCGATAGTGCCGATTGCCACCATTGCCGTGACGTTCCTCTTCTACCGCAGCCTGCGCCAGACCAAGGACGCGCAGCCGTTCTTCTGGGCACTCGCATTGTTCGGCTTATGCTTGATTGGCCTTGGCATTTCGATCTGGCCCAACGTCATTCCGGCGCGGGTCACTATCTGGGAAGCAGCGGCACCACATCGCAGCCAAGTCTTCATGTTGATCGGCGCGTCGATCATGGTCCCGATCATCGTTGCCTACACCGCATGGTCCTATTGGGTGTTCCGCGGCAAAGTCGGCCACGACGGATATCATTGATGCCGCGCGCTAAACAATTGGGCTGGTTCTTCGGCATCTGGGCGCTGAGCGTCGCCGCGCTGACGATCGTCGGGAGTGCTATCCGGTGGGTATTGCTCTAAAAGGTTGCATAAGGAGTGGCGCAAAAATGACCGAGATGAACAACGGCCCAGAAACATTGAAGGGCGAAGATTGGGCGGGCGAGATGGGTGCCAAATGGCTTGCCAATCTCGCATGTTTTGAAGGCATGATCGCCCCGATTGGCGAGGCGCTTCTTCGGCAAGCCGATTTTAAACCCGGCGAGCGTGTGCTTGATATCGGCTGCGGTGGCGGCGGGACGACAATTGCCATAGCCAAGGCCGTCGCGCCTTCCGGCGAAGTTGTTGGCATCGACATTTCACCCGACTTGACGACTGCGTCTATGCGGCGTGCCAAAGACGCTGGAGTCACCAACATTGGTTTCATCTGCGCTGATGGAGCCACGGTCCAGTTAGAAGATGCCCCATTTGACCGGCTCTTTTCGCGTTTTGGCAGTATGTTTTTTCCCGAACCGCATAAGGCCTTTGCAAATTTGCACAGTCTGCTGCGTCCCGGTGCGCGGATTGATCTGGCGGTATGGGGCCCACCACGCGACAATTTGTGGATGATGGAAATGATGGGCGTCGTCCGCCGTTATGTCGATATCCCCCCGGCGGTTCCCCGCGCGCCCGGGCCATTCGCGTTTGAAGACCTCGACTATCTGAACGAAATACTTGCGTGCGGCGGCTTTTCGGAAGCCAGCGTAATCGCCTATAATGGGCTTCAACCGATTGGTGGCGTGAATGCCGCACCTCATGATGCGGTATCTTTTGTGCTGTCTTCAATGGCGGTTGGACGCGCGCTAGAGGAACAAGGTGCAGATGTTCGCGCGGCAGCTGAAACGGACTTGGTCGAACTATTCCAGACGCATTATGTAGCCGGGCAAGGCGTGATGATGCAGGGTAAGGCTTGGCTTGTGTCGGCGATTGCCTAGCGACGATTGTTGTCTGAACCGCCGCTTTTGCCAACCGGAGTGAACGGCTTGTATGTTAGCGAGAACTGCCAAGCGTTCCGAGCGGTCTAACGGCAGCTATGTATCGGTCGATGTATAAATGCAGACAGTCCGCTCTCGGCCCAATTCCAGCCATTTGCAATGACCTTTACCAATCATCGCCTTCGGGATTTTCTTGGTGCGCTTTGAACGTCGTCAATTGGGTCGGGAGCCGACTGTCCGCTGAAGTGACGTGACGCCCAACTATCATCCAGTTTTGATTAGAGCCTTGGCGTTGTTTGAGCCTTTAATTACATGGCGATTTTATAGCAGGATATCGGAAGCTTAGCCCGCATAGAAAAAGCCACTCGATTTTAGGATGCAAAGACAGTTGCTCGCAATTAAAACCTTGTAGCGGTCAAGTGATGTATTTCAGATAAAATTTTTCTAACCGTAATCGGGAGCTCATCTACCGATCGACATTGTTCGATGAAGAGACCCACCATATCGTCTGAGCAATCGCGCCGATCGCGAAGTACAGAAATCGCAATTTCGCTGACCTCGTCGTCGCCATGTAGGAATGCATCGTACGTGCCGCAATGTCTGGGGTAGGTATCGAATGTATCAGCAACTTCAAGAAATCTGCGATGAACCTCAGGAGAAGTTTCCGAAATTATAAGAGCCTCAAAATCTTCGTTCGTCGATTGCCACGAAGCAGTATAATCTTCCAATTTCAAAGAGGTTTCATCATCAAAATCTTTCGCAGGCAAATTATAGAATGCGAAAGCCTTCTTTTGCATTCCTTTAAACATAGGACCAAATTGGGGCACCAGGTGTGCATTACCGCACGCGAATACAAAAATTCCAGCCTGAGCAAGTTCTTCATACTCTTCGCGTGTTGACGATTTTTGAAACACTAGAGATGCTGCTCGAAAAGCCGATGAGGCAGCTTCACTATCGACTACGAAAACAGATTGACCTAAAATAGCGGTGGTTAACTGGCGGTGTTGCAACTTTCTCAACTCAATTGGTAAATTCTTTCGCCCAAACGATGACGCGCAAACTTCATGTCTTGCGCTGTTTGACAGAGCTAAGATGCTATGCGTTTCGAATAACGCCGTTACAATTGGGGAGTTGGTTGTCGTGATCACCTGATTTATTCCCGACAAAATCAAACGAACGAGTTGCACGAGCATGTGTGTGGGCTGGCCTTCTTCCAGTTCCTCAATAACCAGATTGACCGCAGTACTACCCTTCAATTCCAACAATGACTCAATGAGTTCGATCAGCATTAATCCATGTGCACCAGTGCCTCGCTTCTCTACAGGAAGGTCAATTCGATCCAAACATTCACCGGTGAACAGAGCGATGGTTTCTATAAAATCAGCGCTTCTTTTGCCGGAAGGCAAATTTTCTAACACGTAGCGTGCCGTCTCAGCAGTTAATGGGCGCGTTATGAAAGATTTACGGCGCGCATTCCCTTTGTGGCCAGTTGCTGGGGATTCCACGTTTATGCTGCCACTCGAAGACGGCGGCGGTGGCTCGGAACTGTCGGAAAAATTTTTCCTGCCGAGAACTAATATTCGTTCCAGCAAGCTGCCGCTATGCAGGCTCAACAGTTTCGAAGTATTCCGGCTAGGCCCAAGAAAAATAAATCCACAGTGACGCTTTTCGGCTCGCCCAAAAATGGTCCGTCCGCCACCAAACGATTGATCGCCTTGTGCGCTGTCGACATCTAGCGCCGAAGGATAATCAAAAAAAGTTCCTGTAATAAAATCCTGCTCGTTCTGTTCGTATCTGGCAATAAAAACCACAGGTAGCACCCAATGCAAGTGGGACCCGTCGCCTACCAAGGAGCGGTCATCCACGTCGTCGGCGAAGCCATGCATGTCATCGTTCCATGCCCTTATATGTTTTTTGAATAAAAACCGGTCTTCGAACGAAAGGTCAGTCAGAATAACATTTAACCGTATTTCAATTGGTTGGTTGTTGCTGTCGATATACTGACGATTATAAAAATCATATTCATCAACGACAGGATGGCGATTCAGAGCATCCACGCTCAGGACCAAACCCAAGGCCTCACAAATGCTAGTTCTGCCACTTCCATGAGCACCGACTAAAAGCGTATGCCCGTGCAGGTTTATTACTCCCGAGGAAATTCCGCGGAAGTTTGATATTTGGAGTTGTAACACTTTCACTTGAAGTTGCCTTTCAGTGATCCAGGACGAATGAGCAATTGCAAAGACTGCATAAATTTGTTCAGCCCAGCAGGACGATGACGAATGCTGCAACGCCTAGAAAGCTTCCAAATGGAAGTTCATCGCGCTGATGTATGGCGATTACATGCAGGGTGGAAACCACAGTTAGTCCGATTGCGCTCGCAATCAGCAACGTCATCGGCAGGGTCTGCCAACCCAACCAGATTCCCAAAGCACCAAAGAGTTTAGGATCGCCAGCACCCATGCCATCATGTTTCCTAAAAAGTTTGTACGCCCGCCTAACCATTTCCAAGCTCAAAAAGCCTGCCACCATTCCTGTGGCCCTGCCTGTCCAGGCGATGTCGGGTGTAAGCATCGGCCCCACCAGAACACCCATGACCGCTAACAAAAACACCAGTCGGTTTGGTAGCCAAAGATGCTGATAATCCAGCATGATGAGCGGAAGTAATAGCCAGCCAAACACAGCAGCTGCGATGGCTTGCTCTGCCGGAAGCAACAGAACGGGCACGGCACCGATTAAGGCTGCGATCAATTCGGTTGCCAAAGACAGCGGTCCAATAGGCCCACCGCAATGTCTACATTTGCCCTTTAACAATAAGTAAGAGGCAATAGGAACTAGGTCGTAGGCAGCAATCTGATGCCCGCAATTATCGCAGTGAGAGCGCCCCGTTGCCACACTTTTGCCAGTCGGCCACCGACTGCACATGGCGGCGACGAAGCTTCCCCAGATCGCGCCCAGCGTCAGCTGTGATGCGAGCAGGAACCATAAAGGCAATCCCGCAACTATAGCGCTGACATGTAACAGACCGCTGTTCAGAACCGGCCCTTTTGCACAAGGCGATAGCCGCCAGCGACCGGACGGAACCCAGCAAGCGTGAGCATCGCACCTTGCTCTGTCGCCTCGGTTTCAAGCGTGACGGTCACTGTGTAGCTGCCGTCCGCGGACAGCCGAATGTCGGCGCGTTCCATGGCCGATTGGCTGACCAAGGGCAGCAAAAGCCCCGCACCGTCACAGCGCGGTTGCCCAAGCATGCCATTTTGCAGGTTCAACCCGGGCAAACTGTCCGACATGATCAGACGAACTTGCCCACCTGCCTGCATGCACCTGCCAGCCGCGAATTTCGCCGAGAAGCCTTCAAACTGGATATTTTCAGCCGGAAAAGGCGCAAAAAGAGCAGCAACCGGAAGTGTTGCGTTCAGATTATTGACGGACATGCCGCCAAAACCGCGCGACACTGTCCCTGTAAATCCGGGGCGATAGGGTGCGTTGCCCCGCGACAATAGGATGTCTGCACGGCCCAAAAACAACGGCCCGACCAAAAGACGCGCATTCACATCGCCAATGGGCAATTTGCCAAGACGCAAGTCACGGATCGACCCGTCCCAGATGATGCCATCCACTTTGCGCGCCGAAACGCCCTCACCGCTAACGATTGCCCGCAGCGGCATGAATAGGATCACCGACAGCATCAGCAACACAGCGCACATGACAACCAGACGGCGGCTCATGGCGCATCCTGTTGCAGCTGGGCATCGACGGTGACGCTGCCATTGGTGCCTGTGCGCAATGTAAGGCCGCTGACGGTTATATTCTGGCTCTCAAGCTCCGTCAGCCATGCAAGCAACGCAGGCGCACGTGCCTGATCGATACGAAAGCGCATTTGGCCCGGCGCGGCATTGCCGGACGTGATGATGTCAAAGCCCTTTTCGCCTGCACTTTGTGTAATCAGCACATCGATATTGGCGGGAGCCGTTGCACGGGCAACGCGTGGCTTTGCCAGTGCGGCATCAACCGTTGCGACAATGCGCCCACGACGCTGCATCGCGGCGTCATGGTCAAGCTTGGCTTGCTCGACGGCGGATAACACCGGCATGATAATCCCAAAGACCAGCACCACAAACGCCGTCAGCCCGCCGGCTGAACCGACAAGCCATTGCTCACGCCGCGTCAGCGCAGCAAACCACACACGTGCTGCAGCTATCATGGCATCCTCATCGTAAGATCGACCAGCGTCGCGCCCGTCGCGTCTGTACGCGGTGTGGCGGTGATGGGAAAACCATCCTGCTGTATGGCGAGTAACGTCTGGTTGATATTGTCCGAACTTGGCGCGGCCAAAACGACCGTCAGAACGCCATCTTGGCCAAAGCGCATGTCACGCACCGAAACATTGGGCGACGCTTTCACACTGCGCCACAATGCTGCCGATAATGGCGAGAAGCGCCCTTGCATTATGCCTTTTTTGCGCATGGCAGCGGCCAGTTCCGCCTCCGCCTGATCAATATCGGTAATCGCCGGATCAACCTTTTGTGCCGCGGCAAGTGCGATGCTGTTTTCGCTGCTGGTTGCGCTCCAATATTTCCCAAGCGTCACCAACATGGTCAGCGCGCTGATCACCACAAGCGCAGCGCATAGGCGCTTAATCCATTTCAGCTGTTCTGCCGTTGCCCAGATGGACCGCACTTTCTTGACAAACATGCCTTCGCGCAAATTTAGCAGCGGTTGCTGGCTCGCTGTCCAAAGCATTGTCCGCACTGTGTCCGCGTCCAAAGTCTCAACGGCGGTCTCGCCTGCAAAAATGCTGCGGAAAACAGGCTCATCCGGCATCGCGAATTGCGCGCTGCGAAGGACATTCACACCTTCAAACGCGGCCGTGACGACCACGTCCGTCGGTGGATCAATTGCAAGACCAAAGGGCAACACAATGTCTGGATTCACGCCGTGCGCCGCTAGGCGATCCAGCCCATATTGCATGACTTCGGGCGCGATTGTGGCTGTGACATAATCATCGCCAACATGCTGCGCCGCGCTGGCGTGCACCAGCCCAAGCGAGTGTTCGGCGGCGCGAAGCTTGGCCACGCCTTCCGCTTGGCGCGCCTCCAACCCTTGCAGCGAAAACCAGCTGCAGCGCACATCAGCCGGCGACACCACAGCCATCACTGTTTCGTCATCAGCCGAAGGCATAAATTCGGACAATGCACCGGCATGTTGCCACACGCCGTCCGTCACACGGAAAACGGCGGGATCATCGACGTCGGATGACGGGAAGCGCAGGATGACGACGGTCATTCCTCTTCCCCCCAACTGCGCCAAATGACGCGCGCCGGCGCAGGCGAGGCGACGATCATCGATTCGCCAGCGAGCGCCAGTTCTCCAAGCGATACCCGTGTATCCAGCAAGAAATAATTGCTCGTCAGTTTGACCTGCCCTTGAACCAGAGGTGCCGGTTCCAACGCTGCCAGTTCGGGGGCAGCCCAGAATCGAATGAGGCTGCCATAGCCACTCGATGGTCGCTTGGCGAGATAGCTCCGTGCGGTCGCGATATTCAATTTACCTGGCGGGAACAGCATCACCAACAATGGCGCCTGTTCGGGCAACAGGGTATTAACGTTCAGCGGCGACAATATGGTTTCCGGCAGCACGCAAATCCAGTTCTGCAGCTTGCTATAAATGGCGGGGCTCACGCCTTTTACCGCGCGCAATTCGCTTGGATGGGCAAACGGCCGATTGGCAACCATATAAGGCACAGGGGCGGCGCGGTACGCATCATCCTCAGCGCCATTCGGCAACGGTGTAATATCGCTATCGGCCCAATCTGCTGCTGCAGCTGCGATTGCGCGGGCAGCGTTCTCATCGGTACCAAGAACCACCAGCAATGACGTCAACTGATCCTGACCCGCCGTGCTGGCCTGATATCGTTCCTCCGACTTAGTCACCAAGCTATTCAGGTTAAAACAATTTCCGGCATCACGCACTGTCGCCGTTGCCGTGCCGATGGGAATAGGCAGGCTTTGTGGAGCCCCCAGCCAGCCGCCTGCCAAAGTTGTTTGCGCGGCATCGCGTGCGACCAAGTCCTCAATCCGCGCCGCCGCAATCGATTCAGTGGCGTAGGTAAACATCCGCGCCTGCGCCAAAGCATTGCCATTGGTGGACAATTTGCTCGACAGGGTTAACCTGTCCAGCGTCGTCGCTGCAATGACCGAAAGTACGGCGACCATCAGCAATACCGACAGCAACGCCGCGCCGCGTTCAGATGACTTGGGCAACATCAGCCAGCCGCCCCTTCTTCTACACTCTGCGTTGGCAAGATGCGTGTCTGCGGCCCCACAAGGAACAACATGCGCTGTTCAGGCTTGCCCTTGACGGTAACCTTCAGGGCGATCGCGCGCGGCAAGGCGTTCGCATCGGTTGCGGTCCAATCGCCCCGCCATTGCCCTTTATCGTCGCGATATTCGGCGGTCGCTGTCACAACATCCTCAAGCATTGTTGCCGCGTCAGCAGGCGCAGCACCGTCCAGCATGGGCCAGCTTATACGTTTCAACGCGCCGTTCTCAAGCACATAGGTCACGCGCTGCAGGCCCGCGCGTGGCGCAGCATCGAAATTGGACCAGCCCCCCCGCACCAGCCCGAGTATTCCACCGGGCACACCTGCATCGCCTTGGGTAAAGGCGGGCACAGGCTGTCCGGATTGGTCACGCACTGGCCGCGCGATGGCTTGCGCAAGGTCTGCCTCCAGCGCGTTGGTCAGCCGCTGCGAAAGCGCCATTTCGCCAAGACGTTCTTTGACCGCAATTTGCGTGTCTGTGCCTGACCGCAGAAGCGTAACGCCTGCAACAGAAATGAGCGCAAAAATGGCCAGCGCCACAAGCAGCTCAATCAGCGTGAACCCCGCCTCCGATTGCCGCGCCGCATTCATTGTTCAACCGGCCTTGCGATGGTCAGACGCGCCTTACGCAAGGCCGCATTGCCGGTGCCGACAACGTCGATGTCGACCATCACGAGGCGCGTGTCGTCGGTTGGGCTTGCGGTTGCTGTCCAGCGCCAATTCTGGCCGCCATTCATTTCTTCACCGCGTGTTTCGCCCAAGGTTGGCGGCGCGGGGTTTGACAGGATTTCGACCGCCACATTGCGCGCCACTTGCCATGCCATGCTGCTGTCGCCCAAATTGGACGTGGAGCGCACCGAATAGCCCTGCAGGCGGACCATCGCCAGCGCAGCAAGGCTGAAAATCGCCAGCGCAACCATGATCTCCAACAATGTGAAGCCATTTTGTGTTGGTTGTGGTTTACCGGACAATGCGCACGTCTCCGGTGGCGGCCAGCGCAAGTGTTACGGTTACCGCATCATGCTTGAGCGTAATATTGGCCGCGCTTGATGGCATGCCTGTGCTGTCAAAGGCGATGCGCATTTGCCGCGTACCAGCCATGTGCACAGAGGTACCACTTTTCCAATCCGTTGCCGTAAAGGGTGCCTCGGACAATGGTTGCCACGCGCCAGCATTCCGCGCCTCAAAACCATAGCCAGACGGGCGCACGGTTACTGCCATGCTGCGCGACTGCAATATGGCGTGATCGCGCAAGGCAGCAACACGCGCGGCAAATTGCTCCGCCTCATCACGGGCACCGCGATCGGTTGACTGCACCGTCATGACGACCGCTGCACTCGCAATGCCGATGATGAAAATAACCACCATCAGTTCCACCAAAGTGAAACCGCGTTCATCGGCTTTCATATGGGGATGGATTGACGGCTTAGTCGCCGTAAATATCGGCATTTTCATTCTCGCCACCCGGCGCGCCATCGGCACCAAGCGAGTAGATGTCAAAGGCGCCGTTCTTGCCCGGCGTTGTATATTGGTACGGGCGGTTCCACGGATCCGACGGCAGTTTTTTGATATAACCCACGCTGCGCATGCCTGCAGCGGCAGGCGGCGTTACCAAAGCCTGCAATCCGGCACCGGCATCTGGATAGGTCAGATTATCCAAACGATATGTCTCAAGCGCTTGTCCCAAGACAGCTATGTCAGCCTTTGCCTTTTGCACCATCGCCTTGTCTTGATTGGGCAAGACATTGAGGGCGACGATGGTCGTCAGCAGCGCGAGAATGAACAATGTCACCATCATTTCGACCAAGGTGAAGCCATTACGCTGTGCCGCCGCAGCCTTACGGCTAAATTTCGCCGACGGACGGCTTGTGTCAGTGAAAAGATTAAAAATGATGCGGAGCATGACTAAAGTCCCGTGAGGTTTTGGAGTTGAAGTATAGGCAGCAAAATTGCCAAAATGATGACAGCGACGACACCGCCCATCGCGACGATGATGAGTGGTTCGAGCAGCGACAAAGCGGTGCTGGTGAAATTATCAAATTCGCGCTCAAGATATTCCGCTGCGCGTTCGAGCATTATATCCAACTGCCCGGCGCTCTCGCCGCTTGCGGTCAAATATACCAGCAGCGGTGGGAAAACCCCGCTTGTGCGCATCGCGCCCGACAGACTGCCCCCGCTCCGTACCGATTCAACGATGTCGTCATTGGCGGCGGAGAGCACTTTATTGCGAATGGTGCCGCCCGTCAGGCGTAAGCCCTCCAGCAACGGCAATCGGCTCGCGACCATCGTTGCCAAAGTCCGTGCCATGCGCGCAGCGTGCAGGTTGCGCAGCAGCTTCCCAAGCAACGGAATGCGCAGCACCGTGCGGTCCACCGACAGGCGGAACGCTGGCCGCTTAAGCGCTTGTGCAAACAGCAAGCCACCAACGACAACAGCGATAATAAGCACCCAATAATAATTCGCCAAAAACGCCGATATGCCGATGACGATGCGCGTAATCAGCGGCAGTTGCTGGTCGACATTGTCAAACTGTTCAACAACACGCGGGACCACAGAGACCATGAGGCCCATCACCACCAAAATCGCAACCAGTGACAAAATCGCAGGGTACGCCAGCGCACCAATCAACTTGCCGCGCATCTCCGCCTGCCGTTCGAGCAATACCGCAAGACGCTCCGTAATAAGCGGCAATGTGCCCGCCCCCTCGCCCGCGGCAATCATCGCGCGGTATAATGGCGGAAAGCTGTTGCCTTCACGGCGCATGGCTTCGGACAGGCGCTGTCCCTCGACCACGCCTGCATGCACTTCGGTCAGTATCTGCCGGACATGTGGCTGCTCGCTCTGGCGGCTGATCGTCCGCAACGCTTCCTCCAACGGGGAAACTTGCGCCAATGACGACAGTTGCCGGGTAAACAAAGTCAGCTGCTTGGCATTCAAACGCGGCTGCCGCTTAATCGGCAGGCTGGCGAGGACAGACGCGCGCGCGGGTGCTGGCGCGACGCTCACAATATAGAGATTCTTGGATGTCAGGCGATCACGCGCGGCATCATCATTGGCCGCAGCTATCCGCCCGCGCTGTTCACGGCCATCCGGATCAATCGCATGATATGCGAATTCAGGCATCTACAATGTCTTCGCGGCGCGAAATGCGAATGGCTTCTTCGGGCGTCGTGTGGCCCGCACGCACTAGTTTGCGCGCAGCGGCGCTCAAATTGGGCTGGTTCACAAAAGCATGGCGCGCAAGGATGGCTTCGTCGCCGCCATCGTTGATGAGGCGGCGGATAGTATCATCGACACGGACGGCTTCAAACACCCCGATGCGACCCTGGAACCCTGTATTGTTGCACTCAGGGCAACCGACGGCCTTGTAGACCGCTGTCCCCTTGTCAAAGCCCAACAAAGACGCCGCGTTACCATCGGCCTGAACCGTCTGGCGGCAACTTGGGCACAAGCGGCGGACCAGGCGCTGAGCGACGACAGCACGCAAGGTGGAGGCGAGCAAGAATGGCTCAACCTTCATATCGCGCATACGGGTAATCGCGCCGAGTGCATCGTTGGTATGCACGGTGGTAAGCACGAGGTGCCCCGTCAGCGCAGCCTGCACCGCGATATCCGCCGTCTCACGATCGCGGATTTCGCCAACCATCACAACGTCGGGATCCTGACGCAAAATGGCGCGCAGTCCTGCGGCAAAAGTCATCCCGACCTTCGCATTCACCTGAGTCTGGCCGATGCCTTCGACGGCATATTCCACCGGATCTTCCACGGTGAGGATATTGCGCGTGCCATCGTTCAGCCGCTTGAGACCCGCATATAAGGTCGTCGTTTTACCCGACCCCGTTGGCCCTGTAACCAAGATGATGCCATTGGGTTCGGCAAGCGCCTCATGCAGGATTTTGAGCGTTTCTTCCGACATGCCAAGCAAATCTAGCGAAATGCCGGCATTTTCCTTATCCAAGATACGCATCACAACGCGCTCGCCTGCACGGCTTGGCAGGGTCGACACACGCACATCGACAAGCTTGCCACCGAGCGTCAGACCGATGCGGCCATCCTGCGGAATGCGGCGTTCAGCGATGTCGAGGCGCGCCATGACCTTGATACGGCTGACGACAACCGGTGCGACATTAGCCGGCAAGCGGAGGCGTTCCTGCAACACGCCGTCGGCGCGCATGCGAATGACAAGGCCCGTTTCATATGGCTCGACGTGAATATCGGATACGCCCTGGCGGACAGCCTCTGCAATGATGCCGTTGATTAAACGGATAACGGGCGCGTCATCGGCGCTGTCGAGCAAATCATCTGCGCTGGGCAACATGTCAGAAAGCAAATCGCCGTCATTGGTGCCGATTGAGCCAGCCATCGCCGCGGCGCTGCCATCCATGGCATAATGGTCGGACAAATAACGGTCAAAGGTAGCATTGTCGGCCATTTCGACATCGAATGGCATCGACAGATAGCGCCGGACCTCAAGCAACATCAGCGGATCAGCGCCCTCACGCATCGCCACCACAATGCGACCATCGCTTTCATGCCGCAGCACCAGACCATGCGCCTTGGCAAAGGCATAAGGCAAATCGAGCAGAGGCGCGATCAAAGCCGGTGCAATAATGACGTCTGGCTCAACCGGTATATGGGATGCTTGCTCGGTCGTCCCCTCGTGCGATGTCATGATTGCGGATCCCCAGTGGCGGAAGAGACCGCGCTTGCGGGAACATCCGCCGGTTGCAACGCGCCACCGGTTTGGGGCCGCGTCAATTTGCCATCAGCACCGATCATGATGTCATTTGTCCGCACATCCGGCGCAACCGGCGGCACAGTGCCCATATAATCGCGCAGCAATTCGTCGATGCTTGGTTCGGCATCTGGATTGCGCGTCAACTGCATGTCGCGGACATAGTCATAACGTCGCGCAGTCAAACGGTCGCCATCTTCGCGGCTACGCAAGATGGTCGGCCGAATGAAGACCATCAAATTGGTTTTGCTGCGGCTGCGGCTGCGTGATTTGAACAGCTCGCCAATGAGCGGAATGTCACTCAAAAGTGGAATGCGCTCAATCGTGCGGCGTTCATCATCATTGAGCAAGCCACCAATGGCCAGCAATTGGCCGTCACCAACGGTCAACGTCGTTTCAAACTCGCGCTTGTTGAGGATGAGGTCGCTGGAGCGTGATGACACCGGCCCTGCAACGCTCGACACTTCCTGTTTAAGGAACAACTTCACATCGCCCTGCGCGTTCACTTGCGGGGTCACCTCAAGCTTGATGCCTACTTCCTGACGCTGAACCGTGCGGAAGGCGTTTTCGAAATTGGCGGACAATTGCTCGCCGCTGCTCACGGGTACTTCTTGTCCGACGAGGAACTTCGCCTTTTGGTTATTCAGCGTCACAATATGCGGCGTCGCCAGCAAGTTGGACTCGGTGTCCGCCGCAATCGCATTGATAATCGTGCCAAAGACCGCATTTTTGCCGATATCCATCGCAAAACCGCCAAAGCCGCCAGTAGCGCTCAGGATCGATGCAGCAGCCGCTTCCTGAAGACTATCACCCAACGCGCTGTTCGTTGCGGTTGTGGTCGTATTGCCATTCACTGTCGTCGTGGTGCGCGTCAGTTCTTCGGCGCCAATTGCGCCCGCAATCGTCAGGATATTGGGTGAGGCGTTGGCGTAATTTGTCGCAGCGAAAGGCGCGTCCTTGCCACCGACAAGGAATTGTACGCCAAGCTTTTTCGCCGCTTCATTGCCGATTTCGACAACGATTGCTTCAACCAAAACCTGTTCGGGCCGTGTGTCCAGCTGACGGATGAGCTCGCCCAACGTGCGTTGCATTTCGGGGTTTGCGGCGATGATAAGGGCGTTGGTGCCTTCATAGCGGGTCACCACCACTGGGCCACGGCCACCAATGCCATTGGGGCCGGTTCCCGACGAAGATGCAACGATGGGCGCAACAACAGCGGCAGCGCCGCCGCCTGCAGCTGGCGCAGAAACAGGTGGCACGTTACTAGATACAGACGATCCGCTCTGCCCGCCAATCAATGACTGGACCGTCTCCAGCAAGGTAGCGGCATTGGCATGCTCAAGCCGGTACACGCGAATTTCGGCGCCTGACTGTGCCCGCGCATCCAATTCCTTGGCCATCGCGGCAAAGCGCGCAACCGATGTCGGGTCACCACGCAGGGCAATGGCGTTGCTGCTGTCAATGGCCGCGATGGAAACAGGTGGCCTCGCGCCCTCGCCGCCGCCTTGACCAGCCAGCGCCTGAAGCGCGGTGGCAATTTCACGCGCACCGGCGTTATCGAGTGCGACGATCTGCGTCGCTGCGCTATCGCGGTCAATCTGGCGGAGCAAATCGCGGATGCGGCCAATATTGTCGGCATAATCGGCAACCACAAGGCTGTTTGCGCTTTTGTTGGCCGTCAACGAGCCTTCGCGGCTTATCAATGGGCGCAGCGTTTCAACGGCTGAGGTTGCGTCAATCGAACGCAGGCGGAACACTTCCGTCACAAATTGGCTTGAAGTTGCTGCACGGCTACCGACGCGGGTCGGCTGGGTTGCAGCGCCGTCGGAAGGCTGGATCCGGTAACCACCGCCGCGAATAGGAATCGCGACGAGACCATTTGCGCGCAGTGTCGAGAGGAACACCTCAAAATATTCCGAACGCGACAATGGCCGGTCAGTAACCACCGACACCTTCCCATTCACACGGCCATCGACAATGAACGTCTGTCCGGTGACGCGGGCCGCATCCTGAACAAAGGCACGGATGTCGGCATCCCGCACGTTCAATGTCTGCTGCGCGGCGATAGGCTGGGCAAAAACGAGCGCGCTGCATGCCAGCAAAAGGGTGAATTTTCGGATCACTGTTGTTCCAGATTTAGAGCAATGGGGACCTTTGCGCCGCCGCGTTCAACTTCAACGCTTAAGCGGGCTCCAGGCCTGATTTGAGAAGCAATGTCAGCCGCCGAGGATACCGGGCGGCCATTTATGCCAACGACAATGTCGCCAGCCTGAAATCCGGCGAGGCGCAACATCGTGCCATCATCGCGGGCTTGCAGAACGAAGCCGGTGACCCTGCCCCCTTCATTACGCGGCGCAAAGCCAATCGATTTTTGCAGCGTTTCAGCATTCAGCCCGACGCCGGCGCTGGACGCCGGTGGCGTGGCAGACGCGCCTGAGCCCGATGGATTAACCGTTTCCGCGGGCACCGACTGATCAAGATACAGCGACTCTTTGACGCCGCCGCGCGACAATATGACATGGTCGAATGCAACGGAATCCAAAGTGACGCCGGGCGCGACTTCTTCGCCAATGGCAAAGCTGTTTTGCACGCCATCTTCGCCCGCGATGATAGCCGAACCGCCGCCCGAACTTTCATTGGTGCGCACGCCGAACAATGTCAGGCTTAGCGATGTGACATTCTGGGTGGAATCTGCAGCCGCGTCATTGCGAAAAAACGGGTCAAATCCCGCAAACAGCGCCATTCTGCCAGACTGTGGCACCACATTGACCGACGGCGCGCGCCAGTCATTGACCGGACCAACGGGCGTTATCAAAATCCAGAAAAGCCGTGCCGTTTGAACGGCGGTCACTATGGCCAGAACGCCAAGAATCAGGCGACCGGCGGACACAGAACTTAAGCGGTGCGACTGCGCTTGAACCCTTTCTGCCCATGTCATTGCCACTGATTCCCCCCGGACGAATCCGCTTGATGATAAAACCCTAACGCGCGGCTGTGACCGTCGAGTGACTCCCAAATGACAGTTTAGTGACGCCCATAAACGAATGCAGCGCGCCAAAAAAATGACGGCGACATGTTGAATCCAACATGCCGCCGCGAGTCAGGGCTGTATTCCCTTTAGAAATTCAGTTCGACACCGATTGAGGCGCTGATGCCTTGTTTGTAACGGTTGTAGAAAATCTTGTTCGCGCCGTTTTCCTGAAACTCCTGATATTTGGTGTTGGTCAGGTTGCGGACTTCGAATTTCAGTTCAGCTTCTTTGCCGCCGAGCGTAAAGCCTTCACGCGCCACGAAATCGAGCTGGATACCGGGTTTTTCCTTGATATCCGGCTGACCCGATGCACCACGGCTGGTAACCCGGTCGGTCGAATAACTGAGCAAAATCGTCTGCTGCGACAGGCGCTCGGTATCTTCGAGACCGAATTGCAGATTGACCAGATGATCCGCCTGGCCGGTCAATGGCGAACCGTCGGTGAAGAAATCGAGTGCGTCGGTGGACGATGCGTTAAACACCGAAACCGTGTCACCCGCCTTCACGCTGATCTTTGACTTGGTGTAGGTGTAGTTGGCGATGACAACCGCACGGCGTGTCGCAAAAAAGCCTTCATCGCCAATCGCAGAGAGATCGAAATATTTCTGCGTTTCGATTTCCACCCCGTACAAATCAGCCTTTGGTGCGTTCGCAAAGCTGGTGATAACCGAGTTATCATCAAAGCTTGAGAACGACTCGATCGGATTGTCGATACGCTTGAAGAAACCAGCAGCTGTGACGCGCTGGTCACGGTCAAAATACCATTCATAGCGCGCTTCAGCATTGTACAACTGGCTATCTGTCAGAAACGGGTTTCCACGGAAAAGACGGTTGGAATCTGTGTCGTAGAAGTTCTGGAAAATCAGTTCGCGGAATTGCGGACGCGCGATGGTTTTCGACGCGCTCATCCGGAACTTCATCTGATCATTCATGTCCCATGTCAGTGTCGCTGCGGGCAACCAATAGCTACGATCCAAGCTGGTGGAGGCAAGCGAGGCCGTTGGCGTCGTGAACACCTGAACCGGGACAACGGTCTGTTCCGCGGTTTCGTAACGCACACCAAGGTTCAGGCTGATTGCTGGCGTAATGAATGCCTGAATTTGGCCATACCCAGCGTGGTTCAACAAGCTTGCATCAAAGACCGGGTTTGCTTCGTTGGTATCGATCAACGCGATGTTGTAAAAATCGATAATGTCCGGTTGCAGCAAAAAGTCTGGTCGGAATAATGACGGCGCGATGGGCGTGCCGCCGGGTGCGACAAACTGGAAGTCACGGCGTTCGGTTCGGCGAACCGTGTCCGAATAGGCATAGCCTACCGTCGCGGTAATTTCCGGCGTAACCTTTGCCGACAGATCCACACCACCGGCCCACAGATTTTCATTCAGATAGGAATAGCTGACTTCGGCGCTTCCCTGCTGACCGTTGTTGAGACGGTTGATGAACAATTGGCCATAAGGATCCGACGTGATGTTGCTGCGATAATATTCTAGGCTGATTTCATCCGGCGCTTCACGTTGGGAATTGGCGTAGGCTGCACGGACGCTCAAATTCACGTCAGGTGACAATTTGAATTCACCGACCAGCTGGCTATCCACCAACTGGCGCTCGAACCATGCTGTATCCTGCTGCATCAATGTCGCGGTGGGCGATGTTGTCTGACGGGTACCGACACCGAGACGCGCTTGTTTCAGCGTGTCGCGAATGAACAGATTGGTCCAACGGATTTTTTGTTCACCCATCTCGATACCGAAGCCAAGCAGGCCGTTCACAACCATACGGTTGTCGGTAATGACTTTCCGGAAATCCAGCTCTTTCTGGCTCAGATCAAGCGTCGATGCCGTTTGTTGGATCGTGTCGCGGGTACGCCATTTATTGCTGTAACCGGCGTTGAAGATGACCCCCATAGTGGTGTCATCGCCAATTTCGAAGTTCGTGCCACCAGTAATCGTGCCTGAGCCATTGGGCGGCAGATTCTTGTCACGCTGAACAATGGCATTCCGGCCGGTAATGAGCTCGCCGGCAATAGCCTGGGTATCAACGTTACCCGCGCTGATGCGTGCGCCGCTGGCAAGATAGGATGCAAGCGCGGGCTTTAGGTCACGGTTGCCATTGTCGAAGCCACTCCAATCCTGCGAGCTACCATAATATGTGTAGCCCAGTTGATTGGTGGTCTCGCTATTCACGCTCAAGTCACCGCCGACGGTCAGGAATGTTTCGCGCGGGATCGCTTTGGTGGTCAGGTTGATAACGCCGCCGCCAAATTCACCGGGGAAGTTTGCCGAGTAGGTTTTTTGCACAAGCGAAGATGCAATCACGCTTGTGGGAAAAAGATCGAGCGGAACAACGCGCTTCAATGGTTCAGGGCTTGGGAGCGGCGAACCGTTAAGCAATGCGAGCGAATAACGATCACCAAGGCCACGAACATAGACAAAGCCGCTGCCAACGACGCTTAGGCCAGTGACACGCGATAGTGCGCCGGCAATGTCGCCTTCACCGGTACGTTCAATATCCGCGCTCGACAGCACGGAAACAACTTGCGCCGCGTTCTTGGAAATGTTGCGATCCAGATATCCGCGTACGACGATTTCTTCGCCACCCGGAATAGAGACATCGACATCCTCTTCGACTGGCGCGGCTGCGTCTGCTGGCGTGTCTGCTGGTGCTGCTTCAGCACGCGCTCGTTCGGCCTGCTCCGCTGCGGCGTCTTGCGCCATCAGCATGGAAGGCGAAACGAGCGCCGACGTCAAAAGCAACAGTCTGATTGCCCCTACTGGCTTCAACATTGTAATTCCCTTTTATAAATTCGAAAAAAGGGTGAGGTGCATGCCCGCTTGGCCGCACCTCACCCGATATTATCCGCCAGCTATCAATATGTTGGCAGTGAGGTGCAGAGACCGGTTACGCTAGTGCCCAGATTGGCCGTCGAGCTGTTGCAGGTCCAGCCTGCATACCAAGTGTCGTTGGCGTCACGGACAGCACCGATATAGGTTGTTGCATCAAAGTAAGATGCGATGGTGCTGGCGTTGAACGCTGTAACTGCGTTTTCGGTGGCACCATTGATGAACAATGACGTCAAGCTTGGTGTGAACGCGCTGTTATTGTTGTTCGCACCCGAACCGAACACCCCGCTTACTTGCGCCTCGGTCACACCATTCGAACCAACAAACGCTGGCGATCCGCACTGCATAACAACCGAACGGAATACTGGTGCGCCAGCTTCGTCAATGCTTGCATCTGCTGTTGCCGATACGGTTTGTGGACGGCTGATCCGCAGGCATGATGTCGATGGGCTGACAACCACACCGTTAAACATGCTGTAGTCGGTACCACCACGCAGCAACATTGCCGACAGATTACCGGTGTTACTGCGCTGAATGAAGGTGAAGTTCGACAGGCGTGTGTTCTGGCGCGGCGTATTGCCGTCCGTAGCGTTATCCGAGTCCGCTTCGATCATCGAGTCACCCGCATTTGGACGCTGCACTGCCAATACATATTGAAAGTTGGCTTTTACGCCGGTGTCAGTATCGAGACTGTCATCATCCGCACCGATCGCCACGAAATACTTCATGTTGACGTTACCGCCGAAGAATTCTGCACCATCGTCAGAGCTGTTGAACGACTGGATGTTGTTCAGAATAGTACCGGTGCCGGTGCCGCCCGTGGTCAGGGATTGCAGTTCGGAGTTACCCGAAAGAACAAAGCCCGAGTAGCGGATTTGGACAAAGCTCAAACGGCCGCTGTTATCGGCGGGGTTCGCGCCACCATAAAGTGCCGGGTCCACTGCGCCTTCAACCTGACGCTCGCAAGCAACAGTGCCTGGAGTTGCAGCAGGTGCTGCGCAATCGGTGATTGGTGCGCGGCCGTTAAGAACGATACCGCCCCACTGACCAATCGAGCTGTCGTTGTTGAGACCGAGGACGTTGTCACGGCTGGTGAAGATGATTGGGAGAGCTGCCGTACCAACAGCGTTGATGCGGTTACCGCGGTTAACGTTCAACCATGACACGCCGGTTCCGCCAAAGACGATAACGCCTGGTTCAATGTTCAGCGTGACGACATTGTTCGTCGATGAAGGACCTTGGTCCGTACCAACGTCAACACGGCCACCAAGACGATACAAAACGCCTGCAATCTTTGGCAATGTGCTGGTGGTGTTGATGCGCGCTGGCAAAGTGCAGACGCGATATGTGCCGGTTGGGCCAGTGATCGTACCGCTGTCGGTCAAGCCTTGCGCATCGGCGATGGTTGGGCAGCCGCCAGCAGGTGTAACTGTCGCAGTTGGTGGTGGCGGCGGCGGCGGCGGAGGTGCAGCCGGGTTGTTGATGGTGATGTTACCACCAGTGCCTGGTGACGCGATATCATCTGCGCCACAGCCGGTGACGAGGGCAGCTGCTGCCGTCGCGTACACGATCCCACGCAATTTTGGGTTTAACATTCTAAATCTCCGCAACAAATAAGACGTGCCCGATATGGGCAAATGCAACGGACCAGAATCGAATCATCATAAGGCCCCACCCGTTGACCATGCGGCGAATAGGGGCGAGCTGTGACATGGTTGTGCTTATCACATTGCATTTAGAAGAATGTTTTACGTCAAAAATGTGACAATCGCAGAGAAGGCGGGTCACAGAAAGCCGACACACCAAAAAAGCGTAAGGCGGGCCACATGACCCGCCTTACATGCGCATTATAAATAATGTATTAACACGTTAGCCCAAAACGCGTGAAACGAGATTAGCGCGTGGCAATCCGCATCTGCAAACCGGCATAGGCCTTACGCGCAGCGTCTTTTGAATTCATCACGCGACCGTCGGCGAGCACCAGATCGACGGTATCACGGCTCTGCATCGCGGCGGCGAACATATTCGAAGCCTCTTCCATACGGCCCATACGCGCATAGGCACGGCCAAGGTTGAGCAGCTTCGCAGGATCATGCCGGCTCACTTGCGCGCTTGTCAGTATTTGAGAAACGGCCCGTTCATTGTCCCCCTTTACGAGAGCCTCATAGCCAATGGATCCCTTTGGGTACGCAGTTTCAATATTCATGGTCGGTTGGGCGTGGGCTGCAACGCCCATCAAGCCAGTTACCAAAGCACCTACGAATAGCAGTTTCATCCGTGTTCTCCTCATTTCTGCTTTGAATATGACACTTATATGACATTACTGCAATAAAATTGTAATATATTGACCACTTGTTTGATAATGCAAAATCCGCGCTTTAAATTCAGTAATATTTCAGACACATAACTTCTATCAAAGTCGCATGAGAACCGCATCAAAGTGCCACCACCCTTCCCTAGTTGGGCGCTGTAAACCAATGCAGGGATGATACCAAAATGCGTAAAATTACTATGATGCTTTTAGCCGGAGTCGCTTTCGGATCTGTGCCAGTTATGGCGCAGCAATCGAATGCTCCCACAACCGCCGACTCAGAAGAGGCCGAAATCGTCGTGTTCGGCCAAGGCGAGACCCGTCAGGTTCAAGAAGTATCGAGCAAAGAACTTCTGATCCTCGCGCCAGGCACCAGCCCGCTGAAAGCCATTGAGAAGCTGCCAAGCGTCAGCTTTCAATCTGCCGACCCGTTTGGAACATATGAATGGTCAAGCCGGGTCTCGATCCGTGGCTTTAACCAGAACCAGCTCGGCTACACACTCGACGGCATTCCGTTGGGCGATTCAAGCTATGGTAACAACAACGGCCTGCACATTGGCCGCGCAATCATTTCGGAAAACATCGGCGTTACCCGCGTTTCGCAAGGTTCGGGCTCCATTGGCACACAAGCCACGAACAACCTTGGCGGCACGCTCGAGTTTTTCTCGGCTGACCCAAGCGACGGCTTCGGCGTTGATGCGAACCTGACTTATGGTTCGTCCAACACGATGCGCGCATTTGGCCGCATCAACTTTGGAGAAGCGGGCGGCGTTCGCGGATTTCTATCCGGCGTTTACCACAATGCCGACAAGTGGAAGGGCGGCGGTGAACAGCGTAGCATGCACGTAAACGCTAAGGCCATCATTCCAGTGGGTGATGCCGAATTTGACGGATTCTTCTCCTACTCCGACCGCGCTGAGCAGGATTATCAGGATCTCTCGCTCGAGATGATTAATCGCCTCGGTTATGACCATGACAACTATTTCCCCGATTATGCCAAGGCGATTTCCGCGGCTCGTGGTGTATATGTTGCCCCAATCAATAATCTCGACGACAGCTATTATGATGCATCAGGCCTGCGTAAAGATTTGCTCGCTTCTTATGGCCTGACCGCGCCTTTGGCCGATGGGGTGACCTTCAAGATCAAAGCATATTATCACAATAATACCGGTCAAGGCACATGGGGCACTCCATATGTTCCAAGTCCAAATGGCGTGCCCATGTCGGCGCGCACAACCGAGTATGACATCCAACGTGGCGGCGTATTCAGCTCGCTGAACGCTGAATTTGGCGACCATGAAGTGACTGTCGGTGGCTGGTACGAGCATAACGACTTCACGCAAGCGCGTCGTTTTTATGCCTATGAAAGCAACACGACGCCTGGCCTTGATCACACCAAGTTCTTGGCCAACCCGTTCTTCACGCAGTGGCTGTTCGATTTCAACACCGACACGCTGCAATATTATGTGCAGGACAAGATCAGCCTTGGCGATCTGACTATCAACCTTGGTTGGAAGGGTTTCCAGGTCAATAATGAATCCGACCCACGTATTCAGGGTTCGTTGGCTGCCGGCAAAATCAAGTCGCAAGACTGGTTCCAACCGCATGCAGGCGTTGCATATAAGTTGACGGATAAAGCCGAAATCTTCGGTGGTTTCACGCAAGTCACCCGCGCGTTTGTGTCATCAGCCACAAGCGGACCATTCGCGACGACGCAAGCGGGCTTCGACGCTTTGGTCACACGTGACCTGAAACCAGAAAGCTCGGACACGTTTGAGCTGGGCGCACGTTACAACGACAATGTCTTCAACGGCGTGATCGGTGTATATTATGTCAACTTCCGCAACCGCCTGCTGGGTGTGCAAACCGGCGCAGGCATCGTTGGAAACCCTGCCATTCTGCAAAATGTCGGCAGCGTCCGCTCGCTCGGCTTTGAAGCCGCAGGCGATATACGTCTGGGCGGCGGCATGACCTTGTTCGCATCATATAGCTACACAGGTGCAACATATCGTGAAAACGTCATCACCCCAACGGCGGTTATCGCCACGAAGGGCAAGGAAGTCGTCGACACGCCAAAGCATCTGCTGCGCGGCGAAGTGGCTTATGACAGTGACGCATTCTTCGGACGCGTTGGTGCCAATTACATGAGCAAGCGTTACTTCAACTATTTGAATGATCGCTCGGTACCCGGCCGTGTCCTCGTTGACGCCACAGTGGGTTACCGCCTCGATGCGGGGCTTCGTGCACCGCTTGAACTGCAACTGAATGCCACGAACCTGTTCGGTAAAGAGTATGTCTCTACCATTGGTTCAAACGGCTTTGGCAATAGCGGCGATAACCAAACCTTGCTGGCGGGTTCACCGCGCCAGATATTTGTAACATTGAAAGCTGGTTTCTGATGAAATCGGCTTTGCTGATTGGCAGCGCGCTCCTTGTGAGCGCGCTGCCGTCGGCGGCCTCGGCTGAGCCGGTGCTGCTGATCTCAATTGATGGTTTGCAGCCCGCAGACATTCTGAAGTCAGAAGAGCGCGGCATACAGGTTCCCAACCTGAAACAATTTATCACGAACGGAACCTACGCAGACAAGGTGAAGGGCGTTCTTCCGACCGTCACTTATCCCAGCCATGCAACTTTGCTGACGGGTGTTAGCCCCGCACAACACGGCATTGTCGGCAATAACAGTTTTGATCCCATGCAGATCAACCAAGGCGGATGGTATTGGTACGCCACAGATTTCAAAGTCCCCACCTTGTGGGATGCGGCTGCGAAGGCCGGACTGCGCACAGCAAATATTCACTGGCCGGTCAGCGTTCAGGCGAAAGCTGTTACATGGAACATCCCGCAGATATGGCGGACTGGGCATAATGATGATGCAAAGCTGCTAAAGGCGCTTGCGACGCCGGGCCTTATAGAAGCGCTTGAAACAGACCTTGGCAGCTACGCGCCGGGCATTGACGAGAGCATAGAGGGTGACGAAACCCGCGGCCGTTTTGCCGCCGCGCTTATCAGGCGCGAAAAACCGGATTTCACAACTGTGTATCTGACCGCGCTCGACCATGAGCAGCATGAAAAAGGTCCAGACACAGCCGCAGCTTATAGTGTTTTAACCCGGATCGATAAGGTCGTTGGCCAGATCGTTTCCGCGCAAATGGCAGCGCATCCCGATAGCGTCATTGCTGTTGTATCGGACCATGGCTTTTCCAAGGTCGACACCGAAATCAACCTCTACCGTGCGTTCATCGACGCTGGCCTGATTGTGCTCGACGGTAACGGCAAAATCAAAAGCTGGGAAGCCAGCCCCTGGAACTCGGGCGGATCGTCAGCGATCATTTTGGCACGTCCAGATGACGCCGCGCTGAAAGCGCGTGTCGCAGGTGTGTTAGCTACGCTCAAGGCCGATCCAAAAAACTGCATCGCAGAAATTGCAGAGCCCGCAGAAATAGCGCGCCTTGGCGCAAATCCGGAAGCGAGCTTTTACATCAGCTATGCCCCCAATGCGTATGCAGGCGGCTTCAAGGGACCGGATGCGCCATTGGTGAGCGCGTCTGGCAGCAAGGGCATGCACGGATATTTTCCCCATAGCCCATTGATGCGGTCCAGCTTCATGATGATGGGGAAAGGCGTTGCCAAGGGACGCAACCTCGGAGAAATCGACATGCGGGCCATCGCACCAACGCTTGCCAAAGCCATGGGTGCGCTTTTGCCTGACGCAGAGGTAGCAGCTGTCAAATAATGACATGTGCCAATTTTCAATGGCAAAAAAACTGTCATTGATCTGCCACGCACATGACTCATCCGTCGTTTAGGGCTTCATTAAGACAACGGGGGATGGGCATTATGACAACCACTGAATTAAGCGACAGCCTGCTTTTTAAAAGCGATGGAAAAGGTCCAAAACTGCCGGCATGGTTCGATAAGCCCGAACCAAAAAGCTACCAACCAAAGATGCGGTTTCGCACGGTGTGGATTTCAGATGTGCATTTGGGCACAGCTGGTTGTCAGGCGGGGCTGCTAAGCGATTTTCTGCATTCCATCGAGTGCGAGACGCTGTATCTGGTCGGCGACATTGTGGATGGCTGGCGTTTGCGCAAGGGTTGGTATTGGCCAGACCAGCATAATGAAGTCATCAGACGAGTGTTAAAGATGGCGCATCGCGGCACCCGCGTCGTCTATATTCCCGGCAACCATGACGAAATGTTCCGTGATTATGCAGGCCTGAGCTTTGGCGGCGTTGAGGTTCAGTTGGAGGCGATCCACCATACCGCCGACGGCCGTGCCTTGCTTGTAACGCACGGCGATGCCTTTGACGGCATCGTGCTATATGCCCGCTGGCTCGCCTTTTTGGGTGACCAAGCGTATACGTTGCTTTTGAAAGCCAACGTCGTTCTCAACGCGGTGCGCCGCA
>NZ_JBILOS010000091.1:0-8441 GCF_044374345.1 Sphingorhabdus sp. | reverse complement strand
GGCGGATAGGTCTGGGCCAGTGACGCCAAAGGGCGCATCGGGCTGGGGCGTGCAATTGCTAGACGCGCTTGCCCGCAACTGGAAATAATATCGGCGGCGGCGCATTTCCGGCGAATGGCCGCAGCACTTGTGTTGCAGAAATGGCGCACTACATTCTGAATAGGGATGGGGCCTTTGTCCACAAAGGCTCCATCGACATTTAGGAAATAGCGCATGAACCTCGAGAAATTCACCGACCGGGCCAAGGGTTTTCTGCAAAGCGCGCAGACCGTGGCCATTCGTATGAGCCATCAGCGTATTGGGCCTGAGCATCTCCTCAAAGCCTTGCTGGAAGACGAACAAGGCATGGCGTCGGGCCTTATCAAGGCGGCTGGTGGCGATGCCGCGACTGCCTTGCGCGAAACCGATGCAGCGCTGGCGAAGGTGCCTGCCGTATCCGGCGGCGGTGCGCAGCAGACGCCGGGGCTTGATAATGACGCCGTGCGTGTTCTCGATTCCGCCGAACAGGTCGCACAAAAGGCTGGCGACAGCTATGTGACGGTCGAGCGTTTGTTGCTCGCGCTTGCACTGGCCTCAACCACGACCGCAGGGAAGGCCTTGGCCAATGCTGCTGTCACAGCAGAGGGTCTGAATGCCGCGATTAATGCGCTGCGTGGTGGCCGCTCCGCCGACACCGCTGGCGCGGAGGACCGTTATGATGCGCTGAAGAAATTCGCGCGTGACCTGACGGAAGTGGCCCGGGCGGGTAAGCTTGACCCTGTCATCGGCCGTGACGAAGAAATCCGCCGCACCATTCAAATTCTTGCGCGGCGCACGAAGAACAACCCTGTTCTCATCGGCGAACCCGGCGTCGGCAAAACGGCCATTGCCGAAGGACTGGCGCTGCGCATTGCCAATGGTGACGTGCCAGACAGCCTGAAAGGCCGCAAGCTCTTGTCACTCGACATGGGCGCGTTGATTGCCGGCGCGAAATATCGCGGCGAGTTTGAAGAGCGGCTGAAGGGTGTGCTTGATGAGGTCAAGCAAGCCGAAGGTGACATCATCCTGTTCATCGACGAAATGCACACGCTCGTCGGTGCAGGCAAAGGCGAAGGCGCGATGGACGCGGCGAACCTCATCAAACCCGCTTTGTCGCGCGGCGAATTGCACTGCATCGGCGCGACGACGCTCGATGAATATCAAAAGCATGTCGAAAAAGACCCCGCATTGCAGCGCCGGTTCCAGCCCGTGTTCGTCGGTGAACCCACGGTCGAAGATACGATTTCGATCCTGCGCGGGTTGAAAGAGAAATATGAACTGCACCATGGCGTGCGGATCACCGATGGCGCGTTGGTGAGCGCCGCGACATTATCGCACCGCTATATTGCCGACCGTTTCCTGCCCGATAAAGCCATCGACCTGATGGACGAAGCCGCGTCGCGGCTCCGCATGGAAGTGGAATCCAAGCCCGAAGACATCGAGACGCTCGACCGGCGTATCATTCAGCTGAAAATCGAGCGTGAGGCGCTTGGCAAGGAAAGCGATGCCGCGTCGAAAGACCGTTTGGCCACGCTTGAGAATGAACTTGCCAATCTGGAGCAGCAATCATCCGAACTGACGCAACGCTGGCAGGCGGAAAAAGACAAGATTTCGGCAGAGGCGAAGATCAAGGAGCAGCTCGACACCGCGCGGATCGAGCTTGAACAGGCGCAGCGTTCGGGCGATCTCGCCAAGGCGGGCGAGCTGCAATATGGCGCGATCCCGGGCCTTGAGCGGCAATTGTCCGAAGCAGAATCAGCGGCAGGTAACGCCATGCTGCGTGAAGAAGTGACCGCGCAGGATATCGCCAGCGTCGTCAGCCGCTGGACAGGCATTCCTGTCGACAAGATGCTTGAGGGCGAGCGCGACAAGTTGCTCAATATGGAGCAACTGATTGGCGCGCGGGTGATCGGGCAGCAAGATGCCGTGGCCGCTGTATCCAAGGCCGTGCGCCGCAGCCGCGCAGGGCTTCAGGACCCCAACAGGCCGCTTGGATCCTTCCTGTTCCTGGGCCCCACGGGCGTGGGTAAAACCGAACTGACCAAGGCGCTCGCATCATTTCTGTTCGATGACGACAATGCGATGGTCCGCATCGATATGTCCGAATTCATGGAAAAGCACAGCGTATCGCGGCTGGTCGGTGCGCCTCCGGGCTATGTCGGATATGAAGAAGGCGGTGTCCTGACCGAGGCTGTCCGGCGTCGGCCCTATCAAGTGGTGTTGTTCGACGAGGTCGAAAAAGCGCACTCCGACGTCTTCAACATCCTGCTTCAGGTACTCGATGATGGCCGCCTCACCGATGGTCAGGGCCGCACGGTGGACTTTTCAAACACGCTCATCATCCTCACCTCCAATCTGGGCAGCCAGCATCTCGCCGCGTTGGAAGATGGTCAGGACGTGAAAGAGGTCGAACCGCAAGTGATGGAAATCGTGCGGGGCCATTTCCGGCCCGAATTCCTCAACCGCCTCGACGAGGTCATCCTATTCCACCGTCTTGGCGCCAATCACATGGCACCGATTGTCGAGATTCAGGTGCAACGCGTGCAAAAGCTGCTGAAGGATCGCAAGATCACGCTCGCTTTATCCGAAGAGGCAAAGGCGTGGCTTGGCCGCGTGGGTTACGACCCCGTATATGGCGCACGCCCGCTCAAGCGCGCTATTCAGCGATATTTGCAGGATCCGCTGGCGGATTTGCTGCTGCGCGGCGAAGTGCCCGACGGCTCCACGGTTAAGGTCGAGGAAGGGGATGGGGCGTTGAAGTTGGCGGTGTAAGAGTCATGAGGCAGCTTTTGAGCTTCCACGATTCAAATCCGCCATTTCATCTGCGAAGGAAGAATCACTGACCGCTGGGGCGTGAAGTTCCATCCTCGACCAAACGGCGGGCGAGTTCATTGCCGGACTCTGTCATCTGGCGCCACTGCGCAAGCGTTTTGCAAACCTTGCCCTTTTTCACCAGTGAACCCGTCACACGAACAGTGCGGCACCGAACGGCTTGGTCTGCATCGGAAGCGGTTTTGTCAGAGGCTTTGGCCAATTTACCGTCCTGCGATGTCGATGCAGATGCTGGAGCCGCTACAGGCGCAGACGCCGGCGCCTGCGCCAAAGCCGAGGTCATGATGCCAATGGTTAAGGCTGTGAATAGAATTGGTCGCATGTGCATGTTTCTCCGTTGAGAGGCGCGGTGCAAGTAACACAGGCGCTTATCAGTGCAAGTAAAGAGGAAAAAATCAATTAACTTAATGCGTGATTTTAAAGCCTGTTGCGTCAGCCGCAGCATAATAACGGGCGATAACATTTTGTTCAGTAACGGTTAAATGGGGGTTCCACACATCAAAGATAAGAACCGCACGATTGTGATCGCTATCGTTCCACGCTTCATGTTCGATGGTATCATCAAAGGCAAAAGCCGTTCCCACTTTCCATTCGCGGGTTTCGCCCCCAACGCGGAAGCCGCATTTCTCTGGCACGATCAGCGGCAAATGCACAATCGCACGGGTATTGGTCACCCCTGTATGTGGCGGAATTCGGGTATGCGGCTTCAATATTGAGAAAAACGCGCTGGGTGCACGATCCGGAAGCGTTGTCGTCGGTAAGCTGGCCAAGGCCGCGGCTGTACGCGGGCAGCGGTCTAAAACGGCTTTATTGGGCTGCCCATATTCCCACAAAAAGCATGCGCCCCAGGCAAGCGACTGGTCAAGCGCTGACCATTTATTTTCGGGGACGCCCGAATCCATCCGGACATAAGGCCGCAACGCGTCGCCGGGATCGGCAAGCAGCGCCTCCAATTCTTGGCGTATTTCGTCTGTCGCAGCCTCAATAGCCGGCATCCATGGGAAATGATGCCTGTCGAAAAATTCGTCCGCCGGAAGGAAGGGGTAATATAGGCCGTCGCATGTGTTCACATAGGTTCGTCGGCGGCCCAGCGCCACATCGACAAATGCCTTGCTGCGGCGCAGCTCTGTTTCATCCATGGCCGCAGATAATGGCGCCAGTTCCATGCTAACCGCGTCCGCGATCTGGAGTGTCGCTTGCGAAACAAACGCCTGCCCCCTGTGCAGTGCGGCGGCAATATCAGGAGATAGGTCTGATGCATGCGCCGCCATTTGGAGCACGCCGCTCCAAGCGACCAGCGCTTCGGCCTTTTCACCCGTACGTTCATGCAATTCGGCCTTGCGGAGCCAGCCCATGAAATCCCGGCGGTCGATGCTGATTGCCGCGTCCAGCGCCTGCATTTCCCCTGTGTCATCGCCCTGCGCGCGCCGTGCAGTGGCAACATTTCGCCAAAGCGCGCTCGACATCATGTCATGCGTCGTTGCGGCCACGAACAGGCGCTCCGCCTCAGCATAGCTTCCGGCCCGCAGTGCAAGCATACCTTCGCTGTTCAGTCTGGCCGCTTCGGCCGGTGGTGCGGTCTCGTTCATATGGCGAATGCTTGCCATTTACCGTTAGAAACGGCAAGGTCCATGAAGTTATGACGCATAATAATAGCGAGATATTGAACGACGGCGCATGGCTTGCGCACCGCTATGATGCGTCTGCAGATGCATTTCATATGCGGCATGTCAGCCGTTCAACGCACAACACCGCCACTTTCCTCACCGATGAATATCTTGGCGTGGAACCAAGCCCGATGGTCCTATCGCGCCGCGAAGCGACAACGGGCCGCACGGACGACGCCAGCCTGCATTTTATTTTGCATTCCGCCTTTTGTGCATCGACCATGTTCGCCAACGGATTTGATCTGCCGGGCCTATCTATGGGTCTGAAGGAACCCGTGTTGTTGAACGACATTGTCGGCTTTCGCCGTCGCGGCGCGCCACCCACTGCGGTCGGCGAACGGTTGCGCGATGCACTGGGCATGCTCGCACGTCCATTTGGCGACGATCTGGCGGTTGTTGTGAAGCCGTCCAATGTGTTTAATGCCCTTGCCCCGGCATCGCTTGCCATGCGGCCGACAAGCAAAGCCATCATTCTGTATGCGCCACTTTCGGTGTTTCTTTTGTCCGTGGCCCGCAAGGGGCTTTGGTGCCGGCTATGGTGCCGCGAATTATTGGAAGGCCAAATTACCGACGGCATCGTTGATCTTGGTTTTGAGCCCGGAGATTTTTTCCGGCAGACCGATTTGCAAGTCGCCGCGGTGGGTTGGCTGGCACAGCAAAAGCTGTTTCATAGCATGACGCTCAAGTTCGGAGCGGAACGCATCGCAACGCTGGACAGTGAAAGGCTGACTGCCAATCCCGGCAGGGCCCTTGTCGCTGCAGCGTCCCACTTTGGGCTGGGCGAACATGCTGCTGCGAATGATGCGCATCCTGCGTTCGGCACGCATAGCAAGTTCGGCGGCAGCTTCCGGACAGAGGACCGACGCGCGGAATATGCATTGGCGCAAACGGCGCATGGCGACGAAATTGAAAAGGTTGTGGTTTGGGCCGAAGCCGTTGCCCAATCTGCCAACATCCCACTGACGTTGGAACACGCGCTTCGTTTTTGAAGCGCGCTGCCTAGCCACTTAGGGCGGGACATTACCCAAACCAACATTACGCAGTCATGCAGGTCTTGGCCTGGCTCATGGCTTAGCGTGCCGTCACAATACAAAAGGGGCGGACATTGCTGCCCGCCCCCTTGTTTCATTATATGCTCTTCAAATTAGAAGCGCAGCTTTGCCGTTACAGCATAGCGACGACCCAGCGCGTCATATGTCGACGGGAAGGTGTTGCCGCTGTTGTACGATGTCGATCCAGCGTTGTTACCGGTCAATGGTGGATCCTTGTCCAGCAAGTTCTGCACCGAAGCGGTGAACGTCAGATTTTCGGTGACATTGAGACGCGTCGACAGATCAAAGTAATCATATGCCTTGATCTTGCCGAAGTTAACCGTCCGGCCGCCAACGCCCAAGACCGACGAACCGATCGTTCCGTTGAAGAACGCGCCGCCGTCAATCACGTCAAGTGGCTCTTGCTCCATCGCTGACAGGTGACGCCACAACAACGACACATCGATCTTGCCGTACGACAATGTTGTACGCTGCGACCATGAGAAGTCTGGCTGCAGTGAACCACAGTTCGAGCTGAAATAGCCGGTGCAATCACGATTGACCGATTCAGGGTTGAGCACGAACGCGTTGAACGTCGATTTGAACGTGTAGTTACCGTTGAACGACAAAGCCAAAGCGATTTTGTCGGTCAGATCAGTCTTGTAGTTCATGATCAAGTCGATGCCGTCAGTTTCAATGGAACCCGCGTTCGACAGAACCGAAGGCAGACCAGTGAAAGTGCTCGGATCGCCGCTCAAGCTGCCATCGGCTGGGCTACGACGAATGCTGGTACAAGCAGCAGATGTCGATGCGCCTGCTGCTGGGCTGAATACGTTCGTACCAAAGCAAGCCGCAATTACGTCACCAGGGGTCGGGGACGAAATCGCACCCGTTACCTTGATGTTGTAATAATCGATCGACGCAGTGAAACCAGGGATTCTGGCTGGCTGGAAGATCGCACCAATGGTGAAGCTGTTCGACTTTTCAGGCTTAATGTTAACGTTACCGCCACCAGTCGAGTTCACCTGACCTGCGTTAGGCTGTGGAATCGAGTTGATGTTGCCCAAGTTGGCACCTTGCGCCAAGCAGACGGCACGAAGTTCACCGGTTGGGCCCGTTGCTGGACGTCCTGGCAAAACAGCGCCAGCCGTCGTCAACGTCGCACATGGATCGGTACCAAGGTTGGTCAATCCAGTGTTCACTGGCGAGAACAGTTCGCCAATGTTCGGTGCGCGAACGGCACGTGCAAAGTTACCACGAATTGCGAGACCGTCGGTTGGCTCCCAAGTACCACCAGCCTTAAAGGTTGTGGTGTTGTACGATGGGTTACCTGGTGCGTCGACTGTGTACGACGAATAGCGAAGGCCGCCTTCAACAGTCAGGCTGTTCACGAATGGCTTGTCGCTAACCAGTGGCACAACAAGTTCGCCAAAGCCTTCATACACGTCGAAGCCACCAGAAATATCTGGCGTCGCTCCGCCGGCACCGCCGAGATCGCCGCCCTTGGCAAGCGCGTCAGCGCCCTGACGGGCAGTATATTTACGATACTCACCGCCGACTGCAAATGCCACGGAATCTTCAGCAAATGGGCTGGTAAAGCCGGCATCGCCGTTGATGGTTCCCTTGACTTGTGCAAGCGAGGTTTTCGTAAAGCTGGTGCTTTCCTGGACCAAGAACGGAATTGCTTCCGGCTGAATGGTGCCAAAGACGTTTGCGGCAACGCATCCATTTGATGCGTCGAAGCAAACTGGAGCTGCAGCCGTTCCGCCCGCACGAAGCGACTGACGGAAACGCGAGTTCAAGGTATAACCCTTAATCGTCTGAATGTTCTCGCTTTGGCCATAGGCACCCGAGATATCCCAGTCGATTGAGTCAGTGATCGAACCGCGGGCACCCAAACGGTAATCGAATACGGTCGTCACATATTCTGAAATACGTGGACCAGCTTCGATTGCGCGACGGGCAAAAAGTGACTGCGGGTTAGGGTTGTAACCTTCACCAGCTTCGACCACGCCGTTGCCATTAACGTCGAATGGCTGCCATGCTTGCAATACAGCAAGACCGTTGCCCGACGTCGTTGCAGTTGCAGACGCGCCACCGGTACCGATTTCAAGATAACCAGCCTGTCCAGGACGCAAGCTTGGGTTAGCCGCGGCATCGCACTGAGCTTGTGAAAAGCGTGGGGTATAAACCGAAGCGCTTGGGTTAACGTCGAATGCGCAGAACTGGTTACGCATAGCAGCAGGCAAGAACGGGTTGTTCAAAGGAATGTTCACGCCGATGCTGAACGCGCCTGATGGTGCGATGATCGTGTTTACAGTGTTCTTTGAGAACAGCCCGCGCGAATATACTTCAATCGCATCGCTGACTTCGTAACGCGCTTGACCGAACATGTTGAAACGTTCGAACGGTGTCTGGAAGACGTTATATGGGTTGAAGTTAAACGTCGAGAAGGTCGGAACGAGCTGACCCGCTTCGTTGATCTGGTTTGTACCGCCATTGCCCGTACCGCTAACCAGACGACCGCCCGAGAAACGCGAGGGATATGCTGTGCCTGAACCCAGCGCTGTACCAGCATAGGTTTCAATGGTGGTTAGCGAAACATCGCGCGCACCTTGATATACTGGATCAGCTTGCTGGTAACCAACGCCAAATACGGCGTTACCGCGACCATCGTCGAAGTTCGCACCGATTGTTACGTCAGCGCGGAAAACATCACCGTCACCTTTTTCTGTGATCTGGTAAGAAGATTGGGCTTCCATGCCGGAGAAATCATTCTTCAGAATGAAGTTAACAACACCACCAACGGCGTCAGCGCCATAAGTGGTCGATGCGCCACCGGTAAGAACGTCAACGCGCTCAACCAAAGCGAGCGGAATGTTGTTCAAATCGA
>NZ_JBILOS010000144.1:0-3251 GCF_044374345.1 Sphingorhabdus sp. | reverse complement strand
ACGGGTTGCCCCGCCAGCGTTCCCATCATCCCGACCAGCGTTCTAGACCGCCGCCTGCATGACGCGACTCGAATAACCCATATGGTTATTTGTAGGAAAGTTGTTTTTGCACACCCTCCAACCCCTGTCGTCATGCTGAACTTGTTTCAGCATAACGAAAAACCGTCGCCTGTTATCCTGAAACAAGTTCAGGATGACGATGGGTGTGGACGATGACGAGGGAGGATGGGAACGAAGGGTGTGGGCGATGACGGCTCGGAAGGAGGAGGACGTTATTCGGCAAAAACCGAACAAACGAAACCTACGTCACGGCCTCTTCAGCCTCTGCGGCTTTTGCGCGGCGGCGGCGGGTGAACCAGATGGCGACGAGCGCCATTTCAAACAATATGCACAAAGGAATGGCGAGCAGCAGTTGCGAGACAACATCGGGCGGCGTCAGGACGGCAGCGATGGCGAATGCGCCGACAATCGCATAACGGCGCGCGCCCTTAAGCTGTTCCAGCGTCACAATCCCTGCGCGTTCCAACAGCATCAGCAGCACGGGCAACAGAAACGAAATGCCAAAGCCGAAAATGAATTTCATCACAAAGCTGAGATAATTGTCGACGCCCGGCAGCGCCTGTTGCTGCACGCCGCCCACATTTCCGCCGAAACCCAACAGATATTCGAGCGCCACGGGGATCGCCATATAATAGGCCATCGATGCGCCAATGATAAACAGCACCGGCGTTGCCAGTAAAAACGGCAGAAACGCACGCTTTTCCTTATTATACAATCCCGGCGCGACAAACCGCCACAGCTGTGTTGCAAATACGGGGAAAGAGAAGAAGCTGGCGGCGAAAAACGCGACCTTTATCTCGACAAAAAATGCCTCAAAGATCGCGGTGTAAATCAGCGTCTTTTGACCGGACTCGAGCAATGGCTGCACCAAAAATCCGAATATGGGCCGCGCAAAATACAGGCTGATGCCAAAGGCGATGGCGAGCGCCAGAAAGCTCCAGAGCAGACGGCTACGCAGCTCAATCAAATGATCGAGCAACGGCATTTTGCTGTCATCAATTTCGTTCATGCCTTGGCTGCCGTTTCTGCAGAGGGCGGATCTATCGGCAATTCGGGCTGAGCAACCGTTGCGTCGGCAGGCGCGGGATCATCCCCAAGGACATCGGCGCGTGGATCGGCGGGGTGTTCGCGCATGATGCGTTCGTTTTCCGCTTTCCACTTTTTCTCTAATTCTTCGATCTCTGACTGACGCACCATTTCGTCAAATCCGGAACGGAAATGTGCCGCGACACCGCGGGCTTTGCCCACCCATCTGCCAACAACGCGCAACGCCTTTGGCAAATCCTTTGGGCCAATGACCAGCAACGCCACAAGGACGACAAGCAACAGTTCGGAAGACGCGATGTCAAACATTCAATTGGCCAATCCGGCGGGCCGTAACGACGCCAAGCTTATCGGATGGCGTGTCAGGGTCAGTGTGGATACTGCCCCAATATTATTGGGTTTTATCGGTCTGCTTTTCGGCGTCGACAACGGTCGTGGAACCGATCTGTGGGGGAGCCTTTGACGCGTCGTCGTCTTCGCTCATGCCTTTTTTGAAGCTTTTAATGCCCTTGGCCACGTCGCCCATCATGTCGGAAAAACGGCCCTTGCCGAACAAGAGCAAAACCAGAATGCCGACAATCAGCCAATGCCAGATACTAAAACCGCCCATTTCAAACTCCTACCGGGGTTTGCCCCGAAAATTGCGACCGTGATCGCGCAGCTATCCCACCCTATCTAGGCGTTGTTTTCGTCAATTTCCAGTTCGCTGTCACTTTCTTCGCCCGCAAAATGCATATCGCCCATTGCGGTGTCGATCGGATCGAGCAGTCCGGCGGCTTTCAAATCGTCAATTCCCGGCAAATCCTTGCGACTAATAAGGCCGAAATGCGCCAGAAATCCGGCAGTTGTGGCGTAAATCAATGGGCGGCCGGGCACATCGCGCCGCCCTGCTGGCCGGACCCAGCCCGCCTCCATCAACACATCCAGCGTACCTTTCGAAATCTGCACGCCGCGAATGGCCTCAATCTCCGCACGGCTCACAGGTTCGTGATAGGCGATGATCGCCAATGTTTCGACCGCAGCACGGCTAAGCTTGCGGCTTTCTTCGCGTTCGCGGCGCAAAACATAGGCAAGGTCGGCGGCTGTCTGGAAATGCCACGATTTGCCGCGCCGGACCAATTCGATGCCCCGCCCGGCATAATGCGCCTCCAGCTGCGCCAGCGCATCGGCGATATCGACGTCGTCGCCGACATAGCCGCGAATCTGCTCAACGGTCATGGGCTGATCACTGGCGAATAAGGTCGCCTCGACCGCGCGAACATGGGGGTCGCTTATTTTCGTCATGCTTTCACCCTTAACAACAATGGCGCAAATGTCGCCTCTTGCTGCAAATCAACAGCGCCGCGTTTCGCAAGCTCAAGCGCGGCCACAAAACTGGAGGCCAGCGCGGATTTGCGCAGTACAGGTTCGGCATGGACGGGCAGAAACGCCTCAATCGATGTCCAATCGACCGCGCGGCCGATCATCGCGGATACGCGCTCCAGCGCTTCTTCCAGCGTCATGACTTGACGTTTTTTCACGACATGCATCACCGGCTGCGTGCGCGCCTTTACCTGGCCATAAGCGGTGATGAGTTCGAAATAATCGCATTCCCAAGCCCGCGCCTTGACCACGCGCAAGCCTTCGGGATTGCCGCGCAAAAAGATATCGCGCCCCAGCCGGTCCCGCGCCATCAACCGCGCGCCGCTTTCGCGCATGGCATTCAGCCGTTCCAGCCGCAGCTGCAGGCGCAGCGCAAGCTCCTCTGGAGACGGGTCAATCGTCGGGTCCTTGGGCAGTAGCAGTGCGGATTTAAGATAGGCGAGCCACGCCGCCATCACCAGATAGTCCGCCGCCAGTTCCAGCTTCAGCGCGCGGGCCTCATCAATGAAGACCAGATATTGTTCGACCAAGGCAAGGATCGACAGTTGCCGCAAATCGACCTTTTGATTGCGCGCCAGCGCCAGCAGCAGGTCAAGCGGACCTTCCCATCCGTCGATATCGATGGTCAGGACATTGGGTTCGGGAACGCTCTCGGTGCGGAGCGCATCTTGCTCTTCATCAAAGAGCAATTGCCCGGTCATGCCGCGCCTGTTGCTCCGCCGGTCAGCTTCGCACTTGTGTCCGCAAGCGCGAGCAGCTGATCCCGTTTGTCGAGCAAATAAGCC
>NZ_JBILOS010000122.1:0-5219 GCF_044374345.1 Sphingorhabdus sp. | reverse complement strand
TTCAGGCAACATATCTGCAATCGCACGCATTTCGTCCAACCGGCCCCAGCAGTTGAGCGCGATGTCGCATCCGGCCTCAACACAACGTAGCGCGCGTGTCGCCACGTCCCCCTGAAGCGCGTTCATATCGAGATCGTCGCTCATCAACAGGCCGTCAAAGCCGATATTTGCACGGATGATATCATTCAGAACATAAGGCGACATCGTTGCCGTGTGCTGATCGTCCCACACATCATAAACCACATGCCCGGTCATGCCCATCGCGGCGTTGTTAAGCGCGCGAAATGGCGCGAGGTCTTGTTCCAGCTCTGCCGCGCTTGCGGTGACGTGCGGCAGGTCATGATGGGTATCGACGCTGGCGCGGCCCTGCCCCGGCATATGTTTGACAACGCCAATGACGCCGCCCTTTGCAAGGCCATCCAATATCGCGCGGCCAAGCGCGGCAACGCGCATCGGTTCGCTGCCCAGCGCACGGTCACCGATGGCCGAATGCGTTTCGGGCACGCGGACATCCAGCACGGGCAAGCAATCGACGTTAATGCCGACTTCGTTGAGCGACAGCGCGATGGCTTCGGCATTGCAACGCGCCGCCTCAATCGCGGTCATGGGTGCCAAATCATACAGCGCATCGAAAGCGCCGCCAGCCGGAAAGTCAGGCCAAACCGGCGGACGCATACGCGCGACGCGGCCGCCTTCCTGATCAATCAGGACAGGCACATCATCGCGGCCATGCAAGCTGCGCAGACTGTCCGTCAGCGCGCGCACCTGGGCGCGGTCCTCAATATTGCGTTTGAACAGGATGTAGCCCGCCGGTTCGACATCGCGAAACAGGCGTTTTTCATCATCGGTCAGGGTCAGGCCCGAAAGGCCAAATATCACGGGCTTCATGGCGCGCAAGCTAGGGCCGCCGTGCCCCCAAGGCAAGCATGGAGCAGCGGCGCTTTCGCCCAAAGCTGTGTATAATTAACGGATTGCCCCAAGGAAATCGAGCTTGCCCACGGGCACGCCCTTCATCCGCAGCAGCGCATAGGCCATGCTGAGGTGGAAGAAGAAATTGGGAATGGCAAAGCCGTGGACGTAAGTGTTGCCCGTGAAGGGTATGTCACCGCTGGGCGTGGCGAGCACGACTTTCGCGTCTTCGCGGCCTTCAAAACCATCGGGTGAGACGGCTTCCAGAAACGCAATCGCCTTGGCCACGCGGCCCTGCACATCGGCATAGCTGACTTCATCATCCGCCCAAGGCTGATTTTCCACTTGGCCGACACGGACAGCGACGAACTTTGCCGTATCGGTCACCATCTGGACCTGCCGCGTGAGCGGTGCCATGTCGTCGATCAGGCGCGCATCGAGCAAGTCGGACAGGGGCATGCCCTGTTCCGCCGCAAAAGCGCTGCCCTTTTCCAGCATGTTGGACAGGTTTTTCAGACCGCGGATGAAAGCGGGAATGGCGACGTCATATAATGCAGGCATATTCTTCTCCTAAAAAGCGTGCGGGCGGCATAAACTGCCACGGCCCTTTGCCCCCGCAAAAAATGTGGATTAGCGTACGATCAGGCAGTTTTCGCCCGCGACCTTCAGCTTTGCGCACAATTGCTGCGCTTCGGATGAATTTGCGGTCACGGCCTGAAGCCGGAAAACCTTGCGGCCGCCTTCGACATTGGCTTCGGCGATTTTGCGGTTCATTCCGGCCAAAAAGCCAAAGCGTTTGTTCAAAGCAGCCCACGCCGCGTCAGCCTTGGCAGAATCGCCAAACGCACCGAGTTGCACCATGACTGCGCCCGCAGATGGTGCCGCAGACGGTGCGGCTGGTGCTGCCGCTGGAGCCGATGCTATGCCAGCAGGCGGCGCGGCGGCGGCGACTTTCGCGGCGGGAACCAATATCGCGCCGGTTTTGGTCCCTTCGCTCGCGGCAAAGGCCGAATCGCCCTCACCTTCAAATCTTTTGCCACCAGCATCCTGAGGCTTGACCTTATAGGCGCCTGCGGGTGCGGCAATCAGTTGGCCGTTGCCATTCGCGCCGCCGATCTGGTTACGCTGCAGCCAATAGACCGCGCCAACAATCGCGGCGAGCAGGACAAGCCCGGCAAGCAACATCACCGCCATCCGCAGCGGGGATGTGCTTTCAACATATTCGTAACCGTCAGCGGTTTCCAACCAGGGCAGACGATCGGGATCGTTTAGATTCAGTCCATTGTTGTTGGTGTTGTTCATGCCGGTTCCCCAATTGCTACATATTGTAAGCGGCCTCGACGCCCATCAGGCGCAAACCATTGCGCAGAACTTGCCCGATATTGGTCGCCATGAAAAGCCTTGCACCCGTCAGCGCCGGGTCCTGGGGCAATATGAAGCGCTTGTCCGGTTGGTCATTGCCCAGGTTCCAATAGGCATGGAATGCTGCTGCCAAGTCATTGAGGTAAAAGGCAATACGGTGCGGCTCGCCCGATTTGGCGGACGCTTCGACAATGCGCGGGAAGTTTGCAGCTTCGCGAATAAGGCCGATTTCGGCGTCGCCGAGCAACGCCAGTTCGGATCCGTCAACACCAAGCCCCTCGCCCTCTGCCTTGCGCAGTGTCGAGGCGATACGCGCATGGGCATATTGCACATAAAATACCGGATTGTCCTTTGACGCTTCAACCACCTTGGCAAAGTCAAAGTCCATCTGCGCATCGGATTTGCGCGTCAGCATTGTGAAGCGGACGACATCCTTGCCGACTTCTTCAATTACATCGGCGAGCGTGACAAAGCTGCCCGACCGTTTGGACATTTTAACGGGCTCACCGCCGCGCAGCAGGCGCACCATTTGCACAAGCTTGATATCGAAATCGACCTTGCCATCGGTCAGCGCATTGACCGCGGCCTTGATGCGCTTGACGGTACCCGCATGATCCGCGCCCCAGATGTCGATCATGGCGTCAACGCCCTGACTTTTCTGGAAATGATAGGCAAGGTCAGCGCCGAAATAGGTCCAGCTGCCGTTGGATTTCTTGATTGGCCGGTCTTGGTCATCACCAAATTGTGTCGACCGGAATAAGGGAAGCGTTACAGGCTCCCAATCTTCGATTTCCTTGCCCTTTGGCTTTTCCAATTCACCGTCATAGACAAGGCCGCGCGCGCGCAATTCGCGCTCGGCAATGTCCGCCTTGCCTGCTTCATGCAGCTCGGCTTCGGATGAAAACAGGTCGTGGTGGATGCCAAGCAAGGCGAGGTCGGCCTTGATCATCTCCATCATCTCGGCAACCGCAGCTTTGCGGAACAGCGCAAGCCATTCTGCCTCTGGCTGGGCAACATATTGGTCCCCAAAACGCTCGGCGAGATGCTGGCCGACCGGAATCAGATAATCGCCGGGGTACAGCCCTTCGGCGATTTCAATGGTCTCGCCCAATGCTTCGCGATACCGCAAATGCGCCGACCGCGCCAAAACATCGACCTGTCCACCGGCGTCGTTGATATAATATTCGCGCACAACACGGTAGCCTGCGAATTCCATCAATGCGGCAAGCGCATCGCCCACCACAGCGCCGCGGCAATGCCCCATATGCATTGGCCCCGTCGGGTTGGCGGAGACATATTCGATATTCACCGATTTGCCGTCACCACGGTGCGACCGCCCATAATCATCGCCAGCCTGCGCAATTGAACGTAGTTCATCAAGCCATGCCGATGCGTCCAACCGCAAATTTAGAAAGCCGGGCCCAGCGATTTCGACAGCCGTGACGCCAGAAACCTTCGCCAGCTCCGCCGACAAGGCTTCCGCCAATTGCCGCGGATTAAGCCCAGCGGGTTTGGCGAGCACCATCGCGGCGTTGGTCGATATATCACCATGCGATGGATCGCGCGGCGGTTCGACCGTCACATTGGCACGATCAATGCCCGATGGCAGGGTCTTGCTGGCAACAAGTGCGTCCAGCGCATGATCGACATGCGCTGCATATTGTTCAAAAAGGGTCATCTTCGTGCCTTGAAAAAAGCGCGTATCAACGCGTTACATTATACCGCAGCTGATCTTCGGTCAGCTGGAAACCGATAAGCATTTCAAAGCTTGATCGGACGACCGCCGCGCGCACTTCAGGGTCCGCCATGGGGTCGAGCGCGGCATCGGGATCACCCGGCTTGCGCTTCTTGGTAATTTTTTGCACGATTTCGGCCGGCAGGCTGGCCGATGCCTTGTCGATATAGCTTCCGGCTTGCGCGCTGGCGGATGCCCGTTGCTGGCCATCGGCAAATTGCAGGGTCACTTGGCCAACGCGCTTGGCGATAACGGCGCTGTTGCCCTGCACCACGGTGGTGAAATAGGGCAAAGTCACTGTCCGGCTGCCTTGCGTATCGCTGCGCCGTACCTGAACATCAAAACTGGCTTGTGAAAAAATCTTCTCGCCACTGTCGTTGCACGTTGGGCGGATGTTCGTAATCGATGCGACAACGTCAATTGCGCTCGCATCCTGGCTGTCGGCCGGGTTGAACAAGGTGATGTCGCCCGTGCCATCCGGAATGGCGACCGCGGGGCAGCCCGAGCGTGTGACGTTCACGCCTACACCGGCACCGATATCAAGGTCGCCTTCGCGCGAACAACCGGCCAAGGTTGCTGCGACAATGCCGAAGGTCAGGACTTTGGCGGCAAATTTCATATAGGCTATCCTTGGCATAACAGTGCATGGGTTGCGGGTACGTCGCTGGCATTGGTCCTTATCCGCCCATCGCCTGACGTGCAACAGGGGAAAGGTCTTGGCGGATGCGGCCTGTTTAACTAAAGGACATTGCCGATGACTGAACAAACGATCTCCAAGAAACCCCTCACGCTGCTTCTGGCGGCACCACGCGGTTTTTGCGCTGGCGTGGATCGCGCCATTAAGATTGTGGAGCTCGCGCTCGAACAACATGGCGCACCGGTATATGTGCGCCATGAAATTGTGCACAACCGCTTCGTTGTCGACAGTTTGAAGGCCAAGGGCGCGATATTTGTCGAGGAACTGGATGAGGTGCCCGATGGCGGGCATGTCGTATTTTCGGCGCATGGCGTCCCCAAATCGGTACCCGCCAATGCGCAGCAACGCGGCCTTGCCTATTTTGATGCCACCTGCCCGTTGGTATCCAAAGTGCATAAGCAGGCCGAACGACAGGTGGAAGCCGGCCGTCACATCATTTTCGTTGGCCATGCAGGCCATCCCGAAGTCATTGGCACATTCGGCCAAGTCCCCGCAGGCGCGATGACATTGGTGGAA
>NZ_JBILOS010000095.1:0-8109 GCF_044374345.1 Sphingorhabdus sp. | reverse complement strand
GCAACGCCAAAAGCGGAGCTCCACGTCGACGACATCGCATTCGCCGACTGAAATTGCGCGAACTTGGCCTTGACGAGTGCATAACGAATCCGTAAAGGCGCGGCTCGCCAAGCGATTGGCCCCTTCGTCTAGCGGTTAGGACGCGGCCCTTTCACGGCTGAAACACGGGTTCGATTCCCGTAGGGGTCACCAACTTTTTGCACGCTGCGCGCGGTGCAAGCTTGGTCTTCCGGACATATTGAAACTTAGCGTGACGCCGTTATTTGCGTGCGCGCGTCCCGACGTTATCGGCGGTTGGCCAGCCAATGCCTCGCGAAAATGCGCATACGGTTGTGGGCGCGTTAGACGCCAAAAGGCCAATTAACATTACGCAGTCCGTTAATGTGGCGCACCCATGTCCCACTTGCGCCGTACTGACATCCATGGCAGTAAACATTAACCGCGCAATTAAACAGGAATGAAGCCCATGGCCCTTGCCCATAGCGAAGCTGCGAACCCGCATTGGGTGCCGCGTAAAAAGATTGACGAGCTTGCGCATATTCCGGGTGAAAATGGCCTGCCTATTGTTGGCACAACATTCCGCGTGCTGCGCGATCCGCCTGCTTATGGCGCACATATGGTCAAAACCTATGGCAAGGTTTTCCGCACCAACGCCTTTGGCAATCCGACCATCTCTCTGGTCGGTGCCGAGGCGAATGAGCTGCTGCTGTTTGACCGGGAAAAGCTTTTCTCGTCGGAGCAAGGCTGGGGCCCAGTGCTTAATCTGCTCTTCCCCCGCGGCCTGATGCTGATGGACTTTGACCATCACCGCATGGACCGTCGTGCGCTGGGCATCGCCTTTAAGCCAGGGCCAATGCGTGCCTACACCCAAGACATGAACCGCATCTTTGCCGAACAGTTGAAGGATTGGCGCGGTGATATGCTCTTCTATCCTGCGATCAAGCAACTCACGCTTGATGTTGCGGCGAGCAGCTTTTTGGGCATCCCGCTGGGGCCAGAGGCCGACAAGATTAACAAGGCTTTCGTCGATATGGTGCAGGCATCGGTCGCGCCGATCCGCGCGCCCATTCCCTTTACCGCGATGGGCAAAGGCGTTGCTGGTCGCAAATATCTGATCGACTATTTCGGCCCGCAAATTGCCGAGCGCCGCCGCAATGAAAACCGGCAGGACATGTTCAGCCAGTTTTGCCGGTCAACGCGCGAAGACGGCGAATATATGTCGGACGGCGAATTGATCGACCACATGAATTTCTTGATGATGGCGGCACATGACACCATCACTTCGTCGGTTACGTCGATGATCTGGTATCTCGCCAAGCACCCGGAATGGCAGCAAAAACTGCGCGAGGAGTGCCTCGCCATCGCGCCCGCCGGTGCAGACATCGCTTTTGCCGATCTCGATAAGTTCGAGCTTACCGAATATGCATTTAAAGAAGCGCTGCGGATGATTTCGCCGGTTCCGTCAATCCCGCGCCGCGCTCTCAAAGACTTCGAATTTATGGGCTATCACATTCCGAAGGGCACAGCGGTCAGCATCAGCCCGTCTTATGTGCACATGATGCCAGAATATTGGGAGAACCCCGAAACGTTCGACCCCATGCGCTTTACACCTGAGAAGGTGAAGGCGCGGCATAAATATGCGTGGGTGCCCTTTGGCGGCGGCGCGCATATGTGCCTTGGCCTGCATTTCGCCTATATGCAGATGAAGCTGTTCACGCATCACCTGCTGACCTCGGTTCGCGTGGAGATTGCAGACGGCTATGCGCCCGATTGGCAGGCGTGGCCAATCCCCAAGCCAAAGGACGGATTGAAGGTACGCTTCGTTCCGCTGTAGTTTTGGTGACGGGTGCCGCGCTACGGACCATAAAATTCACGCGTTGCAAGCTTTGCCTGATACCCTAAAGGTCGCGGTGCGCGCATGGCCTATTCAGAACAGACAGATTGGACCACTGAACCGCGGTGGCATTTGGTCCGGCGACGGGGCCTTGGTTTGGTTATCGCGCTCTTGCTCGAAGCCATCATCCTTCTCGCGATACTCAGCCTAACTATGCGGTCGGGTGGGCCTGCGGCAGGTACGCGCGGTCTGAATACATTTTCGTTGGAGGCTGAATCGGAAGCAGCTTCATCGGCAGAAAAGAATGAAACCAAGACGCCGGTGACCAACGAGCAACAAAAAACCATCACGCCGCCAATCCCGATACCATTATTGCCGCCGGTAAATCCGGTGAAGGCCCCGCCGCCGAGCCCTGAATTTATCAAAGTGAGCAAGTCTGAATTGGACGCCATGGACCTGTCCAAATTCCCGGCCAACGGAGGCAGCGGAGCGGGTGAGGGCAAAGGAAACGGACAAGGCGCAAAGGGCATGATGGGCCCGGGGCTCGGGCCCGGCGGTGCGCAGCTTTACCCCGTGGCGTGGCTACGCGAACCCTATGACAGCGAACTCACGCCCTATCTCGCTGCTATCAAGCGGATCCCCCCCGGCGCATCGGCCGACATCGCCTGCCGCATGGCGGCACATAACCGCGTCGAAAACTGCCAGATTATCGGTGAAACCCCCCGCGGCACCGGCCTCGCCAAAGCGCTTCGCCTTGCGGCCTGGCAGTTCCTCGTCAAACCCCCGCGCATCGACAACAAACCGCAACTGGGCGTCTGGGTACGGATACATTTTAACTTCGGTGTGCGGGTAATTGACGAAGGGACAGCGCCGTCAGACTAGGCGCCGTCCCTTCGTTTCTTCACTTGCGCGAAGCGATCCAAGCGTCGACTTGCTCTTCAAGCACATCCAAAGGCACGGGACCCGATTTCAGCACGGTGTCGTGGAAACCGCGAATGTCGAATTTCTTCCCAAGCGCCTTTTGCGCCTTGCCGCGCAGTTCGCTGATTTTCAGACGGCCGACCATATATGCCGTCGCCTGACCGGGGTAGATGATATAGCGCTCAATGGCTTTCACAATACCGCCGGGGGCGTCTGCGGAGTTATCTTCGACATATTTGATCGCCTGCTCGCGCGTCCAGCGTTTGTGGTGCAAGCCGCTGTCGACCACGAGCCGGATGGCGCGGTGCAGTTCCAATTGCAGCCGGCCAAAATCGCGCGCCGGATCGGTATAGAGCCCCATGTCCTTGGCGAGCTTTTCCGAATAGAGGCCCCAGCCTTCAGAATAAGCGGTCACCCCGCCAAATTGACGGAAGGCGGGCACGTCTTTTAATTCCGTCTGGATCGCCAACTGCAAATGGTGGCCGGGGACGCCTTCGTGGTAGAACAATGCCTCAACTTCGGTCAGCGGCATGTCTGCCATTTTATAGAGGTTGGCGTAATAAGTGCCCGGGCGCGAACCATCGGGCGCGGGGCGCTGGTAAAACGCCTTACCCGCAGACTTTTCACGGAATGCTTCCACCGGCTTCACAACCAACGGGGCCTTGGGCAATATTCCGAACCATTTGGGCAATAATGGTGTGATGGCGTCCTGCGCCTTTTGCGTTTCGGACAAATAAAGCGCGCGGCCCTCCTCGGTTTCGGGCGCGTAGAATTTGGGCTCCGTCCGCATATATTTGAAGAAAGCCTGAAGGTCGCCCTTCACGCCCATCTTCTTTTGGACGACGCCCATTTCCTTGTGGATGCGCGCAACCTGCGCGAGACCCAATTCATGGATCTGGTCAGGCGTCATATTGGTCGTGGTGTAGTTGGCAATCCGCTCGGCATAATAACCAGCGCCATCGGGGAAGCGCCAGACGCCGTCGTCAGTGCCAGCGACTTTTTCTTGCGCCGTCATTTCGGCAATCAGCGCCTCATAAGCGGGCTTTACAGCTTTGGTGAGCGCCTGCGCCGCGTCCGCAATCAAGATATCCTTTTCGATCTGCGTGATCTTCAACTTGCCGACCTTCGCCTTGAAATCGGCAAATAATGGCGCGTCAGGGCCGCCATCAAAAGGCGCTCCGGTGATAACATTGCGCGAATCGGCAATGACATAAGGATAGACCCATTTGGGTGGCATGATGCCCTTTGCGGCGCGCGTTTTGGCTTGGCCGACAGCCTCCGTCATTGCGGGGCCAATGCCGAAGAGCCGGTTCACATAAGCGCGGGCGTCGGACTTGGTATCGATGCGATGGATGTTGATGAGAAAGGCAGGAATCTGGCTCTGCGCGCCGTTCATCTGATCGAAGATATAGCCATAGTCATTATATTTATACGCGCCCTCGCTGCGCGCTGCGCGCTTTTCAAACAGGCGATAGGAGAGCTTGTTTTCTGGCGACAGCTTGGCGGGGTCAAAGCGCGCGCGCATTTCTTTCAGCGCCGATCGTTCGGCCTCATAATTGCGGGCTTCGGCTGCGTCGGAACCATCGTCCCATTTCCCATAGTCGCTATCCTTGATGCCGCGATAGGATTTGGAGAGCGGCGATCGCGCCAGCTGCTGCGCGTCATATTCCTCGAAAAACGCCTTGATGGCAGCGTTCTGGTCAACCTCGACTGAGGCAACAGGTGCCGCGGCTGCAGTCTGCGCAATCGCCGGTGTGGCCATATAGACCAGCGCTACAGCAACGGCAGAAAGGGCGGTTTGGGTTATGCGCATCGAAACTCTCCTGATATTGATTATGGCAACGTCATATCAGGCAGATGCGGCAGGGGAAGCGGTGATTTTACAGCTTGTCGAACAGGCAATGGTTTTGGTCGAAGCGATCTACCGGTTGCCTAACCGCTATTGCGCAACGCTGTCGCGATGGCATTGATCGTCAACTGAATGCCCTCGCCAATCCGTTCGTCAGCTTCACCGGCGCGGTGGCGTTTCATAAGTTCGATTTGGAGCAGGTTGAGCGGCTCAATATAGGGCAGACGCAGGCGGATGGAATTGTTCAGCGCCGGGTTGGCCTCAAGCAAGTGATTTTGGCCGGTTGCCGCTAGCAGGCTGTCGCGTGACGCGTGCCAGCCGCCCTTGATACGGCCGAACAGATCATGCGCAAGCGCCTGATCCTCGACCAACCCCGCATAATGCGCGGCGATGCCCATGTCGGACTTGGCCAAAACCATTTCCATATTGGCGAGGATGGTTTGGAAGTAAGACCACTCACCCGCCATCGCGCGCAACAGACCTTTGTCCGCAAAATCGGCCAGCGCCTGTCCGGTGCCGTACCAGCCGGGCAGCATGACGCGCGCCTGCGCCCAGGAGAATACCCAGGGAATGGCGCGTAAATCTTCAATCGCATCGGACGCCGTGCGGCTTGAGGGCCGCGATCCGATTTTGAGCGTCGCGATTTCGTTAATGGGCGTCATCTGACGGAAAAATGTGCGGAAGCCTGCAGTGTCGTACACCAGGCCGCGATAGTGGCGGAAGGCGCTGGCCGAGAGTTCAGCCATCGCCGCCTTGAAACGGGCAACGTCGGCGTCCGCAATCGGGTCGCTCGACAGCGTGGCGAGCATTGTCGCCGATGCGATGGTTTCCAAGCTCGTGACGGCATTGTCGACCGTGCCATATTTTGCGGCGATGACTTCGCCCTGTTCGGTAATGCGGATGCGGCCCTGCACGGTACCCTGCGGCTGCGCGAGGATTGCCCCGAAGGCGGAACCGCCACCCCTGCCCACCGCGCCGCCGCGCCCGTGGAACAGCTGCATTGCGACGCCTGCGTCGGCAAACACGTTCGCCAAGGCGCTCGATGCCTCATATAATTCCCATGTGGATGTGAGGTAGCCGCCATCCTTGTTCGAATCCGAATAGCCAATCATCACTTCCTGATGCCCGCGCGCCTTGGCCAGCGCCTGCATCATGGGAATTTGGAAAAAGGCGCGCATGGTTTCGGGCGCGGCCTGAAGGTCGGCGATGGTTTCAAACAAGGGGACGGACATGATGGTGGCGCGTGGTTGGCCGTCGTCGTCAATGCGGTACAGCCCCGCCTGTTTCAGCATCACATAGACTTCGAGCATGTCGGAGACGCTGGTCGTCTTGCTGATGTTATAGGTCGTGATAGCGGCGTCACCGAAATCAGCCTGCGCCTTGGCCGCCGCGCGGACGATCGCGAGTTCCTTTGCCGTCTCCGCGCTATAATCCGTCCATTCGCCTGCCAGTGGCCGATTATGGGTCAATTCAGCGACGAGGAGTTTGACACGCGCATCTTCATCCAGCGCAAGATAATCCGGCGTGACGCGGGCGACGCGAAACAGTTCAGCAACAACACGTTCGTGCACATCGCTGTTCTGGCGTAAATCCAGCGTCGCCAGATGGAAGCCAAATATCTCCACCGAGCGGATGAGCCGCGCCAAAGCACCCCCGCTCGACAGCGCGCCATCGCCATCGCTGGCGAGGCCCGACGCGACAGTGACAAGATCCCGGCGCAGTTCGTCAGGGCCGCCATAGGGCTGTCCTGAGAGGCTCGAGGGGCGCGGTGGTTGATCGCCAACCAATTTGATATGTGTCGCCGCCAGACGCGCGTAGATGCCCGACAGCGCCCGCCTATAGGGTTCGTCCGCGCGGCTTGGGGCGGTGTCGCCGCTTTTCTCGGCCAATGCCTGCACCGGCTCGGGCGTGTCGCTCATTAGCGATGAGATCGAAATTTCCGCGCCAAGTTTATGGATCAGTTCAAGATAATGCCGAATGGCGGTGCCGCCGTTACGCGCAGTGGCATAACGCAGCGTGTCCGCATCGACGAAGGGATTGCCATCGCGGTCGCCACCAATCCACGTGCCAAGGCGCACAAAGCCGGGCGGACGACCGCCGAGCGCCTTTTCCCAACCGGCATAAAGTTTGGGCAGCGCGGTCAGAAACACGTCCTGCATCGTCGCGCGGGCATTCTCGATCTCGTCGGCGACAAATAGCTTTTCACGGCGCAGTGGCCGCGTTTGCCACAGAAGCGCTATCTGCCGGTAGATAGCCGCCTCCAGATCATCGCCATCTTCCGTCACCGTCTGCCCCTGGTCGCGCAGCTCCATCAGCTTTGCGATCCGGTTTTTGTGGTCAATGATGCTCTTGCGGCGCACTTCGGTGGGGTGTGCGGTCAGCACAGGCACGATCAGGCTGTGGCCCAGCATCTCGCGGATGTCGGTTAGGGCGATGCCTTGAGCTGCAAGCCGCGCGCATGCTTCGGCAACCGTCGCGCCGTCCTCATGCGCAAGGCCCTGCCGATCCTCCGCCAGATTGGCCAGAAGCGAGAATAGCATGAACCCGCGGACGAAGTTGAGCGTATCATCAAGGCTAAGCGCACCAAGGCCGCTGTCGCTCGCCTCGGCACCTTCAACTTTGCGAAAACGATCAACGCTCGTCGAACGTATATATTCGGTCTGCCGAAATAATTTTTCCCCACCATAAGCGCGAATGACGTCCCCCAGCATCTTGCCGAGGAACCGGATATCCGGATTTTGCGAAATGGTGTGTGCGTGCTGACCGTCCATTGCCCAAATTGTGCACATAGGCCGCGCATAGGCAAGCAAATGCGCCTATGTCGGGCAGGGAATAGCTATTCCCCGATCAGGCGGGAAAGTCGGCCGATTTCATCATTTTGCGCAGCGACATCATCTAGCACCGGTTTTTGCGCATCGGTCAGCAGCGCGACCAGCCCCGAATCACCCGCATTGGCATCTGCAATCAAACCATCAAACGCGCGAACCGCCGCGACCGAATCATCACGCATTTTATCGAGTCGCGACAATATAACATGCGCATTGACCCAGCCTTCACTGCCGGGGGCGCTTCCCGCTGCGCGGACAGCAACGGCGCGGACAGCGTCAAGGCGTTCGAGATAGGCCGCGTGCGCGTTCTTGTGCTGCGACAGCAACGCATAGACCTGCGCCCTGAGCTCCACGGGCATGGAAACCGGCGCTGTCGGCGGTGTTATGGGCGCGGTTATGGGGTCATTATTTTCATAGGCGCGCCGCTCAAGCGAGGGAAACTGCCCGTCGATACTGCCGCATGATGCGAGCAGAATGAGGGGGATCAGACGAAGTATTGGCTTGATAATCGGCATATGGGGTGTCTAAACCTGCGGCTACGCCCATGCAAGGGCCGCGCAATCGGGCTGACTAGCGGGCAAAAGGCGTTGACAGGATGAAATCCTTGGACTAGCTGCGCCCCTTCTTGCGTGACCTCCCAAGATTCGTCTTTTGGAGTAACGCGTTTGAGCAACCGC
>NZ_JBILOS010000089.1:0-8621 GCF_044374345.1 Sphingorhabdus sp. | reverse complement strand
CTGTAGGGTTACCCCGGCTATCCAAAATTTGGCGGGCATGTATGTCGAGGATCGCAGTCATGGAAAGCTCCAGTAAAATCGTGATGGGAACAATGTCAGCGCGTCTATCGTTGTGTTGATGATTTGGCAACGACGCTAAGACATATGGATTTTAAATGTAATTTTATGGTGCTATAGTTGACTAAGGCACCGCGCGTACAAATATAAGATATAGCGGCGCCCTTCTAAGTGCCCGCACTTAACCGATAGGAGCATATTCCCATGGCCGAAACTGAAAAGCCAAAAGCGGCAGCGAAACCAGCGCCCGTGAAAAAAGCAACCGCCAAGCCAGCGGCTGCGAAGACAGCAGCAGTCAAGCCAGCCGCTTCCAAGGCCGCAAAGCCCGCTGCAAGGACTTCAGCACCAAAGGCCGTGACAAAGGCGCAGCCTGCCAAAGGCAAAACCGACGACGTTAAATCCAAGGTCAAATCAGAAATGAATGATTTTAAATCCAAAGCAGCGGAAAGCGCGCGCGCCGCAGCTAAAAAAGGCAAGGACCGCGCGACGGAAGCGGTCGACAGCATTGGTAAACTTATTCGCGACAGCGCGGCGACCATCGATGACAATGTCGGTAAGCAATATGGCGATTACGCCCGTAGCGCAGCAGACATGGTTGAAGGCTTCGCTGGCAAGATGGACGCAAAGGATGTCGACGCCTTGGCCGATGATGCCCGCCAGTTTGTCCGCAAAAGCCCCGCGGTTGCGATTGGCGCTGCAGCAGCCATTGGCTTTGTACTCGCACGCCTCATTCGCTCAGGCGGCAAGGACGCCTAATTAGACAGCATTAGCGGCTTTGCAAAAGGCCGCTTTTGACCGATAAGTGAAACCAATGATTATGGATCAGCGTCAGGACGAAGGGGTGGAGGATAGCCCGAAACCAGCAGAAGCAACCGCGAGCGAACAGGTTTCGTTGGTGATGGAAGATCTGCGCGCGCTGGTGAAGGCAGAAATGCACTATTACCGTTCGCGCCTTGATTACACGCGACATGTATTCCGATCGGCGTTCCTCTATGGCGCGATTGCGGCGTTCGCACTCATCGGCGCGTCAATCGCCTTTGTGATGGGGCTGGTGCTGACTTTGGCCCCATTAATTGGTCCGCTTGCGGCCACGTTGGTTGTCACGTTCACCTTTATCGTCGTTGCGGTCATTTTTGGATCGCTGGCACGAAAATGGATGAGGAAAGTTTACTTTCCGGAAATGCAAGAGAATGTCGACGATCTTACCTGAAAACCCGGTTGTCACGGACCGCGAAAGCGTCATTCTATCAAATGCAGAGCGGCGTAATCTTCGGCGTAAGCTTAAGGGCAGCATCAACGTTGCTCAGGATGTCCTCAACCCCCGCAACCAAGTTCGCAAGCTGGTCGCGTTAAAAAAATCGCAAGCAAAAAAGGCCGCGGATGAGACCATCCAAGTGGTAAAAGACAATGCCCCGTTGATCGGCATAGTCGGCGCGGCCACGTTGTTATTGGCCGCCCGCCGGCCGATTTCGCGTTGGATTTCACGCTTGCGAAAGAGTAAAACAAACACGCCCGTTGGCGATTGATATAGGAACGAAACATGAGCAAGATTGGCGACAGCATCAAAACCGCAGCTGACAGCGCGAAAGACAGCCTTGCAACCGCGAAGGCGAAAACGACGCAATCCACCGCTGCAGCACGTGCAAAGGCATCTGTAGCATATGAAAAGGGCAAGGGCGCAGCCGCCAGCGGCGTGCAGCAATCGCGCGAACTCGCACGCAAAGCCAAGGGCAAAACAAGCGACGGCATTGATAAAAATCCGTTGGCCATCGTTTTGGGTGGCATGGCGATCGGCGCAATCGTCGGCGCGCTTTTGCCACGCACAGAACGTGAAACGAAAGTTTTGGGCAAAGCCGGTAAAAAGCTGAACAAAAAGGCCCGCAAAATGGCTGAAGCCGCGAAAGCCGCCGGTAAGGAGCAGGTCGAAAGCCTTGGCCTGAACGGCGACGCGTTGCGTTTGCAATTTAGGGAGCTTGTCAGCAAAGCCGCTGTCGCTGTAAAGGCCGCGAGTCAGGCGGCAACGGATGCTGCCAAAGAAAAATAATTGGAAAACAGCGTGACCGACACAAAATTGCATCTCGTCTTTGGTGGACGGGTTGAAAACCCACAGACTTTGAAGTTTACGGACCTAGAAAAATTGGACATTGTTGGCATGTTTCCGGACTATGCCAGCGCAGAAGAAGCGTGGCGGGCCGCCGCGCAACGCACGGTTGATGACGCCGAAATGAAATATGTCGTCGTTCATTTGCACAAGTTGCTGCAACCCGACGCGTAAATAATGCATTGGACGTTACCCTGAACCCCTCAGGGTGACGTCATCGCCTCAGGCGTTACGATAGCGCCACATTAGCAATGGCCGTGCCAGAGCTAGCCCCATCACAAAACCACCTATATGTGACCAAATGGCAATGCCGATGCCTAATCCCGGCCCAACAAAGCCCATTGCGAGGTTCAGGCCAATCCACGCCAGTGTCAGATGCAGCGGACGCGCGATCGCTGCAGGAACCGGCCCCCAGCGCTTTGGCTGCTTGTTCGGGAACAGCAATAGATACGCCCCAATGACACCCGATATCGCGCCGCTTGCGCCAATGGCAGGCACCATCATATCCAGTGACATCGGCAATTGCAGATCAACCGCGAGCCACTCAGTAGCCGCAGCGACATAAGCGGACGCAATATACAGCGCCAAAAAGAGCCCGCCGCCCAAAACGCGCTCAACCATTTTGCCGATCAGCAAAAGCATAAGCATGTTCATGATGACATGCGCGATCCCGCCATGCAAAAATGCGGCCGTAAGCGGTGTAAGCAACGCGGGCACGAGAAATATCATGTCCGCAAACGCGGAGCTATCGCCGCTTAAACGGGCCGGAAAAAGCCCGCCAGCAACGACCGCATATTGCCACAAGGACGGCACCAATAAAATGGCAGCTATTGCCAGATTGATGATGACCAGCGCGTTGGTGACAGGTCCGCGGGGAAACTGCATCTCAAATATTACGGCGCTTCATGACGAAACGCACGTTCAGATGAACTCGATTTTGGATACGAGATAAAATTTGTCACCCGATGGTACCGTCACTTCGACTTCATCGTCAGCGACGCGCCCGATAAGCGCGCGGCCCAATGGCGAGTTGTACGAAATACGGCCCGCCTTCGCATCGGCTTCGGTTTCACCCACGAGCTGATACCGCACAGGCTTGTCGTCTTCGTCCAACAAGGTCACCGTTGCGCCGAAAACAATCTTGTCGCCCGACAGAGTGGTCGGATCGATAATTTGCGCGCGGCCAATTTTGTCTTCGATTTCTGAAATCGCGGCTTCAACCTGCCCCTGGCGTTCCTTGGCGGCGTGATATTCGGCATTTTCCGACAGATCACCATGCGCGCGCGCTTCCTCAATTGCTTCCACAATCAATGGCCGCTCATCACGAAGGCGTTTCAAGTCGGTTGTCAGCTTTTCATAGCCTTCAGCCAACATCGGATATTTCTCAAAACTCGCCATCAGGCAAAACCCTTCGTCACAAAAACATCCCGACCGGAGAAATGATAACCATCAATCCGATATGCAGTTCAATTGTCGGGGAAAGATACTGCTCGTGTTAATAATAGTCTTGAAGTGGCCGAACTTCAAGTTGCCGTTGCTGCAGCGCGGCAATCGCCTGTGCAACAGCGATGCTTCCTGCGGCTGTTGTATATTGCGAAACCTTACCAACCAACGCGGAACGGCGGATTTCTTCGCTGTCTTTCAAGCTCTGCCAACCTTCGGTGGTGTTAAAGATCAGGTGGATTTCACCGTCTTTAATCTTGTCGACGATATGCGGGCGGCCCTGCGCGACCTTGTTGACGCGCTCGACCTCTATCCCCTGCTCCAACAGATAATTTGCCGTCCCGTCGGTTGCGCATACGGTAAAGCCGCACGCAATCGCCTGTTTGACGGCAGGGACGATGACTGGCTTGTCCGTGTCTTTCACCGAAACGAACAGCTTCCCACCCATCGGTGGCGGCATCCGCGCGCCGATTTGTGATTTGGCAAAGGCCGTCGCAAAGTCGCGATCGATACCCATGACTTCGCCTGTTGATTTCATTTCAGGCGACAGGACGGGGTCAACACCGGGGAAACGATCAAACGGGAATACCGCTTCCTTGACCGCGATATAATCGATGTCGAGGTTGATGGGTGGCAAGTCCTTAAGCTTTTCCCCCGCCATAACGCGCGCGGCGATCTTGGCGATAGGTGCGCCGATGGCCTTTGCGACGAAAGGCACGGTCCGACTGGCACGTGGATTGACCTCAATCAGATACACCTCGCCATCCTTGACTGCGAACTGAATGTTCATTAGGCCACGGACATGCAGGTTGACCGCAAGCAATTCGGTCTGGCGGCGGATTTCCGCGACGATGTTATCGGGCAGGCTATACGGCGGGATAGTGCAGGCGGAATCGCCGCTGTGGACGCCAGCTTCTTCAATATGCTGCAATATGCCGGCAACAACGACCTCGTCGCCATCGCACAAGGCATCCACGTCCACCTCAATGGCGTCTCGCAAATAGCTGTCGATCAATACCGGCGAGTCGCCCGAGACGATCACGGCCGTTTGGATGTAATTTTCCAGCTGCGCCTGCGTATCGACGATCTCCATCGCACGCCCGCCAAGGACGTAGGACGGCCGCATCAGCACGGGGTAGCCAATATTCTCGGCAACCTTAATGGCTTCGTCACGGCTGCGCGCAATACCGTTTTCGGGCTGCTTTAGCTTCAGCTTGTTGATCAGCGCGGCAAAGCGTTCGCGGTCCTCGGCCAGATCGATGGCGTCGGGCGATGTGCCCAAAATCGGGATTCCAGCTGACTCAAGCGCCTTTGCGAGGTTCAGCGGGGTCTGCCCACCGAACTGGACGATGACGCCCTTCAGCGTGCCGTTCTGCTGTTCGACATGCAGGATTTCCAGCACATCTTCGGCCGTCAGTGGCTCGAAATATAAACGGTCGCTGGTGTCATAATCTGTCGACACGGTTTCCGGGTTGCAGTTGACCATGATCGTTTCATAGCCCGCATCGGCCAATGCAAAGCAGGCATGGACGCAGCAATAATCGAACTCAATCCCCTGCCCGATGCGGTTCGGACCACCGCCAAGGATAACGACCTTCTCACGATCCGTGGGCTGGCTCTCGCATTCCGGCGTGCCGAAGCTTGGGGCTTCATAGGTCGAATACATATAAGGCGTCTTGGCCTCGAACTCGGCGGCGCAGGTGTCGATGCGTTTGAACACGGGGCGCACGCCCAATTTGTGCCGCAATGCGCGCACTTCATCTTCAGTCACGGCGCCAGCAATCGCGCGTGCAGCCTGCATGGCGATGCCGGAACCACGGCGGACTGCGGTTTCCATGCCTGGGCGGATATTGACCGATTCCAGCGCCAGATAGGCAAGCCGCTTGTCCGAAAAGCCCATGGCTTTCAGGCGGCGAAGCGCCTCGGCACTATTGGGCAAACCGTTCGTCTTGACGTCATTTTCTGCCGCAACGATTTCTTCCAGCCGTTCAAGGAACCACGGATCGAACTTCGCAATCGCGTGAATTTCGGCAACGCTCATGCCCTCGCGCAGGGCTTGCGCCGCGACCAACAGCCGGTCTGGCGTTGCACGGCTCAATTCGGCAGAAAGCTGATCTTTCGATGCACCCTTCAGCGCGTCAACATAATTGAAACCCGAAAGCCCGGTTTCCAGTCCACGAAGCGCCTTTTGCAGGCTTTCGTGAATGTTGCGGCCAATCGCCATCACTTCGCCCACGGATTTCATCGCCGTGTGCAACAATGGCTCGGCGCCCTTGAACTTTTCAAAGGCAAAGCGCGGAATTTTGGTGACGACATAATCAATCGTCGGTTCGAACGACGCTGGCGTTGCGCCGGTAATGTCGTTGGTGATTTCGTCGAGCGTGAAGCCAACCGCCAATTTCGCCGCAACCTTGGCAATCGGGAAGCCGGTGGCTTTGGATGCAAGCGCCGACGAACGCGATACGCGCGGGTTCATTTCAATCACGATCAGTCGGCCATCCTTCGGATTGACTGCGAACTGTACGTTGGAACCACCTGTTTCTACGCCGATTTCGCGCAAGCACGCGATGCTCGCGTTGCGCATGATCTGATATTCTTTGTCGGTCAGGGTCAGCGCTGGCGCAACCGTTATGGAATCGCCGGTATGGACGCCCATTGGGTCGATATTTTCAATCGAGCAGATGATGATGGCATTGTCCGCGCGGTCGCGCACGACTTCCATCTCATATTCTTTCCAACCGAGCAGCGATTCTTCAATCAGCACTTCGGTGGTTGGCGATGCATCAAGGCCACCGGTGACGATTTTGATAAATTCGTCGCGGTTGTATGCAATCCCACCGCCGGTACCGCCCATGGTGAAGCTGGGGCGAATGATTGATGGCAGGCCAGTGCGCTCAAGCACCTCAAGCGCTTCTTCCATCGAATGCGCGATGCCCGACCGCGCCGATTCCAGACCAATTTTGGTCATCGCGTCGCGGAACTTGATCCGGTCCTCAGCCTTGTCGATCGCTTCGGCATCGGCGCCGATCATCTCAACGCCATATTTTGCGAGCGTGCCGTCGTTGAACAAAGCCAAAGCCACGTTCAATGCGGTCTGCCCACCCATCGTCGGCAACACCGCGTCGGGGCGTTCTTTTTCGATGATCTTGGCAACGATTTCGGGCGTGATCGGCTCGACATAGGTCGCGTCGGCCATATCCGGATCGGTCATGATCGTCGCCGGATTGGAATTGACGAGGATGATGCGATAGCCCTCTTCGCGCAACGCCTTGCACGCCTGCGTCCCCGAATAATCAAACTCGCACGCCTGCCCGATTATGATGGGGCCCGCGCCGATGATGAGGATGGATTTTATGTCATTACGTTTGGGCATTTAATTCATATTTCCAAAGGCCCCAGCCGCACTTTCACGAATACGACAGAGTGTAGAGGATGTAAGTGCGCAGCACATGGAATAGAGGGCCGGCATTAGGCTATTCACCCCATCATCCCCGCGAATTTCTCGAACAGATAATGGCTGTCCTGCGGGCCGGGTGAGGCTTCTGGGTGATATTGCACCGAAAACGCTGGCTGATCGGCGAGTTCAAAGCCGCAATTGCTGCCGTCGAACAGGCTGATGTGCGTCGCCTTTGCATTGGCGGGCAAGGTATCTGCATCCACGGCAAAGCCATGGTTCATGCTGGTAATCTCAACCGCGCCGTCGCTCAGGCGCTTGACGGGATGGTTCGCGCCACGGTGGCCCTGATGCATCTTCTCGGTCTTCGCGCCGACCGCGAGGCCAAGCATCTGATGCCCGAGGCAAATGCCAAACAACGGCTTTTTGGTATCCAGCCACTGCTTGATCACCGGCACGGCATATACGCCCGTCGCAGCGGGGTCACCGGGACCGTTGGACAGGAACAGACCGTCGGGTGCATGCGCCATGATTTCTTCGAATGTTGCAGTTGCGCTGACGATGGTGACGTCACAACCGACATCGACCAAATTGCGCAGGATATTGTGCTTTATGCCATAATCGATGGCGACGACTTTTTTGCGGCCCTTGGCAGGTTCGGCATAGCCCGAACCCAGCTTCCAAAGCCCCTGATCCCAACCATAAGTCTGCAACGTCGTCACATCCTTGGCGAGGTCCATGCCTTCCAAGCCAGCCCATGCCTTTGCGCGTGCCAACAATGCAGGCACGTCGAAATCGCCGCTCGCCGAATGCGCGATCACGGCGTTTGGCGCGCCAGCAACACGGATAAGCCGGGTCAGTGCGCGGGTATCAACGCCCGAAATGCCGATACGGCCGTTGGCTTTCATCCACGCATCAAAATGCTGTGTGCTGCGGAAATTGGATGGGTCTGTCACATCCTGACGCACAATCGCGCCAAGGGCATGCGGGTTCAGTGCCTCGACATCTTCGGGGTTGGTGCCGACATTGCCAATATGTGGGAAGGTGAAGTTGATGATCTGCCCCGCATAAGACGGGTCGGTCATGACTTCCTGATATCCGGTCATTGCCGTGTTGAAGCAAACTTCACCGACGGCTTGACCTTCTGCACCAAAGCCCTTGCCCCAGATGACTTCCCCGGATGCCAGAACCAATACCCCCGTCGCTCCAGAAGGCGCGCGCGAAGAAATGGGGTCGGCCATGATGGGGTCGCTCCTGTGAGACGGATTACAGCAATGTCGCTAAGGGATTGCGCCTAGAGACGGCGGGGGGATGCGTCAATCTCAAACTCACCATCCCCGACGTGTTTCCGCATCTTACTTGTGGATGAAATGACATTAAGACCCTGAACCAAGTTCAGGGTGACGGTTTGGCGCGGATTGGCTATCTGCGCAAAATACATATTCGGAAAGAACATTATGATTCGTGATACCATCAAGGCCGCCCAAATCACCGCGATGAAGGCTGGAGACAAAGACCGGCTCGCCGCCGTTCGCCTTATCCTCGCCAAAATCAAAGACCGCGATATCGAACTGCGCACCGCATCGCAGCAGCCCGACGATGACGCAATGGTGGTTGAGGTCATGC
>NZ_JBILOS010000088.1:0-8656 GCF_044374345.1 Sphingorhabdus sp. | reverse complement strand
TCCCGGTCAAGACGCGACCCTGTTGGATCGCCCTTGCCTGTTCCGGGGAGAGATCAAGAGCCGGGATGTCGACCAGCCCTGCCTCTATCGGCAAGATAATGTCTTCTTGGGCCGCCCCATGGCCGAATGCATTGAGTTTGTCCAGCGAAATCGCGCCATTCAGGGCAAACGGACCAGCGCGCACGCGGCGCAGCATAGAGACATGGCCGACGGTACCCAAAGCATAGGCAATATCTCGTGCCAAGCTGCGGATGTATGTGCCTTTGGAAACGTCGGCAGTCAGTGTGATTGAACCCAAAAGCGCGTCACCCTGAACTTGTTTCAGGGTCTTACTTTCATCCCGGTCGACGTGAGATGCTGAAACAAGTTCAGCATGACAGATGGTGAGCTGATAGACCGTCACACTCCGCGACTTCATCTCGACCACTTCCCCTGCCCGCGCCAGATCATAGGCGCGCTTGCCATCAATTTTGATCGCCGAATAAGCAGGCGGGATCTGTTCAATCGGCCCCGTAAACTGCGCCAGTGCTTGCTGCAGCTGATCCAGCGTGGGCCGCACATCCGAAGTTGCAACAATGTCGCCCTCGGCATCTAGGCCGCTGGTCTCTGTCCCAAAGCAAATGGTAAAATCATATGCCTTGGACGCGTCGAGCATCCGGCCACATAATTTGGTCGCCTCGCCCAATGCGATGGGAAGAACACCGGTGGCAAGCGGATCAAGCGTGCCGCCATGACCAACTTTGACCTTGCCAAAGCCTGCAGAACGCAAGTTGCGCTTTACCGCTGCAACGGCCTGCGTCGAACCCAGACCAAGCGGTTTATCAAGGATGATCCAGCCATGCATGCCCGCCCTTTAGGGCGCGGCGTAGCATCAAGTCAATTTGAAGGCGCGGCGACATCGCTACCTGCGGCCAACAAAGGGACCATGGCTTTTTTCATGATAGGCACAACGATATGCCTCTCGGCATGAGCGGCACATGAAAAGTCAGCCTAAGCCGCGTGCCTCGTTAAAATGCTTTCGGCACATTGCGACGTAACGGTCATCGCCGCCAATTTCGGTTTGTGCGCCATCGACAACGGCTTTGCCGGTCTCATCAACGCGCAAATTCATCGTCGCTTTGCGGCCGCAGTCACACACGCCTTTTAATTCAACCAGGCTGTCCGCGATGCCGAGCAATGCAGCGGAGCCGGGGAAAAGTTCGCCCTGAAAATCCGTGCGCAGGCCATAGCAAACGACCGGAATACCGGCCTTGTCGGCCAAGCTCGCAGCCTGCCAAACCTGTTCTTTCGTCAAAAACTGCGCTTCGTCGATCAGCACGCACGCGAGCGGCGTTTCTGCGTGCTTGGCAAGGACTGCGCGTTCGATGTCCGTGTCGCTTTCAAATCGGCTGGCATCACCGGCAAGGCCAATACGCGAGCTGATGGCGCCGAAACCCGGGCGGTCATCGATGGCCGCGGTCCACAGCATCACCTGCATACCGCGCTCGCCATAATTAAATGCCGCCTGCAGCAATGTCGTCGATTTGCCCGCGTTCATTGACGCGTAGTAGAAATATAACTTGGCCATTATTCTGCGTCGTCGGTCAAATCTTGTTGCACCTTGGGCTGTGCCAACAAGCCTTCGATATGCGTGGCTTGGTCGAAGCTATCGTCGGCCAGAAATTTCAGCTTTGCCGCATATTTCATGCTCACCCGCGCGGCGACTTCTTTTTGGAAGAACGCCGTATTGGTGCGCAGTGCCTTCAGCACTTTTTCTTCATTTGCCCCCAATAGCGGCTTAATGAATGCCGTTGCGTGGCGCAAATCCGGGGACATCCGCACTTCGGTCACGCTGACGCTATGGCTGTTAAGAACATCGTCATGCACTTCGCCACGCGCGAGCAGTTCCGACAATATATGCCGGAATTGTTCGCCTACGCGCAGCAACCGCACGGAACGGCCCTCGGTACCAGTGTCGTTATGTTTTGCCATAGAGCTCCCCTTTCAGGTTCGAGCTAAGCTCACAACGTCCGTTCACGTTCCTCGACTTCAAAGACCTCGAGCATATCGCCTGCCTTGACGTCGTTGGTATCCGCCAACACGACACCACATTCGAGACCGGCACGCACTTCGTCGATATTGTCCTTGAACCGGCGGAGCGAGGCAATCGTGGTTTTCGACACGATGACGTCTTCGCGGGTAAGACGTGCATGAAGGCCCTTTTTGATGATGCCTTCGGTGACCAGCAAACCAGCGGCCTTGTCGCGCTTGCCAGACTTGAACACGTCCTTGACCTCGGCACGTCCGACGACGGTTTCGATGATTTCTGGACCAAGCTCGCCCGCCATTTCCTTGGCGATGTCTGCAGTCAGGTGATAAATCACATCAAAATATTTCAACCGGACGCGGTCACGCTTCGCAAGCGCCGCAGCCTTGCTGTTCGGACGCACATTAAAGCCAATCAGCGGCGCATTGGACGCGGCTGCAAGCAGCATATCTGATTCCGTGATACCGCCAACGCCAGCCAATAGAACGCGAACCTTGATCTCGTCTGTGGAGATATTGTTGAGCGCCGTCACAATGGCTTCGACCGAACCCTGCACATCGCCCTTGATGACGACAGGATATTCCTTGGCCCGCGTTGCGGACAAGTTATCAAACAGGTTTTCGAGATTTGGCGTGACTTGCGCGGTACGCACCTTCGTCGACTTTTCCTTGCGGTACAAGGCAACTTCGCGGGCACGCGCTTCGTTTTCCACGACAGTCAAGACGTCGCCAGCGGATGGCACACCCGTCAGGCCGAGCACTTCGACCGGCGTTGCCGGGCCTGCTTCGGGTACTTGCTGGCCCTTGTCATTAATCAGCGCGCGGACCTTGCCGCTTTCGGCGCCAACAACAAAGATATCGCCACGCTTCAACGTGCCGCGCTTTACCAGCACGGTCGCAACGGCTCCGCGGCCCTTATCCAGCTGTGCCTCAACGACCACGGCTTCCGCCGCACGATCTGGGTTGGACTTGAGCTCCATGACTTCCGCCTGAAGCGCCAATTTGTCGAGCAGATCGTCCAATCCGGTTTTCTTCAATGCGGACACTTCCACGTCCTGAACATCGCCGCCCATCGCTTCGACAATGACTTCATGTTCAAGCAGACGTTCACGCACCTTCTGTGGGTTGGCGCCTTCCTTGTCTATCTTGTTGATCGCAACAATCATCGGCACATTGGCTGCCTTGGCATGCTTAATGGCTTCGATCGTCTGCGGCATAAGGCCGTCGTCTGCTGCAACCACCAAAATGACGATATCGGTAACCGACGCACCGCGCTGGCGCATTTGCGTGAACGCTTCATGGCCCGGGGTATCAAGGAAGGTGATGAGCGAGCCATCCTTTGTCTTCACCTGATAGGCGCCGATATGCTGCGTAATACCGCCAGCTTCACCCGAAACGACATTTGCGCCGCGCAAGGCGTCAAGCAGCGATGTCTTACCATGGTCGACATGGCCCATGACCGTAACAACCGGCGGACGCGCCTTCAACGTTTCTGGGGCGTCAACATCTTCGTCATGAACGATGTCGACGTCCGCGTCGGAAACGCGGGTGATGTTGTGGCCAAACTCTTCGACGAGCAATTCCGCCGTATCTTGGTCGATGGTCTCGTTGATCGTGACCGGCATGCCCATTTTGAACAGGGCCTTGACCAAGTCACTGCCCTTTTCCGCCATACGGTTGGCCAGTTCCTGAACGGTAATTGTTTCTGGGACAACGACGTCGCGGGTCTGCTTGACCTGTGCCTGACGGTTACCACCGCCATGCAAACGCTTTTCCTTTTCACGCGCACGCTTCAGCGCGGCGAGTGAACGCGCACGGGCACCATCATCGCCCTCCAGCGCGCGGGTGACGGTCAGCTTGCCCGACTGGCGGCGATCATCCGCTGCACCGCGGGTTGGACGATGCGGCGCTTTCTTGATCTCTTCACGCTCGCGCTCAGGACGCTTGGGCGCTTCAACAGGTGTAAAGCGACGCGGCGCAGGTGCTGCGCCATCCATGTTGGTTTCTTCAACGACAGGTTCAAATGTTTCAGGCTCGACAGGCGCGGCTGCAGCTGGCGGCGGAGGCGGAGCCGCTGCTTCTGTACGATTGGCTTGGGCACGCTGGCGCTCTTCTTCCGCACGCTGTGCCCGCTGTTCGGCTTCTCGGCGGTTATTTTCTTCCAGCATGGCCAAACGGGCTTCTTCGGCCTCGCGCAGAAGCTTGGCCTGACGTTCCTGACGGCTGAGCATGTCATTGCCCGTTGGACGGGGCGCTGGTGCCGCTGGAGCCGGCGCAGGTGCGGCCGCTGCAGGTGCAGCGGGTGGTTGCGGTGGTGGTGGAGCGGCTACTTCAGCCTCAGGCGCGTAACCGGGCTTGCCGACAAGTTTCTTGCGCTTCACCTCGACGACAACTTTGTTTGTCCGGCCATGGCTAAAGGTCTGTTTGACTTCACCAGACTCGAGCGAGCGGCTCAAAGTGAGCGGCTTGCGCGTCAATGTCGGTTTATTGTTGGTATCATCACTCATCGAAACAGAACCCGTCCTTACTCAATCAATTGCGGAGACGTCAGAAATATGGCCCCGCACGTCCGGAGCCGAAGCTGCGGAATCGAGGGGCGCATTACTGCATCCTTTGAAATTTAGCCAGCGTCCAAGATGATACATCACCCTATCTGCTGCTTTTTGGTCAATCAGTGCGACGTGAACGGCATTTGACCGTCCAAGCGCTGCAGACAATGCGTCACGGTCGACGGGCAGTTTCAAACCACCCTTGCCGGTCCCTTCGGCATCTTCACCAACGCGCCAGGCCTGATCGCGCTTGCCACTGCCATCGGCGCTTGCGTCGGACGCATGCAAGAGCAAACGAACCTGCCCGCTGCGTGATGCAGAGTCGATCTTCTCAGCACCCAAGATAAGGTGCCCAGCCCGCGCTTCCAACCCAAGCCGGTCGAGAAAAGCCTTTTCAAGGCCGCGATCGATGCGGCCGCTCAGATCATCAATGATGTCAATCTTGTCGGTTTTGAAGGCGCGGCGCAGCAAGCCGGCAAGCTTGCCCTTTTCCTGCGCCTTCGTCAGTTCTTCGCCGGATACGCCAATCCACGCGCCACGGCCCGGGGCCTTGGCAAATAGATCAGGCGCGATGCTGCCATCGGGGCCGAGGGCAAGCCGGATGAGCTGGGCACGAGTCCCATGCTCACCTGACAATATGCACTTCCTTATTGGGGAGTGTCGGTTCTCATTGGGAGTCGTCCGCTGCAACCGCGTCCTCCTCTATGATATCCGAAGCTGGCGCGCTGTCTTCGTCGTCGAACCAGTGTGCGCGTGCGGCCATGATGATTTCATTGCCCTGTTCTTCAGACAATCCGAACACCGCCAAGACGCCAGCCTTATCTTCCGACCGATTGCGGCGCATTTCGCGGTCGCTGCGTTCGTTGCGGCGCGGCTCACGTGCCTTTTGGATCAGTTCGTCGGTCGCCAAGTCAGCGAGATCATCAAGCGTCTTGATGCCGGCCTTACCCAGCACAACAAGCATCGCTTCCGTCAGAATGGGGAGTTCCGCAAGCGCGTCTTCAACACCCAATTCACGACGTTCGGTCCGGTTGGCTTCCTCACGGCGATCAAGCGCTTCTTGTGCGCGGCTCTGAAGCTCTTCAGCCAGACCTTCGTCAAAGCCTTCGATGGCAGCGATTTCAGACGGATCAACATAAGCAACTTCTTCAAGTTCGCTAAAGCCTTCAGCAACCAGAAGCTGCGCCAAGGTTTCGTCCACATCCAGCTCTTGCTGGAACATTTCCGAACGCTCGACAAATTCCTTCTGACGCTTTTCGTTCGATTCCGCTTCGGTCATGATGTCGATACCACGGCCGGTCAGCTGCGAAGCCAAACGGACGTTCTGGCCGCGACGGCCAATGGCAAGGCTCAACTGATCGTCAGGAACGACAACTTCGATGCGGCCTTCTTCTTCGTCGATGACAACGCGGCTCACGGTCGCAGGCTGCAGTGCGTTTACGATGAACGTCGCTGTATCTTCCGACCATGGAATGATGTCGATTTTCTCGCCCTGCATTTCCTGAACGACGGCCTGAACGCGGCTGCCCTTCATACCGACGCATGCGCCGACGGGATCGATGCTGCTATCGTGGCTGATAACACCAATTTTGGCGCGGCTGCCGGGGTCACGCGCAGCGGCCTTGATTTCGATGACGCCGTCGTAAATTTCCGGAACTTCCTGCGCAAACAGCTTCTTCATGAAGTCAGGATGCGCACGGCTCAACAGGATTTGCGGGCCACGATTTTCGCGCTGCACCTTCATGATCAGCGCCCGGACGCGGTCGCCACCACGAACAACTTCGCGCGGAATTTGCTGGTCACGGCGGATAACGCCTTCAGCGCGGCCAAGGTCAACAACGACATGACCGAACTCAACCGACTTTACGACGCCGGTGATGATTTCGCCGGTGCGGTCCTTAAACTCTTCAAACTGGCGCTCGCGCTCTGCATCGCGCACCTTTTGGAAGATAACCTGCTTTGCGGACTGCGCATCGATACGGCCGAGATCAACGGCTGGCAGCGGATCAACAATGAAGTCGCCAACAACGGCGCCCTTTTGCAACTTGTCTGCCTGCTTCAGGTCAACTTGCTTGAAGTAATCTTCGACGTTTTCAACCACTTCAACAACGCGCCACAGGCGAAGATCGCCAGTCTGCGTATCCAGTTTTGCGCGAATGTCATTTTCCGCGCCGTAACGTGCACGGGCAGCGCGCTGGATGGCTTCTTCCAACGCCTCAATGACAATAGCCTTGTCGATCATCTTTTCGGCAGCAACCGCATTGGCAATTGCAAGCAATTCAGCCTTGTTCGCGGCAATCGTGTTAGCCATGTTCTTAGTCTTCCTGTGCTTCGTCGTGAATGGGATCTGCCTCAACTTCGTCGGCCCCATCGCTGTTGATGGGGGCAGTCGACGCAATCAGGCGGTCTGTCAAGAGCAGCTTGGCGCTGCCCATATTGGAAAAGGCGAATGTCAGCCGTCCGGATTTGCGGTCATCGACATGAATATTGTCACCGTCGACGCCAACAATATCGCCACGGATATTCTTGCGTCCATCCATTGGCTCGGCCAGCTCCACCTTCACCTCATGGCCTGCCCAGTCGGTAAAATCGGCCAGGCGGGTTAAAGGCCGGTCAATGCCGGGCGAGCTAACTTCAAGTCTGTACGCTTCGACAATTGGGTCAAGCTCGTCGAATTTGTCGGATATACGATGCGACAACGCCGCGCAGTCATCGATGCCAAGCTGCCGCGTATCGGGGCGCTCGGCCATCACCTGCAAGGTTGGCTCGTCGCTGCCCTGCCCGCCGGTTTCAAACCACGCGACACGCACCAGCGCAAAGCCGAGCGCTTCTGCTTCGGGTGCGATCAACGCGGTCAGTGTATTGAGGTCAGGCAAATTCAGTCTTTCTTGTACGGCATGCAAAGCTTCTGGTTGCCAGCACCGAGTGGCGCTAGCCCTTCCAAGTTCTCACAATGTAAGGATGACAGCCGTATAGCGCGGAACTCTCTTATATGCAAGCCTCTTGCATATCCACCGGTCAGTACCCAACTGCTTTAAGCGGATATTTGAGGAGTCTTTATACATGTCGAAATTATCATTCTTAATTGGCGCGTCTTTTTTGGCAGCGGCCTGCCAGCCATCCGTAAGTGATGCAGCGCCCACCGAAAATGCAGCGCAACCGTTCGATGTCACGGTGATGGCAGACTTTGCAGAGCCTTGGGCAATGACGTTCGTTCCCGGCACGCCATATGCGCTGGTCACGGAAAAGAAGGGTAAGCTGAAGCTTTGGAAAAAGGACAGCGCAGCTGTCGACGTCACGGGCGTGCCCGCAGTCGCCTATGGCGGACAAGGGGGACTTGGTGATGTCATTCTCCATCCCGACTTTGCGAATAACAAGTTCGTTTATATCAGCTTTGCTGAAGCAGGCGAAGGCGGATTCGGCGCGGCTGTCGCGCGCGGCAAGCTCGATCTTTCAGGCAACACCCCGACATTATCCGACGTTCAGGTGATTTGGCGTCAGGAACCAAAGGTTTCGGGCCAAGGCCACTTTGGACACCGTTTGGCATTTGGACCTGACGGCATGCTGTACATCAGCAGCGGTGACCGCCAGAAATTCGATCCTGCCCAAGATCTCAACCAAAATCTCGGCAAAATCGTCCGCCTGACCGATGGCGGTATGGTGCCATCGGACAATCCCTTTTACGACCAAGGCCGCGTGAAATCGCAAATTTGGTCCTATGGACACCGCAATCCACTCGGCATCGCCTTTGATGCGCAGGGACGTTTGTGGAACCAGGAAATGGGACCTGCAGGTGGCGACGAGCTAAACCTTGTCAGGAAAGCCGCCAATTATGGCTATCCCACCGTGTCCAACGGCAATCATTATGACGGCCGCGACATACCCGACCATTCTGCGGGCGATGGTTTTGAAGCGCCGAAGCTATCCTGGAACCCTGCGATTTCGCCCGGCGGCCTGATGATTTATTCGGGCAATATGTTCAAGGATTGGAAGGGCAGCGCATTTATAGGCGGCCTTGGCGCAAAAGCGTTGGTCCGCGTAAAACTGGATGGCGAGAACGCGACCAAGGCTGACCAATGGAA
>NZ_JBILOS010000087.1:0-8747 GCF_044374345.1 Sphingorhabdus sp. | reverse complement strand
TTATGCAATTACGGGCGCGGTATCTGATTTATCCTTGATATCACGACCTACGCAGCAAACAGCAAATGCGACTGCCGTCCCGATACATAGCTGCCATGGGAAGGCCAGCGCCTTCCACGCCGTTGGTAGCCCAAGACTGTCCACCACATAATGCTGTTGCAGCAGGATCGTGACAAAGCCAGCCAGCAGCGCGGCAATCACCGACCATGTCGCCCCACGCTTCGTAAACACGACGGTGCCATAGACGCCCAGCAAGCCCGAATAGGCAAAGACCATGACGCCGAGTACAAATTCGAGCAAAGGCGTGTCGCTGTAATGCTGCCAATAGAAACACAATATCGACATCGCAAACAGCGCACATGCGAGCAATATCATCGCCGTGCGTCCGGCGTTGACATAATGCTGCTCGCTTGGCGGTGCGCCACGCCGTTCCAGCCATGGCCGGTAAAAATCGTTCACAACCACCGCCGACATCGAGATTAATCCGGAATTGATCGCCGCCGCTGCGATGACGCCTACGGTTACCAGCCCGCGCAGGCCGGGCGGGATTTCAGACAGAATGAACGACATGAAGACCGTGATTTTTTCGCCGGCGAACGCATTGGTGGCGCCAACGCTAACGCCCATCAGGTCGGGGCGGTTGTAAAAGATGTGGAGCAGCGACCCTATCGCCATGAATAAAGCCACCACGGGGATTGCCGCCCACATGCTCGCATACAAAGCGCGCTTGCCCGATTGTGCATTTTCGCATGCCAAAAAGCGCTGCGTCGTGTCCTGATCGAGCCCGACATTGCCGATATAGAGCAGCACCAGCCCGGTCAGGATCGCCCATACGGTAAACGGCTTGGTAAAGTCGAACGACCAGTCAAACAAACGCAGCTTGTTCATTCCGTCCGGTGCAGATTGAAGCGCGTCCCAAATTTCCGGAGCGGGTGCGGGAATTTTCACCAGCAGAAAGATGAGCACCAGCACCGCACCGCCGAGGTAGAGCACGACCTGCACCAGGTCGCTCCAGATAACGGCATTCAGCCCGCCGAACAGTGTGAACACAACACCGAAGACGACGAGCACCGCCGACGCGATAACGATATGTTGCGGCTCGACATCAAGGAAGATGATCATCGAAACCGCAATAGCGGCAAGATACAGCCGCGCACCGCTCGCCAAGATCCGGCCGACGAGATACATACCCGCTGCCGCGCGTCGTGCGGTCGCGTCGAAACGGGCCTCCAGCAATTCATATACCGTGGTCGCACCGATTGCGTAAAATCGCGGGATCAGGAAACGTGCGACGACAAAGGCAGCGATGATCGCGGCGAAGTTGCTTGTGAGATAGCTATAATCGCCGCGATAGCTGTTATCAGGGGCGCCGAGGAATGTTGCGGCCGACTGCATCGTCGACAGAACGGACACCGCAACCAGCCAGACCGGTGCATGATGCCCGGCGAGAAAATAGTCATCCGCTGTTTTGGAACGCCGTGTCGCCTGATAGCCCGCAAATGCCAGCAATGCGACATAGGCAAGCAATATGCCCCAGTCATAAACGGTGAATGCTAATGGCATGAATGCTCCCCCAAGGCTGAGCCATTAGCGGAACATGCCTGTTTGTTCAAATGCGCTACCGCGCCATATATGCATCCAGCGTTTCGTGGTAATGGCGTATGCGGCTTTCCTGATAACGCGCCAATGTCACACCCGGTTTTTTCGACGCGCGCAGACCTTTTTGGATCCGCTTCAGATTGTCGGTATCCTGATCCGCTACCATCGCGGCCGAACCAAGCTCCGGTGCGTCGGCCCATTTCTGATCCAGCCCCAGCATCGTCATTTTTGCCGGTTCCGGATGCGATCCGTCGGGGGCTTTGGAAAACAGGAACATGATTTCCATGATGGAGCTTTCCGGATCGTCGCCGTTCGGGCGAAAGCGGTAGGTGATGGGCAGCGCCTGCCCGCCCCACGGAACCATATTGGGGAAAAGCATATATTCGATCAGGTCGAGCGATTCCGAGTCCGATAGCGCGGACATGTCACGGCCAATCGAGCGCGAAATCTTCTCCCGCGCACGTTCGGCCAGCTTGCCCCGCGCCGTTTCACCCGCGCCCACTTCAATGGGCTTGCCTGCAAAAAAGGGCACGTCACGGCGCATTTCCTCGATGGTTTGTTCAGCTGTCGTTGCGGGCTTCGATGGGCTGGCGACGCCCTGCACGCTGATCATCCGGCTGACATGGCGTACACCCGGCCAAACATCATATTGGGTGTTGCTGTCGCCATAATAGCTCAGCACCTGCCCATGCGCGAACGGCACATGATATGCCTCGACAAAAGCCTCCATCGCCAATTTCCAGTTGCATGGCATAATCTTGGCAACATGCGCCGCGACATAGCGGTCTTCCAGATTGAAGGACGCAAAATGCTCGGGCAGATTTTCAAGGTAAGTTTCAAGTGGTTCGGCATCAGCATCAAAATTAATGAAAACAAAGCCGCCCCATGTGCCAACGCGCGCTTCGGGAAGGCGCATCTTATCCTTATCAACATGCGGGAAGTCCCATTGGCCGGGAATGACAGATAATGCGCCATCCAGCTTCCAAGTCCAGCCGTGGAAGGGACAACGAAACTGCTTAACGCACCCGCCTTCGGTGCGGAGCATCGTGCCGCGATGCAGGCATGAATTGATATAGGCTTTAATCTCGTCCGGGCCTGTTCGCACGACGATGAGCGAGTCATGCACGATGTCGTAGACCACATGGTCGCCAATATTCGGGATATGCTCCAGCCTGCATGCCAGTTGCCATGTCTTGCGCCAAACCTGCTCGACTTCGCGATCATGCCAGTCTTTGGCGAAGTAACGCGCAATAGAAATATCATCACTGCTTTGCCCAATGGCAGGTGATTCCACGCGCATGACCGCAGGCGCTGGATTACGGTCGCCGTCGAACACTTCCTGAACCGATGGGCCCGGACGGCGCGCAATTATGTTGTCCAAAACTCTCTCCCTGATAACTCTTGCGCCATCCTGCCGTCATGGTAGCAACTGTGCAATGAACAATTTACCGCACCGCCACCTCATTACCATGACGCTGACCGTTGATTTCGCCGGGATGATCAGCATTGGCCAAACCCCCGCCGGCCTGCGCCGCATTGCCCCCGTCACCGGCGGCCATTTTGCCGGCGAGCGGCTGAACGGCACGGTACTGCCGGGCGGAAATGATTGGGTCGTCAATCGTGAAGATGGCGTGATGGTAATCGACGTCCGTCTAACGCTCCAAACTGACGACGGGGCTTTGGTTTACCTCAATTATCAGGGCCGTTTTCTGGCCGAAGCCGAAGCGATGTCTCGGTTCCGGAAAGGCGCATTGCTGGAGCGCCACGAATATTCACTGGCAGTCGTCGCAAAATTCGAATGTGGTGATAGCCGCTATAGCTGGCTGAATAATGTCATCGCCGTCGGCACCGGCGAACAAACCGCCGCGGGTCCGGTCTATTCCATTTTCGAAATAGGTTGAAAAAATCTCGGCCATAAAAGGCTTAACGCCAATCCGCCCATGACCAGCGCAGCGGCCAGCAATTTCCAGCTCTGTAATGGCTCGTGCAAGAATAATGCGGACGCCCCCATCCCGAATATCGGCACCAGCAACGCCATAGGTGCAACGGTTGCCGCCGGATGCCGAGCCAGAAGCCATCCCCAAATGCCATAGCCGAACATGGTGTTGCCAACCGCTTGCCAGACCACCGCCGCCCAGGTCGTCGCTGTTGCCGCGTGCACGCCCGCAATCAAGGCCGACGGGCCTTCAAACAACAAGGCGAGGGTCAATAGTGGCGGCACGGCAAAGATGCTGGCCCAGACCACATAAGCAAGCATGTCGACCTTACCCGCGGCGCGCGAGACCATATTGCCACTCGACCAGCAAAAGGCCGCCGTTACGACGAGCATCAATCCCAATGGCGTCGCGCTGCCATCCGAATGGGTCAGAATGACGGCCAGCCCGCTTGTCGCTAACGCCAGTGCAGCCCATTGGAATGTGCGCACCCTCTCCCCCGTCAGCCGCATGGATAGGGCAATGGTAAAGAAGACCTGGATCTGGACGACCAGTGAGGCGAGGCCCGGCGTGATATCGCCTTTCATCGCCAAAAACAGCAGGCCGAACTGACCGGCCCCGATCAATATGCCGTAAGCTGCCAGATTGGACAAAGGCACCGCTGGCCGCTTTAGGAAGAACGCCGCGGGCAGAAATGCGCACGTAAAACGCAGCGTCGCAAGCCACAAAGGCGGCAAATGGGCTAGCGCCAATTTGATGACAACGAAATTCGTTCCCCACACCGCCATCACTGCGATCGCGAGCAGAAGGTGCAGGCGTGGTAGGGCGGCATTTTGTGGCATAAAAGTCCCCCTAACCGCTCCGCCCATTTTTGCGAACAGTTAATCCAGTGGCACCACTTCTACCGGCAGATCGCTAGCAATTGCGCCGCAATATTGTTCGGGCCAATGCGCAAAGGGACGCACGGCCCCTTCGGTGCGCCAGCGGTTCACGCGCGCAAGATCAGCGTCTGCTATCACCCACGCCCCCTGCCCTTCGGTCCCAATCGCCACAACGCCGTCATCGGGGCTATCCCCATCAGGCGGAACGAACAGCCCTGCTGCACCATAATTTTCGTCCAGCGCCGGCGACCATGGGGCCATGCCAACGGTCGGTGCCTGCGCCACAAAAATCTGGTTCTCCAATGCCCGCGCCTGTGCCCCAATCCGAACGCGGTGATAGCCCTGTAAGCTGTCGGTGCACGACGGGCAGAGAATGGCCTGTGCGCCAGCTTGTGCCTGCGCCCGCGCGATCATCGGGAATTCGATATCATAGCAGGTAGAAATACCCAGCATTCCCAAAGATGTCCGAAAAACCCGCAGGCTTTTTCCACCCTTAATGTCCCAGGATTCACGTTCGAACCGGGTCATCATAATCTTGTCCTGATAGGCCGTTTGCCCGTCCGGCATATACAGCGTCGCCCTGTTTACAACCTGCCCAGCCTCACCGCAAAAGGGTCGGGTTCCGCCGAGCAGGACGACCCCAAATTGCCGCGCGAGATCCGCATAATGGGCGTCAATTCTTGGCCCCAAGGCAACCACGGCTCGCAACGAGGCATGCAGATCGCTCGCCGTCGCCTTGTCGATCGCGGCCAATTCCATCGCCGCATATTCGGGAAAGACCAAAAGCTGTGCGCCTTGCGCGGCGGCATCGCCCACCCACTGCCCGACTTTCGCTTGCCAACTGGCAAAGCTATCGGGTTCCCCGATGGGATATTGAGCTGCCGCAATACGGACCGACGCGGTCACAGGTCGCGCATCCAGAATTGCATCACATGCGCGCTTTCGAAATCATCGCCCAGTTCCTGCCATTCGAGTGTTCCGGTCAAACCGGGCACCGGCGCATAGCCGCGGGCACGCCAGAATGGATGCAAATCGCGTGGTGTTTCGGGCCGCATCGGATGATCGTCCGGGCGGACCACCGCACAAAAGGCAGTTTTCCGTGCCCCTGCGGCGCGCGCTGCGTCTTCACGCGCGTCGAAAAACCGGTGCCCAATGCCTTGCCCCTGATATTGCGGCAACAGAACGGATTCCCCGAAATAGAATATCTGCGCAACATCCAAACCTTGTTCGCGGAGAGGATTCTGGATGTCCGGCTTCTGCCCCTCCAATGGAGACGCCGTAGCCGCGCCGATGATTGCGTCCCCGTCCCGGGCGACGACAAGCACCGAACCCGGTTCGCGCACAAATTCGGCCATATAAGCGGCTTCATACTCTGCACTGCCGTCATACAGATAGGGCCAGCTGCGAAAAACCCGGATACGCAGATCAGACAGCGCAGGAATGGCGGCCCAGCGCTCCTCGGGATCCGTCAAGGAACGGACGTCTACCGTCATGAAACCTGCGCGATCCAGTCGGCAAGATTATAATATACCGAGACGCGTGTGATTTTTCCGTCCGCAACCTCAAAGAAGCCACCGGCTGGCAAGCTGTAGCTCTGACCATGCGCGGCAGGAAAGCCTTCATCAGCAACCTTATAAACCCCGTCGACGATGAATTCCGCCGCCGCGCGCCGGCCATCTTCGCTGGTCATAATGACAATGTCACGCAGCTGCTCGCTGTAGGCATGGTCCATGCGGCCAAGAAAGGCGCGAAAGGCTAGCTTGCCGGTTTCACGGTCCCCTTGATTGATATCATGCGCCACATTGTCATCCAGACATGCCAAGATAGCTTCAACATCCATGGCATTGAATGCAGCATAATATGCGCCAATCAGCGCCGCCGTTTTTTCACGCGTGTCGGCCATATATCATTGTGTCCTTTAACCTGATGAATTGCATTTCGATTAAGTCAGCGAGGCAAGGATTGTCCAGTAAGATAAATTGTCCGGACTTTCATAGGATTTTGAAACGCGATCGCGGCGGACAGCGATCACAGCGGCGGTCGCCCTTGACTCTGCGCCCAACCCTGCTAATGCCCGCCTCGTTCGGTGGGGCGACGGCTCCACCGGCAACCGTCCGAGACAGTTGGTGAACGGAATTTGCCGTTCTTAATGTCCAGCCTAGACGGGGATAGAGATTTCAGGACTGGCTTTTGCCATCCTTCGCCACCGCTCCCGATTTTACATCGTGTGAGTTCGGCATGAAACTTCCCCACGGACTGAAGTCAGCGGATCGCCCAGCCGGGTGTTTCGCTTTTCGTGTTGGATTTTGTCGGCTTGCCGGCGAAGTCTGAAAAAGGAGTAATGCATGAACCGTTCTGAAAAGACCGAAACAGTTGCATCGCTGAACGCCACTTTCAATGAAGCGGCGGTTGTCGTCGTCACCCGTAATCTCGGGCTGACGGTTGCACAATCGACCGACCTTCGTTTGAAGATGCGGGATGCTGGTGCAAGCTATAAGGTTGCCAAGAACCGTCTTGCCAAAATCGCTCTTGAAGGAACGCAATATGGATCGGTAGCTGAATTGCTTACCGGCCCTACAGCGCTCGCCACATCATCGGACCCGGTTGCAGCTGCAAAGATTGCTGTCGAGTTCGCAAAGACCAATGACAAACTTGAAATTGTCGGCGGCGCGATGGGTGACACGTTCCTTGATGTAAACGGTGTAAAGGCGCTGGCTTCGTTGCCATCGCTCGACGAACTGCGCGGCACGCTTATCGGGCTTATCCAAGCACCGGCAACGAAGCTTGCACAGCTGTCGACCGCACCTGCTGCGAAATTGGCACGCGTTTTTGGTGCCTATGCTGACCAAAAGGCAGCATAACTTTTTTGAATTAAACCGGCTGCGTCCCATGGTTTTAACCGGCTGGGCGGGCCCTACAGATATGACAGAAAATCGGAGTGTTATTTAAATGGCTGATATTGAAAAGCTCGTAGACCAACTTTCGGCATTGACCGTTCTTGAAGCGGCTGAACTTGCTAAGGCTTTGGAAGAAAAGTGGGGCGTTAGCGCCGCTGCTGCTGTTGCTGTTGCTGCACCTGCTGGTGCCGCTGCGCCAGCTGCTGAAGAGCAGACTGAATTTGACGTTATCTTGACCGGCGATGGCGGCAACAAGATTGCAGTCATCAAGGAAGTCCGTGCGATCACCAACCTTGGTCTGACCGAAGCAAAGGCTCTTGTTGAGGCCGCGCCAAAGGCACTCAAGGAAGGCGTAAACAAGGCAGAAGCCGAAGACATCAAGGCGAAGATCCTTGCAGCCGGCGGAACCGTCGAACTGAAGTAATTCGGTTTCCCTTACGGGATATAAAATGGGGCGGCCTAGCGATAGGCTGCCCCTTTTTTATTGCCGCGCGTTCGTTACCAATAAACACAAATATTCCGGCCCTTTTCTTTTGAAAATCCTGCAGCTTGCGGGCAGTCATGGCGCATGAATAACAACGCCGACCTCGCCGCCTTGATTCGCAACATTCCGGATTATCCCAAACCGGGCATCATGTTCCGCGACGTCTCTAGCCTGCTGCTCGACGCCGACGGCTATCGCATGACCATTGATCGGCTCGCGGCGCTGGTGGACCCCGATACGCAGCTTGTCGCGGGCATTGAGGCGCGTGGCTTTATCGTGGCGTCCGCTCTGGCTTATGTGCTTGGCCTTGGCCAATTGATGCTGCGCAAGCCCGGGAAGCTGCCCGGCGAGAAAATCGGCACGGATTACACGCTCGAATATGGCACCGACCGCATTGAAATGCATGTCGGCCATGTGCAGCCTGACCAGAAAGTCCTGTTGGTCGACGATTTGATTGCCACGGGCGGCACGGCCCTGGCGGGCGTCGACTTAATCCAACAAGGCGGCGGTAGGGTTGAACAGGCATTGTTCATCGTTGACCTGCCTGACCTTGGCGGCGCGGCCAAGTTGCGCGCCCAAGGTGTGCGGGTGGCATCGCTGATTGGTTTTGACGGCGATTAAGCGCGCCACAAAATTCCGTTTAACTTTGCGGATATCGTGCAGCACATGTCTTGATTTTTGACGGCTCAGGCCGCTTCCCGCTGACTTCAAAACGGGCGATATATCCACCCAGTTTCAATTGTTCGGTAAAACCGGTCAAACGATAGCCCACGGCATCAAATTCGCAGAACAATAGCTTTGGCGGAATACCGTGCTGGGCGGTCGGTCGATCGCGGTCAACGACAATGACCTGTCCGCCCTTGGCGAGCGCAGGCCGCATGCGCCAAAGGAACGCATAGGGCTCACCTATTTCATGGTACATATGCACCATGAAAACCCGGTCAAAGCTGTT
>NZ_JBILOS010000086.1:0-8748 GCF_044374345.1 Sphingorhabdus sp. | reverse complement strand
GTTCAACGCGGTCAACCAGCAACATCGGGTATCGATGCGGTAGCACCGACATAACCCGGCGTACGTCATAGTTGCTAAAATCAGCCTCGCTCATTCCGCTTAGCGGCTTTCAGGCTGTGCTGCAGGGTTTGCTGGTGCAGCCGCACGTGGCTGAGCCGCAGCGGCCTGAGCGGCTTGCATCTGCGCAGCGTTGTTAAACAGCTGCTGAATTTGCTGATACAAAGCGCCAATCTGACGCGACGGACGATAGCCCGCAGGGGGCGTGAGTGATGCTGCTGGAATAGCCTTATCCAGTTCAGCGGTAATCGCAGACGTTACGTCAACGGCTTCAGGTGCCCACACAAATGCGTCCGGCGCCAAAATGACGCTGATTTTCTTTGCGGCAACAACCGCCTGCTGCGCCGCTTCATACTTCACAGCGATCTGTTCGACGGCATATAATTGCGCCAAGATGATCGGCTCTTGAAGCGTATTGATTTCCTTTTGCTTTTCATCAAGCTGCGTCAGCAAAGGGTTTTTCGCCTTAATTGCTGCGTCGAGCTCAGCCTGCGTCAGCTCTTTATCCTTATTGGTATCAAGCTGCACATTGATGTTGTTGATTTCCTGACGCTTGGTCTGCATCTGCTGAACAACGCCTGCATATTGCGTGCCGATCTGCTGATACGCTGTGCCGAGTGCCTTTGTACGGGCAATTGCGACCGATGTTTCGGCGGTTGCAATGCCGGATACCTGAGCCGTTGCAGGAACAGCGATGGCTGTTGCGGACAAAAGAGCTGCCACGATGGCGGTGTTACGAATTTTCATTAGAATTGAGTTCCTACGTTGAATGTAAATAATTTGGTGTCGTCACCGGGCTGTTTCAGCAGCGCACGGGCAATATCAAGCCGGAACGGACCAAAAGGCGAGTTCCAGTTTACGCCAAAACCCACCGACATACGCGGCTTCCATGTGTCACCATAGAAACGCTCTTCGAACCGCAGCGCAGATATGCGCGCTGATCCATCGGCATTGGTTGCGGTAGTGGACGTCTGAAGCGTTCCTGTGGTGTCCACAAAGTAATATAGCGGCGCACCCTGTGTGCCATCAGACAATATTTCGCGTTGCTGAACCGTCTGCAATATAGGACGGGTCACGTCAAAAACCGAACCAACATCGAGGAACAAGGATGGGCGCAGACCCAGCTCCCTGGCGCCACTGCCCAGCGGAATCTGAAGCTCCGCACGGCCCATATAATAGGCCCGACCGCCGATGGCATCGTCTTGAATCTGGTTCCGGTCCGTCAATGCCGTGTTCACGGCTACGCCGTTGACGATGTCGCCTTGAAAGAACACGCGCTGTACCCGTGGACCAACGCCACGAATATCAAACCCGCGCATCTGTGGTTCACCGAGGTAGAAACGGTCGGTCAAACGGACGTCATCAACGCCCGCTGACTCAAGGCCGCGGTTTTCGAGCGGGTGAATATATCCGCCCTCAATTGACAGGCCGAACACAAAGTTCCCAAATGGCTTCCAAAATTTGTCCGCGTTAATGCGCGACCTGACATATTTAACGCTGCCGCCAAGCCCTGCGATATCTTGGCTGATACCAATACTCTGGCCTCGCGTTGGACGGATCCGGTTGTCGCGATCATCATATAACAAGGTATAACCCAGCGATGACGTCAGACGTTTGCCCGTGGCATCACACAGGAACCGGCCGGCGACGATTGGGTCGCACGACGCAGGTAGCGGCCCCGTACCATCTGGGTCAGTGAAAAAGGTGTTTTCATCCAACGAGATGTTGTCCTGGCTCAGGCCATAGCGTGCCTGGAAATAGACATATTCGTTCACCGGCACACCAACGCGCAGTTGGAACCCGGTGGTTGCCTGCTCATAGGTTGTGTTGCGTTGATTGTTGAAGAAGTTGAAGCTGTTCAAATCGCGGCGGAAGATATCGCCGGACACCGCAATTGAACGGTCAAACAGATAGGGCTCGGTAAACCCGATTTCAGCGGACTTCGAATAGGACGAATATGAGATATTCGTACGCAATTCCTGGCCAACGCCGCGGAAGTTCCGCTGCCTTACGGAACCTTGGAATATGAAGTTTTCGATCGACGAAAAACCAGCCGAAAGCGACAATTCGCCCGTTGCCTTTTCCTCGACATTGGTCGTCAGCACGATGCGGTCGGGCGCGGTGCCCTGCGCTTGCTCGACTTCGAGATCTTCTTGAAAGTAGCCAAGTGACTTGATGCGTTCTGCGGTGCGCTTCACCTGAATGCTATTAAATGCGTCGCCTTCGTTCAAACGGAACTCACGGCGAACCACCTTGTCTTGGGTCAGCGTATTGCCGTTAATGTCGATACGCTCAACGAACACCCGCGGCGATTCCGCAACGTTGAAGGTGATACCCATCGTCAACGTTTCTTTGTCGCGCTGGAAATCGGGGTTCACGTCGGCAAAGGCATAACCAAATAGACCAGCGGTTTCGGAAAGGCTTTCGACCGTATCCTCGACCATCTTGGCGTTGTACCAATCGCCCTTTTTCATGCGCAATGTCGTTGTCAGACGTTCGGAATCGAAATCGCGGATTTGGCTTTCAACCTTCACATCGCCGAATTTGTAGCGTTCGCCCTCTTCCACCACATAAGTGATGATGAAATCCTGCTTATCGGGCGTCAGTTCCGCAATAGCGGATACCACGCGGAAATCGGCATAGCCTTGCGTCAGATAAAACTGGCGCAGCTTTTGTTGGTCAAATGCCAGACGGTCAGGGTCATAGCTGGTGCCTGAGCTGAAGAAGCGGTAAAAACGCGATTGCTTCGTCACCATTTCGCCACGCAGGTCACCATCGGAAAACTTTTCGTTACCGATGATGTTGATCTGCTGGACCTTTGATTTCGGGCCTTCAGTGATTTCGAAGACGATATCGACGCGGTTCTGATCCAACTGGACCAGCTTGGGCTCGACCACCGCAGCGAAGCGTCCCTGACGCTTGTAGAGTTCGACGATGCGCGCAACATCCGCGCGGACTTTCGAACGCGAATAAATCTGACGCGGCGCCAACTTTATTTCGGGTTCGATCTTGTCGTTCTTGATACGCTTATTGCCTTCAAGAATGATGCGGTTCACCACCGGGTTTTCGCGCACTTCAATGACAACCGCGCCCGAATTGTTGCGCACGGCGACGTCCGCAAATAATTCCGTCGCGTATAAATCTTTCAACGCTTGGTCAGCAGAAGCCTGGGTCCAAAGCTGTCCCGTGCGTAAGCGAATGTACGACCGGACTGTATCGCCCTCGAGTCGCTGTGTACCAACAACGGTAATGGACTTGATTTCATCGAATGTAGCTGGCGCAGTCGGCTCAGCGGCTGGTGCCGGTGGCGGCGGCGTTGCTTGCGCAAATGCGGGCGTCATCGTACCAGACGCAGCAAGGGCGGTGGAACCCATCAAAAAAATGCCAACGCTCTTGAGGTTGCCGAAAGGTCTACTTTTCATTGTCATCCGATCTGATGTCCGGCCCCCACCGGGAGTTGGCGTATTGCCGCTAAAACGGTTTTGCGTCCCTGCCCCATGCAGCGTCCGCAATCAAGTATACATTGCCTTCAGCCGCTTTCAAAAAGCCCGAAAGACGCGAGGTCATTAAATGTCACCATCAGCATAAACGCCGCGAGCATCGCAAAACCTGCACGAAAAGCCCACTCCTGCACCTGCGGTGTTGCGGGGCGTCTGCGTATCGCCTCAATTCCGTAGAGCAAAAGATGTCCTCCATCGAGCATCGGGATTGGCAGCAAATTGATGAACCCCAAATTAATCGAGATCAGCGCCGCAAGGCTTATGAACGTCAATACGCCAAGGCTCATCGCTTCGCCGGAAACTTTTGCGATTTTCAACGGCCCACCAAGTTCGGAAAGCGGTCGCCGGCCCGAAATAATCTGCCCAAGGCCAGTCATCTGCTGCCGCAAGACATTGCCTGTTTGCAAGACAGCGGCCCATGGCGCCTCCAATAATCCGACTTCGCGAACTTCAACCTTGCTGGCGCCAACGCCAATGCGGCCAATACGATATTCGTTGCCAAAGCGATCAACTTCTTTGACTTCGGCCACGACGGTTTCTTTTACCAACTGCTCTCCATTGCGTTCGATTTCGATGACGGCACGCTCACCGGGGATCATGATGCTCTCGTTGGCCATCTGGTTAAAGGTTTCGATGCTGCGTCCGTTGAATTTCAGTACGCGGTCGCCCGGCATCAAACCGGCTTCTGCGGCGGGGCTTCCGGGTTGAACCACATCCAATACCGGCGGTGTAACCGACTTCCCGAATGCCAGCAGAAAGCCCATGAAGATCAATATCGCGAGCAAGAAGTTTACCGCGGGTCCAGCAAACACGATCAATGCGCGCTGCCACAACGTCTTGGACTGAAAAGTCTGGTTGCGCTCGGCCTCGGGCAATTGCCGCCAGCTGTCATCGGCTTGACTGGACGGGTTCATGTCACCTGCAAACTGGACATATCCGCCCAATGGCAACAATCCAATGCGCCACAACGTGCCGCGCTTATCCACCCTGCCCCAAATTTGCGGGCCAAAGCCGATGGAAAATTTGTCGGCCTTCACGCCGAACCAGCGGCCGACGAGATAATGCCCCAGTTCATGGACAACGACCAAAGACCCGATCAGCGCAATGAACGCGATCAGGGTCAAAAAGATATTGGGTGATTCAGTTGCCACGCGTCAATGCCTCCAATTCGTGCCGCGCATAAATCCGCGCATCTGCATCTATGCTGAACAGATCCTCCAAGTTTGTGGGCGCTGCCGGCGCATAGGCCGTCAATGTTGCCTCCACCACATTTGCGATATCCAGAAAGCCAATCTGGCCGTGCAAGAACGCTTCGACAGCCACTTCATTGGCGGCGTTCAGGATGGCCGGCTTCGCGCCGCCTTCGGTAATTGCCGCGCGGGCCAAGCGCAGCGCAGGAAAGCGCACCATGTCGGGCTGCTCGAACGTCAGCTGGCCAATGGTCGCAAGATCCAGCGGCTTGCAGTTCGTGGCCATACGTTCCGGCCATGCCAGCGCGCTGGCGATGGGTATACGCATGTCTGGCGAACCAAGCTGTGCCAGCGTAGAACAATCGTCATACTCCACCATCGAATGGATGACCGATTGCGGATGAACCAAAATGTCGAGCTTATCGAGCCCGACGGGAAACAGATGATATGCCTCAATCAGCTCAAGGCCCTTGTTCATCATCGTCGCGGAATCGACGCTTATCTTTGCGCCCATGTCCCAATTGGGATGCGCGACTGCCTGCGCCGGTTTAACCTCACGCATCTGGTCAAGCGAGAACGACCGAAACGGGCCGCCGCTTGCGGTCAGCGTGATTTTGCGCACATGTTCCAGCTTGCTTCCGGCGAGACACTGGAAAATGGCATTATGCTCGCTATCCACGGGCAATAATGATGCCCCGGACCGCCGCACCGCAGCCATCATCAGCGCGCCTGCCGAAACCAGCGCTTCTTTATTGGCAAGGGCAACGGTTTTGCCCGCCTGTATCGCGGCCATGGTGGGCGGCAATCCAGCGCAGCCCACGATGGATGCCATCGTCCAGTCGACATCACGCTGCGCCGCCTCGACTAGCGCCTCAGCGCCTGCAGCCGCTTCGATGCCCGTGCCTTGCAGCGCATCTTTCAGCGCCGGATAGGAAGCCTCATCAGCGACCACCGCCAGCTCTGCGCCAAATTCAATGGCAAGCTTTGCAAGCGCTGCAGCATTGCCATTGGCGGTCAGGGCGACGACGCGATAGGCATCACGATGCTGACGCACGAGATCGAGGGTGGAGAGCCCCACAGAGCCAGTGGCCCCGAATATCGAAACGCTGCGTGTCATCTCTAACTGCCCATTGCGCTTTGCGAAACGGTAATCAGCCCGGCAACAAATGCGACCGCAATCAAACCGTCGGTGCGATCAAACAAGCCGCCATGCCCGGGGATAAGCCGTCCGGAGTCCTTCACCCCTGCCCGTCGTTTCATCCAGCTTTCGAAAAAATCACCGATTTGTGCAACAACAGCAAGTGCAGCGCCGGCCAAGGCAAGGCGGGGCCAACCATAAGTCAGATAAACGTCGCCATTGCCAGCGTTGCCGCCCCTGAATGCATAAATCGCGGCCTGAATAGCGATCATCATCAAGCCAGCGCCAACCATGCCGCCTAGCAAACCAGACCATGTTTTCGACGGACTAATGCCCGGCGCAATTTTTGGCCCGCCGAATGTCCGGCCAGCGAAATATGCGCCGACATCAGTTCCGATAACGCCTGCGATCAGCATGATTGTGGGCGTCATTCCAAAGAAGGGTGCGCTAAACAGCAGCAAAGTGAAGCAAGCGAGGCCAACGTAAACAAGTCCGCCGACAAGCCAGATGATACGCGCGGGCATATTACGGGCAAACGCAAGCGCGAGCTTTGCGAATTCCCAATACACCCCCAACCCGACCAGAACGATCAGCGCCATAAACGCATAGCCGCCCAGCCAGATCGCGCCGATAGCCACCGACATCATGGCAACGCTCGACAATGTCCGCACGCCTAAGTCGGAACGCGGCTTCAGCAACGGAACGATCTTATCGGTCATCGGCCACCATAACGTCGCTCACGCGTTGAAAACTCGGTCAAAGCCTGCGCAAGCTCATCCTTGCTGAAATCGGGCCACAGCGTGTCGGTAAACCAGAACTCGGCATAGGCTGCTTGCCACAGCATGAAATTCGATAAGCGTTGCTCGCCCGACGTCCGGATCAAAAGGTCTAATGGCGGCAGACCTGCAGTGTCCAAATTGGCTTCGATCGATTCTACGGTAATCTCACCCTGCGCAGCGGCGGAACGGGCCGCGCGCGCAAGCTCATCCTGCGCGCCATAGTTCAACGCGACGGCCAGCGTCGTACGTGTGTTCTGTGACGTTCGCGCAATCGACTCTTCAAGCATATCCACAATATCGGGCGCTAATGCTTTGTAATTACCTATTATCTTTAAACGGACATCATTGGCCGCAAATTCATCGAGATCCGATTTGATGAATTCGCGCATCAACCCCATCAGGTCGTTGATTTCATCTTCCGGACGTTTCCAGTTTTCGCTCGAAAACGCATAGAGGCTGAGCGCTTCCAAGCCCAGCTCGCCCGCTGCACGCACAATGTTGCGAACGGTTTCAACGCCCTTTTTGTGCCCCATGGCCCGCGGCAACATGCGTTTTTTGGCCCAGCGCCCGTTGCCATCCATAATGATGGCCAAATGCCGCGGCATTTTTCCGGTGCCGGCCTCAATGCGCTCAGTTTGGGAACCGGTGGTCAACATTATGATTGACCTGCCGCCCCGCAAAACATTGTCACCCCCGACTTGATCGGGGGCCCATGATCTAAGCCATCAGCATTCACTGACAACTTTGGCCATGGATTCCCGGTTTCGCGGGAATAACACAATCTCGTTAGAGGGACTTGCGCCAATATCACTGGCTAAGGATTTCCTTTTCCTTGTGGGCAGCAGCGTCATCAACGGCCTTGATCATCTCGTCGGTCATCTTTTGAACTTCCGTCTCAAGCCGCTTGCGTTCGTCCTCGCTGATTTCCTTCTTATTCTCGTCCGTCTTCAGCCCGTCATTGGCATCGCGGCGCACGTTGCGGATCGCGATTTTCGCCTTCTCCGCATATTGGCCTGCAAGCTTAGCTAGCTCTTTGCGGCGCTCTTCGGTCAAATCGGGGATAGGCAGACGCAATGTCTGGCCATCGGTGATCGGGTTAAGGCCAAGGCCAGCCGAACGAATAGCCTTTTCAACCGGGGTCACGTTTGAACGGTCCCAAACCTGCACCGACAACAACCGCGGCTCAGGCGCGCTGACCGTTGCAACCTGGCTCAATGGCATGTGTGAGCCATATACTTCGACCACTACGGGGTCGAGCAAGGTCACGTTCGCACGGCCCGTGCGCAAACCGGAAAGGTCGCTCTTAAACGAATCAACAGCGCCTTTCATGCGGCGCTCGACATCAGTCTTGTCATATTGCGGCATGATTCAATTTCCTTCGCTTGTTACCACAGTAGAAGTGCCGCTTCCGTCCAGCACTTTTAAAATATTGCCCTGTTCGCGGATGGAGAACACCACGATTGGAATGTTGTTATCACGGCAAAGCGACACCGCGCTCGCGTCCATAACCTTCAGATTATCTGCCAACACCCGGTCGTAACTCAATGTTTCATAACGGGTTGCTGTCGCGACCTTCTTTGGATCGGCATCATATACACCATCGACCGAGGTGCCTTTGAACAAAGCATCGCACTGCATTTCGGCAGCACGTAATGCAGCGCCGCTATCCGTCGTGAAGAATGGCGCACCAACGCCGGCGGCGAAGATCACGACCCGGCCTTTTTCAAGATGACGTTCTGCACGGCGGCGAATGACAGGCTCGCACACCTTGTCCATTTCGATGGCCGACTGAACCCGTGTGGGGACACCAAGCTGTTCGAGCGCATTCTGCATGGCCAAAGCATTCATCACCGTTGCCAGCATGCCCATATAGTCCGCCTGTGCGCGATCCATGCCCTTGGCAGCACCGGCCATTCCGCGGAAGATGTTGCCACCACCGATAACGAGGCACAGTTGAAGCCCGGTATCCTGGGCCGCCTTCACTTCTTCGGCGACGCGTGCGACGGTATCCGGGTCAATGCCATAGGCCTGATCCCCCATCAGCACTTCGCCCGAAAGCTTAAGCAATATACGACGATAGCCGT